>NZ_JABSUV010000055.1:0-40333 GCF_013284275.1 Brevibacillus sp. HB2.2
TCACTCAGGAAGGGTTTTTGTATTGACTTTTCCATCTATTCCCTCATACAATCAAGTTAATAAATTTTAACTGGTTAAAAGGATTGTGATGCATATTGGAGCAAAAGTCGATTTTTATCATCGAAAACTACGATCAGCTAAAAGTAATCAGTGACCCGTTACGCACGAAAATGCTAATGCATCTGGTGGAAAAGCCGCACACGGGGCAACAGCTTTCCCAGCTTTTTGGACTATCTCGTGCGAAGATTCTGTACCACCTGCGTGAGTTGGAGAAGCATGGCATCATCCAGCTGGTTAAAAAGGAAGAGAAGGGCGGCAACATTCTCAAATACTATCAGGCGGTGGCAAAAGGCTTCATACCCGCTGATCATCTGCTCACGTATACGGAGTCGAAGGAGGCTACCAGACAATCCTATGTCGAAGTGTTGCAACGGGCGAAAACAAGAGCGCTCAGTGCTCCTGATGAAGCCTTTGCACTGACATCAACGGAAGTCGAGAAATGGCCGCGCATCTCCCTACAGTCTGAAGTCAGAGTCAGTGAGCAAGCGTTTGTGTCCTTTTTGCAAAAATACCGGAGCCTACTCCACGAATTGCAGCAAAGCTCCCTGGATGACCCCTCTTCGAAGCAGGATTACTACCTGATGATTACGGGATTTCAAATTGATGAACCGTTATTTAAAAAGGATGAACAGGAGTAACAAAGGAACTTGTAATACGATGAGTCTACATGTGTATGAAAAACCTATTCGAGTAGGTTTTTCTTTCGGACATACGGTTAATATTATTTAACCGGTTAATAATAAGGAGAGTGAATTTCCATGGAAGCTGTCCCCAAGCAATCTAGCCTTCCCTCAGCGGATACATCCCGCTTGTTTACGAAACCTTTTACTCTTCTTTGGATTTCCGCCCTTTGTTCCGGACTCAGTATCTCACTCTTTCTTTTCTCGCAAACCTGGTATATCATCCAGGTTTTATCTCAGGAGGCCTCATTAGGCATCGTATTTATGGCGGCAACCATTCCCAGGATCGTCTTCATGCTGATAGGCGGAACGCTCGCTGATCGGATGAGCAAAAAGAGAATCCTGTCAATCACAAGCATGTTGAAAGCACTTTTGATGCTGTTGCTTGGAGGAATCATCTGGTGGGGGTATTCCTCGCTGGCGCTATTTATTTGGTTCGCTCTCTTCTTCGGTACCATTGATGCCTTTTATTGGCCAGCTCAAAATTCGTTCCTTCCGTCAATCGTACCCTCTTCCTCCCTTTTGCGAGCGAATTCTGTGCTACAAACGACAAACCAAACCTCACAACTGCTCGGTCCTGTTCTTGCCGGTTTTGTGATTGAGTGGGGAAGTTACCCCCTTTTATACGGCTTTGTTGGCTTGCTTCTGCTGGTTGCAAGTGTATCTGCATGGTGCATGCCGAAACAGGAACCAGCAGTTCTTTCCAAACCACAGCAACGACTCAAGGAATCTATAGAGGAAAGCTTCTGCTATGTCAATCAATCAGATTTCCTTCCCTTGCTATTGACCTCCATCATCTGCTTGAACGTATTTTTGATGGGCCCCTTATATATCGGCTTGCCGATTTTTGTAGATCAGGTGCTAGCTGGTTCTACGCTGCAGTACAGCTTTTTGGAAGGGGCACTCGCTTTTGGCATGCTTGCTGGGGCAATCGTGCTCACACTCACGACACTAGGCCAAAACAGGTTGCAGATCGCCTTTCTTTTCATGATCATGCAAGCACTTGTCTTTTTTGCTTTTAGTCTCACCCAACAGTTCTGGCTCAGCTTGCTTATTCTATTTACGCTCGGCGTCACGTTTTCTCTCATTAATGTTCCGATTCTCTCTTTTGTTCAGGAAAAGGTGCCACAAGCCTCGTTGGGGAAAGTCATGAGTTTGGTTTCGCTCTCCTCTTTAGGCTTGCAGCCGATTTCACAGGCGATAACGAGTCTATTGATCGCATGCGGACTTACGGCCAAGGAAGTGATGCTGCTTGCCTCCATCCCCCTCTTTCTTGCTTCCTGTTTCTTTTATTGGCGGCAAAAGTATGCTCGGCCTGCAAAGAGATCCGATTGAGTTTCGCGCGACAGCAAAAAGGGATGATCTGCAATAGATCATCCCTTTTCCCTATCCTATTTACAAAACTTGCCTATTCGCTCATCGCAACTTTACCGCGTGCGAGACGTATTAGTAAGTAGAGAGCCAGACGGGTAGATTACAAGACTCGCCGTGCCGAAACGAAGCGTTTCTCCCAGGACGTGCCCTTAAAGGTCGAATACGTCACTCCTGGTTTTCCATATGTATGAAGGAGTTTGTTGTTACCTGCATAGATCGCCACGTGTGTGATCCGTTTGGACGTCGTCGTTTTACTCGCCTTGAAGAACACCAGGTCTCCTTTTTTCAGGTTCGACTTGGACACACTCGTTCCTACCTTGGCTTGATCGCGAGAAGTGCGTGGCAAGCTCTTGCCGACTGCGACTTTAAATACGCGCTTTGTAAAGGAAGAGCAATCAAAAACGGCTGTGGTATTGCTGCTCGCACCGAATTTATAAGGAGTACCCATATACTTTCTTCCCGTGGCAATGACTTTGTCCGCCTTGGATTGCGTCCATGCCGCCTCAGCTACATTTTTCTCTCCTGGCAGCGGAGCGACAATCGCTGTGACTCCCAATGCTACTCCCATTACGATTCCTATGAGGGCTTTATGTAATTTCATGCTGTTCATCCTCCCTTTTCTTTTGAAAAAGATCCCTGCTCAACAGGGGACCATTTTATGCAAAGTTTGGCTGACCTCTCACTTGTTCTCTACTTTACCAAAGCCCACACACTATGAAATTACCAAAAACTTGCCAAAAATGATTTTTTCAACTGGACACAATTACCGCTTGACGCCTTCGCGCTTGATTTAACAGGCGTTCCTCAAATTTTCAGTCTATTTTCCTACCAGAATGTCCCTCTCAAATTGGCAAAATTTATCCAGCCATCCTATGTTAAAATCCGTGCTATATGCGACTTTCGTCCTAGTTCCTTTTACAAAAAACCCCTTTTCGCACCTTTCTCACGTAATCTGCCTCCGGAATCTCGCTTCTCTTTCTTCTCTCTCTACTTGCAACTAGCAGGGAGTCATCGTAAAGTAGATAGGAGTTCGTTTTGAAGGAGGCACATATGCGACTGCGTAACATTCCAGGTGCCGAAGCGGCCCTGAGAGAATATCCGACGTTCGTAGACAATCCCCTTTCCTATAAAGGAAATTGGAAGGAACGCTTCGGGAATAACAATCCGATTCACGTGGAGATCGGCTGTGGAAAAGGACGTTTCATTAATACATTGGCCGAGCGTCACCCTGACATCAATTTCATTGCGGTTGAACTGAAGGCAGAGGTCGTTCTGCGCGCTGTCCAGCGTACGGAGTACAAAGCTATTCCGAATCTGGCTTTTGTTCAGTACGACGCTTCCAAGTTGACCGAGTTGTTTGCCGATCATGAAATTTCTCGCATCTATCTGAACTTTAGTGATCCGTGGCCAAAAACCCGTCATGCGAAACGCCGTCTTACTTACAAAAGCTTCTTGAACACGTATCGTCAGGTGCTTGTGGCAGACGGTGAGCTTCATATGAAGACAGACAATGAGAACCTTTTTGAGTTTTCACTCAACCAATTTGCTGCGGAGCGTTTCCAGATGCGCAATATCACCTTTGACCTGCACCAGTCCAAGCTGGCGGTGGATAATGTGATGACGGAGTACGAGGAGCGCTTTTCTTCTCGTGGGCAGCGTATTTATCGGGTGGAAGCGAGCTGTGTGATTAAGTAGAACCGGGTTTTGAGTCAACATAAGGGGACCGTCGAGCCAAAGCCACCCTACGGGCGGAAGATTCTCAGGGAAGAAGTGTTCGACAAGCGTGGTCCCCTTTTGGTAGTTCCGACTGGGTAGGCGTTGTCAAGGTCTGCGAGCCCTGCGCTTTTTCTTCTCGCCAGCTTTTGTTGGTTCATCGGAACCTTCTAAATACTTGTCAAAAATCATGTGTACAAAAAAAAAGACCCTCCATGCTCTCAAGTAAGCTTTGGAACTTCCTTGATTGCACGGAGGGTTTTTTTATTCTTTTTGCCGCCCGACGCTTTTGTACACGCGTTCTGGACGTCCGACGACACCGTACGAAAGGTCTGCGATGGCGTCTCCTTTGGCTACCAAATATTCGAGGTATCGCCTTGCTGTTGAACGGCTGATGCCTGTTTCTTTGCTGACTAAATCCGTTGTGGCCTCCTGTGTCTGCATGAGAAAGCCAGAGATTTTGTCCAACGTAATTTGATCAATTCCTTTTACTGCCTTTGTCTCGGGTGTCTTCTTTTGGCCTGTACGGGCAATGAGTTCATCGATTTGGGTTTGACTGATCTGATCGCTGTCTTTTTTCCAATCACTGACCTTTTGCCTGAACTCCTGGTAATTCCGTAACGTTTGTTGCAGGCGTGCAAAAATAAGCGGCTTGGTAATAAAATCGAATACACCGTAGCGGATCGCCTCTACAACCGCATCCACTTCTTTGGCAGCGGTCAGCATGATGACATCCGTTGTAGGGAACTGCTCCTTTATGATCGACAAAAAATCGAGGCCGTCCATATCCGGAAAATAAATGTCGAGCAACACGAGATCGGGCTGTAAAATTTCCATTTGGTCTTTGGCCTCTTGTCCATTCGTGGCAATGCCAATCACCTCATACCCCTCCACTTTTTCCACGAAGCGTCGGTTTACCTCTGCGATTCTCAGGTCGTCCTCAATAATGAGTACCCGTATCATCTAGTACGGCCTCCTCCCGTTCTGCCGTGAGTGCATCCTTTGGTATCGTCACAGTAAAAATTGTTCCACCTACCGGATTACCTGTATGCGTAACATTGCCGTGTACATGAATAACAGCTTGTTTGACTAAGTGCAGTCCGTAGCCATGATTCGGCTGTTGTTTGGTAGAGAAGCCCAACTCAAAGATTCGTTCAGCATTTTCTTCGGAGATGCCTGGCCCTCTATCCTCTACCTCGATGAGCAGGACCTCTTCCATATTGAGCAAAAAGATCGTGATTTCTGGTGCAAATGCACCCGGAGCTTTTACAGCGTCCATCGCATTATCTATCAAATTGCCAAGAATGACAATCAGCTGTGAGCGATCAATCGAGGCTGGAATGTCACGGAAGTTGCTTTCTGGATCAATTTTCAATTCCACTTTGCGTTCGTTGGCTTGATTCAGCTTCCCGAGCAACAAGCCACCTATCAGTGGGTCGGGGACTTCTTGCATAATAAACGTCGTATTGTGCACATGTACATTCAACTCAGAAGAGATCGTTTCAATGGCTTCCTGATACGATTCGAGCTGGATGAGTCCTGATATGAGGTGCAGTTTGTTGGAATACTCGTGCGTCTGGGAACGAAGGACTTCCGCATACTCCTTCACTCGTGACAGCTCCTGTGTGACCTCGAACAGCTCGGACCGATTGCGAAAGCTCGCTACCGCGCCCAAAACATGGCGCTCCTTATCCATAATCGGGACCCGGTTCACCACTAATATGTGCTCGTCCACTTTCGTTTCGCGGTCAAATTCGGCTTTCCCTGTCTCAATCACCTCATGAAGGCCCAACGACCGAACCAGCTCGTCCTGTTTGTCCATGATCCTGTCATTATCCTTCGCTTGCCCCAGCATATGGAGAGCGGTCTGATTCGCGAGTGTGATCGCTCCATCCTTATTGACCGCCACAATGCCTTCGCGAATCGATTCCAGCACGGCTTGATTTTCCTGATACAATCGCCCGATTTGTTCAGGCTCCAAACCAAATATGGCTTTTTTTACATTTTGTGAAAGAATGAGCGTAGCCACCACACCCAAGAGCAAGGTGACGATGCCGATGACGAAGATTCGATTGCGATACGATTCGATTGTCTCATTTATATCCTCAAACAAGAAGCCGACCGAAACGACCCCCATCACCTTTCCTTCCTCATCATAGATCGGTGTCTTTCCTCTGAGTCCAGGGCCAAGCGAGCCGACTGTCTCAGAGATAATAGATTGCCCTTTAAATACTGCCTCATTGTCGCCTCCCACCATCTTTTTGCCAATCTGCTCTGGATCAGGATGGGAATAGCGAATGCTTTGCAAATTTCCTACTGTGATAAAAGCCGCATTTGTGTCCACGCGTATTTTTTCCACGATTGGATTGATAATCTTGGCGGGATCTTCTGTGTCAAACGCCTGTTTGATCTCGGACATCTGCGCGACGGTCTTGGCGGTATGCAGTGCGCGCGTCCCGATCTCATGCTCCAATACGCCCGCCAGCATCTGCTCAAACATTGTACCGAGTATGACCGTCACACCAAAAAGGAGCGAACAAATAATCAACATCAGCTTGCTGTGAAAACGCACATCGTTCCCTCCTCTTCTTCTCATTGTATCTCATTTCGCTCGATGACGAAAAAGAGGCCATGAGTAGGCCTCTTTTTCCTTTTTTCCTTCTTATCTTTGACTAAAATGAGATGACTCCGGTAAGAAGAGCAAGCGCAATCATCACGATCGATGTTCCAAACGCCCATTTCAGGATGAACTTTTGGGTTTCTGCATAATCGACCCCAACCATTCCGATCAGCAGGTACTGTGCTGCAAACAACGGGCTGAGTACATGCAGCGGTTGACCCAGGATGGAAGCGCGACCAATTTCCGCCGGATCGATTCCGTAAGCGGCTGCTGCATTTGCCAGGATTGGAACGATCCCGAAGTAATACGCATCGTTCGACATGAAATACGTGAATGGCATGCTTGTCAGCGCTACGAGTAGAGGCATATGGGAACCAAGTGAATCCGGAATCCAGGAAACGAGTGTGCTCGCCATCGCATCGATCATTTTCGTTTCAGTCAGGATGCCTGTAAAGATACCCGCCGCGAAAACCATGGACACGGTAGCCAGTGCGTTAGCAGCGTGGGCGGCAATTCGCTCTTTCTGATCTTGCATTTTCGGATAGTTCACAAACAGGGCAATCGCAAAAGCGAACATGAACAGCGTCGGCAGTGGCAAAAAGCTCGTAATCAGGCCGATCATCAGGGCTGCGGTCAACAACAGATTGAACCAGATCAAGCGCGGACGTTTCAGTGCAGCGGTCTCATCCGTCGCTGCCACTTCTTGTCCTGCAAGCGATTTCAAATCTTCATCTGGTATCTCAATAATCCCCAGACGCTTACGCTCTTGTTTGCCCAGAATACAGGCTACGATCATCACCCACGCAATTCCGCCAATCATCATAGGAATCACAGGGACAAAAATCTCGGAAACATCCATGTGGAGTACACTCATAACACGTGCTGTCGGTCCACCCCAAGGCGTCATGTTCATGACACCGAGCGAGAGCATCGCCATGGCTGCCAAAATCATCGGTCTGATTCCCAGCTTCCGATACAAAGGCAGCATCGCGGTAACGGTAATCATATAAGTCGTGGTTCCATCTCCATCCAGTGCGACCAAGGTAGCGAGAATCGCTGTACCTACAATCACCTTCAGTGGGTCACCTTTCACCATTTTTACGATTTTTTTAATTAATGGATCAAACAGACCTGCATCCATCATGACTCCAAAGTACAGAATGGCAAACAACAGCATGATTCCCGTAGGCGCAATTTTCTTGATGCCTGCAAGCATCATGTCTCCAATTTCTGTACCAAATCCGCTAATCAACGCAAATACAACAGGAACAACAATCAAAGCAACCAATGCCGAGAGCCGTTTCGACATAATCAAGTACATAAAAATGGCTACCATGAGAAATCCAAGTAATGCCAGCATACGCGAGTTCCCCCTTGCAAGAATGCGCTTTCATATCGTGCTGTCATTATAGCAATGTTCGTAAAAATCCGAATAGAATATGCGCATAAACTGTTTTAACCGCATTTCCTCTATTAACGTCATAAAAATCAAGGGAAAAGAAAAAGAACGGCACGAATCAGCCGTTCTTTCTTGTATTTTATACATCCCGCTTTTGAAACACCCGGATGGACAACCCCAACGCCACGATGCCATAGAGAATGGTGTAGATGAGCATGGCAGTACTCGGAGGAGATGTCGTCCCGAAAATTCCTTGCGAAGCAAAGGACAACGGATCGTCAGCCGTGTCAAATAGGGAGAGCGTCGTTTGCCTGAATAACGAATCGGTTGGAAAAACCAGACTGGAAATAATCCCGATGTTCGTGAGTGAGCTGTTGCTAAAGGCAACACCAAGCTGCTCGATAAAGCCACCGATGAAGCTGATCCCATACAGAATGATCAGGATAATACCGCCTGTTACTGTTGTAGTTATACTGCTCAAGAGCATGGCTACACAGACAAGAATGATCGGCATACTTACGAAGAAAGCTGCTGCTTTCAGGATTTGGGCTCCACTTACCTGAACAGCCAACGCACCGCCACCCACCCATTGGTTGATCGCCAAAAGTCCGGCAAACATCAGGAGTGCGTAAAGCCCCAACATACTTGCCAACCCGAAAAATTTCCCCAATACATATTTGTAGCGAGGAAGGGCGCGGGCCAGCCACGTGTCGATTTGATGGCTCTCGATTTCAGATGCAATACTCCCGACACTGCTCAAAATCGCCAGGAGTGCCGTAATGACGGAGCCAAAGTACAAGCCCATTCCCAAGAGCTGCGTGGAAAAGAAGTTTTTTTGCAGCAAAGCTTCTGGACCTGCGCCCCCGAATGAGTCCTTCATTTCCTTGACAGCATAGCCTGTGGCAAGTCCAAACAGCAGCAAGAAGGCCAGTGACATGATCAGCGTAATCGTGAAAATACGCTTGGAGATCATTTCTCTATACGTGATTTTGATGATCGGCCACATGTCGTTCTCCCTCCTTTCTCTGCACCCAATACAGGAATACATCTTCCAGTGATTGCTGCTTGCGGACGACTTCATGTACCCCAGCCCCGGATGCGATCAACTGTTGCAACAGAGCGGGTACCCGATTGTCCTGATCCAGCGTCAATAACCATGTATCACGGTCTTCCTCTTGTCTAACGAGACGACTCTCTGTGACGAAAGAAGGAAGCTCGTTATGAAAGCCAGCGCTATCCTTTTCCACAGTCAATTCAATTTGCGGTTGGACGCTGCTCAGCTTGCGCCAGTCGCCATGTACGACCAGCTCACTGCGGTGAATGATCCCGACGTAGTTGCACACGCTCTCCATTTCACTCAGGAGATGACTGTTGAGAAAGACCGTCTTTCCTTGGTCACGAAGCCGCGCGATCAGCTCACGCACTTCTTTTCGCCCGATTGGGTCCAGCGCGGAGGTCGGCTCATCGAGAAAGATTAGCTCTGGATCGGATAAGAGGGCGCAGGCAATCCCGATACGCTGCTGCATGCCTTTGGAATAGCCCCGGATGCGTTCACGCTCACGTCCAGCCATTCCGACCAGCTCAACGACATTTTTTATGACTGTTTTGCTCTCGCGATGTGTTAATCCACACAACTCGGCATGATGCTCTAAAAGCTGTTGACCTGTCAACCAATCCGGATAGCGGAATAGCTCTGGTAAGTACCCTACCTTTTTTCGCGATTCTACACTACCAATCGGCTCCCCAAGCATAACCGCTTTGCCATTCGTTGGGTGCAATAACCCGAGCATCGTCCTGACAAAGGTACTTTTACCCGCTCCATTTTGCCCGAGGAAACCAAATACGGAGCCGCGCGGTACTTGTAGCGTAATATTTTTGCAGCCGGCCTTGCCGTTATATTGCTTGGTCAAGTCCCAGGTCTCAATCACATAATCTGACATCGCTTACCTCACTTTCTCCATGACAAACGGGACAAAGCAGAGCCCCCTTTTCAGGAAAACTCTGCCAATGCCCGACTATTTATTTCCTTATTTCAGCTGATTGGCAAAATCCAACAGCCCATCCGCGTTCTTTTCGCTGCCTTCCAGCATGTGAATGTGTCCATCCTGCTGCCACATCAGATGCACATTGTATTTACCTGTGATCAGCATTCCCTTTTGACCGTTCACTTTTACTTCCTTCATCTTACTCTCGCCGTCTGCCATGTATGGTACAGGGAGGGTATGTTGCCAGTCTTCAATGCTAATCATCTGCTTTTTCACTTGATCAGGAATGAACGGCAGGGCCAAGATTGTCTCGCGAAGCTGTGCCAGATCGACTCCCTCAGGAGCAGTTAGCTCAGGTGCGTCCATGACAGAGTAGCCATAGCTTTCTTTTCCTGCGGTCATCCAAACCTTCTGCATCTGTGGGATCTTCAAGGAGAAGCGTTTACCACTCAGCTTTTCATCAAAGCGCGCCTCTACCTGCAATTGCGCCAATAGCTTGTTTGCACGATCGGCATCGATCTCCATGTGCATAGTAAAAGGTGATTGGATCTCTACACTATCCACCGTGACGTCCTGCGGCAGCTGTGGCAGCTTCACGCCAGCCTTTTCAGCGGATTCCTTGTTGTTGTAATAGTGGCTTCTTTGCTCAAGTTTCTCTTGATCGTTTTTATCCATCCAGATTTTTCCGATCCCAGGCAGTTCCGTCTCGCCCCAATTGCCGCTAGCGATCCATTGTTCGACCTCTCGCAGATCCTCTTGCGTCACTTTGACAAACTCTACTTTATCCATGCGGAAAATGGACAGAAAATCGTTCGCTGCTGCTTGTACTTGGGGGAAAGACAGGGACACAGCCAGTACTGCTGCTGCCGAAGCACCTGTTACCCATCTTTTTGTTTGCTTGTTCATCTGATTCCAGCTCCTTCTCATTGTTGCTCGATTGGTTATCGTTTGTCGCTCTTGTGCATAGGTGTCAGTCGTTTTCTCGATGGATTGTGAGAATCGCTGCCACGCTGCTTCCGTATTGACCTTCCCACCGTTTGTCTCGGAAAAAGCATGCTCCATCTTCTCACGAGTCCAGCTATCCAACGCGGACAGTTCGTTCAGCTGTGTGCGGCAGGTTTCACAGTACTCCAGATGAAGCAGGAATTGCTTACTTTCTTTTGAGCTGCATTCCCCATCCAAGAACGTCTGGATAAAGCCTGTATCGGCACATTTCATTCCTCTTCCCCCCTCATCCGGCCATATATGGTACGAAATTTACTTTTCGCTCTCGCGAGGAGTGTTCCCACTGAGCTGATCTGCGTGCCAGTCGCTTTCGCCAACTCCGCATAAGGAAATCCGGAATATTTCATGACCAGTAAGGTTCGTTCCCGCTCGTCTAGCTCCTCTAGCACATCGCGAACGATACTCTGGGACTCTTTTGCAAGCCACATCTCTTCTGAAGAAGGGCTGACGTGTTCTTGCTCGGATGCACTTCGCTCTTGTCTTGCGTACCTGCGTTTTTCTGAACGAAGATAATTGTACGCTGCGTAGAGCGCGGACTTGGACAGCCATGCCGGGATATGTTCGATCACCGTGCGATCGGTATGGTAAAAGGAAAGAAATACATCCTGTGCAATATCTTCTGCCGTTTGTTGATCTTTCACAATTCGCATGATCTGTCGGACTACAAACGGATAATAAGTCGTAAACAATTCTTGAAAGGAATCTGTATGATCCTCTACTCGAGCATGGTTCATCACCAGGTTTGCTTGCACCTCCACTGGATTCCTCCTTCCCGCGTGCGCCATTAACGAATGCCTCTACTGCTTCGTTCATCTAATAGAAACCGCCAAGGCGAGTTTTGTGACAGGAAGAATGAAAATTATTTTTCATCTAAAAATAAATCGGGCTTCTCCAGGAAACGGCGCGTCAATTGATAGTGCTCTGTATCGCGATAATTCACCTCTTGTACCGGCGATTCGTCAAAATTAAGGATAGTCGCTCCGGGATAGCCCAATAGAATCGGCGAGTGGGACGCAATGATAAATTGTGCTCCTTCTTCCACCAAATCACGCATCATATACAAAAAAGCGATTTGACGCTTCGGTGAAAGAGCAGCCTCGGGCTCATCCAGCAGGTAGATTCCCCTGCCGTTAAAGCGATTGGCAAACAACGAGAAAAAAGATTCTCCGTGCGACTGCTCATGCAGCGAGCGTCCGCCGTAATGTTGATAGCTTTTCGGGCCCATCTCATCGATATGGCTGGCAAACTGGTAGAAGCTCTCCGCTCGTAGGAAAAAGCCATTCGTTATTTTAGGCAGCCAGGAAAGGCGTATGTAGTCACCCAAAATCGCCTCCGAGCGATGCACCTCATAAAAGTTGTGACGCGATCCTCCAGCCGTGTGAAAACCGCATTGATAGGCAATGGATTCCAATAAGGTCGATTTACCCGAGCCATTCTCTCCTACAAAAAAAGTGACACTGCTCGCAAGCTCAATCTCTTCCAGCTTGCGCAAGGAAGGCAAGTGAAATGGATATTCTTTCGTGTTGGGAAATTTCTCTCGCAGCAGCTTGATCGTTCGTAAGTAAACCATTTTTGACCTCCACTCTCATTATTTTCCCGACTCCCGCCGATACATCCTAATAAGGGCGCCTTTTTAAACGCTCATTTATTTGGGGGAGAAGCATCCGTGGACAAGGTTTCCTTTCTTCAGGAAAAAAGTACATTTCATATGAAATATCCGGATCAGAGCGACCTCGCCTTTTACCGGTGGTATACGACTCAGTATCCAAACGAAGCCATTGGGTGGTTTTACCTTGGCAAAGAACGAGAAGCACAAGGAAACTCGGAACAAGCTCTCGAAGCGTATAGGCGTGGCCTGGTATCCAAGCAAGGCCCGTATTACAACGAGACGCGTGACGCTTATCACAGACTGCTGCGTGAGCGACAGCGCAGCTCCTTGGGCAGTCGAACACGTTTACTCTTGGCTTCACTTTTGTTTCTCTATTTTCAATTCGCTTTTTCGCCCGGACCGTTGAGAGATGCGTCATCCAAGACAACTCCACAGACATCCAAACAGCCCGGACCGACACCTGGGCAAACACAGCCACATGTAGAGGTCATTGCCGTCCCTCCTACACTCAGTGCCCGTGAGCTATCTGAACAAGTCCGGCGGTATGTTGAGTCCCGGCGTCCAGCTCTGACGCAGCCATTTACGGTGATGGTTGTCCCAGAAGTACCTGGTTCGCCGTTGTTCCGTCCCTTGCTGTTTTATCAGCCGCGCGAAGTCCGAGGCATCTTGCGTTATAATCCGACGAGTCGAACTGTTCTCAGTGAAAAATGGTGGGATAAACCTGTGCAATTGGAACGAGAACCGACGCTTGCTAAAAGTAAGGCAGAACTCACGGATGAGCAGCTAACCCTTCAGCATGTACTAATCTTGCGAAACGCCTTGTATCGCTACTATCAGCAAACGGGTACATTGCCTGCCCAGCTGTCTGATTTGGCTGGCGCTTATCCAGGCAATTATTTGCCGCAAATTCCAGTACCGCCAAAGAGACTTTTGTTAAAAAGCTATCCGTATCATCCCAAGGCCTTTTTGCCAGAGTCCGCATGGGACAGCTTGCGCAATGTACTGCCGCTTCCCGGCTATCCGGAGCCAGTTGCGCCTTTCGAACCGTTACAGCTTCAATTGACTACATCGACACATACGATGAAGCTCATCAGCGGTTCCCATCTGGTACGCAGCTATCCGGTCGCCATAGGAAAAAACGGTTCTACACCCGAAGGCTACTATACCATTCAGCAAAAAATCAATCAGCCTCGCGGACATGACAATATTTATGGTACGAGGGGCATGGTCTTTCAGGAGAACGGATATGCCCTCCATGGGACGAACCATCCCGAGAGCATCGGCTCATCCGTTTCACTCGGCTGTGTTCGCTTGTACAATGCCGCTGTTGAGGAGCTGTACAGCTTTGTTTCATTAGGGACAGAATTCATGATCTCCAATGCCCCGTCCCCTGCCCAGCCTTGGAGCAACCTAGCTCCATTCGTCCTCCCGGCTGGTCCTGAGGAAGAGACGCCACAAGTCATTTACAATTGGCTCCATTGATTTTTTCAGCTACGTAAAGAAAAGACGTGTGGAACGTCATAGCGTTACGCGCTGATTTTTACCAGACGCTTATCAAACGAAAAAAAGCCCTTCTATCCTTTTTTAAAAAAGGGGGTAGAAAGGGCTTTTCTTCCTATGAATAGGGGATTACTCTGCGTTCACGATAACTTTGTAGGGAATCTTCGTGTTGTTATTGTTGTAGACTAACAAGTAATATTTCCCTGGATTTGCCTCAAATTCTCCAGTCAGTTTCTTACCTGTGGTTTTGGGGTAGGCGAAATATGTTTTGAGATCATCTTCATGGAATACCACCCAGTTTAAGCCTTCGTCCTTCTCGCTACTTACCGTAACTTGAATGACTCCTTCCTCTTCAACCTGAAGCATGTACGTGTCCTTGTCATCTGTACGATCGGTTTGCCCACTTATCTCTTTGCCCAACTTTAGTGTATTAGCGTCATCAAATGAATTGTTCGGCTCCGCTTCGGTCGGTTCTGTATTTTCTTCTGGCCATTCCGCGGTTACTTTGTATGGAATGGTTTCACCGTTAAAGTTGTACACGGACAAATAATAGGTGCCCGGAGTTGCTTCAAACTCACCAGAGAGCGTTTTTCCTGAGGTTTTGGGGTAAGCGAAATAATGATTCAGATCATCCTCGTGATGAACGACCCAGTTCAAACCAGTATTATGCTCACTCGTTACGTTGATTTTCACTGTTCCGTTGCCCAATACCTTCAAGGCAAAAATGTCCTTGTCGTCCTGTTTACTTGTTTGACCACTCAGCTCCACGTTGCTTTTCAACGGATTTGCCTCTGAAAAGCTGTTGTTTGGCTCCTGTTCCTTTTCTCCAATTTCTCCACCCTGCTCCTCGATCGTGATCGTCATCGATTTCGCAGTAACCGCTCCTTTGTCATCCGTTACTCGCAGTTTCACGGTATATTCTCCCTGATTTTCGTAGACATGCGTAGGATTGGCATCACTGCTGCTTGTGCCATCTCCAAATTCCCACAGATAGGATACGATGCTCCCATCCGGATCGGAGCTTCCGTTACTACTGAATGCTACCTCCTCGTTTACAGCTGCTTTTGACGGTCCGTTCATGACAATAACAGGCGGCTTGTTCTCACCATCACCTTGTTCTGGAAGTACTCCGTGGAACGTGACATCATACTCAAACTGATTGGACGAATTTACTCTATAGTTGGTAAAGTAGGCGGTTACGGTTTTATAGCCGTTCCACGGGTGGGAAGTAAGTGTAGTTAGAAACTCGTCAGTCATGCGACTCATCGTTTCCCAGTCTTGCTTCTCCCCTTGTGCCTGCGTACCCGTGTACGTCCCGGTTAACGTAAAGGTTTGGAAAAACTCTGAATGATGCCTGTTTGTAGACACATTTTGCAATCCAGCGACATCCTCAATTTCTCGGAAGATTTCTGCACTTGCTTTGGGGGCTGGTGTGACCAAATAATCATCAGACACCAGCGGCACGGTCAGATCAGGATAGCTGTCCACCAACGATTCCATTGTTCGGTGGTAATCCCGATTCAGCTCTGAATCATTGCTGAGCTTACGGATGAACTGGTCATAACCATCCACGTTATTGGCCTCTATGTAATCCATGATATCATCGAGCTTGTTCCAGTCCTCTTTCATCATGTGATACTGCAAGGCGTATGAATACGTATAAAAGTCCCATGTGCCGTAGCGTGCGTGCAAAGTTTGAGAGGCTGTATACCAATTATTTTGTCCAAAGCGAATCAGATTGTTGACCATGGATTTTCGAGGCAGAACACCTGTTGTTCGCGTGGAGCCTGCAAACAGTTCCGCTCCTCCTTCTTCAAACCACGACAGTCTCTCGTCTCTGTAAATCGGTCCTTCATTCCACAAGCCAGGTATGGCATAGCGCCCTTGCAAATAGTGCGTGAATTCATGGCGGAATAATTCTTCCAGTGTGTATGTGCTCTGCTGCGGTGTTCGTTCGTAGGTGAAGAAAGTTCCTTTTCCCTCGATATACATGCCCCCGTTGTCCGTCTCATAGCCATACAGGGGGTTGTTCATCTTGTACTCTGAAGGACTATTGTAAAGGACCATGGTTAAAATATCGTCGGGGTTCCCTTCCTCCATCGGTTCATCTCGCCCTGCCATCCGATGAAACTGCGCTTTTACCTCTTTTGCCGCCCAGTATAACCGTTTGACTTTTTCTACTGTGACATCCCCTCCTGTTTTCATGACGATGCTTCCGTCATCGAATGTGTATTCTTTGGGCAGATACTTTTCCATGGCATCCTCACGAATCTTGTTGAACTGGATGTCCCTTCCCTTAGCGTCTTTTCCGCCATAGACCGTCTGGATCAGCTTCGCTACCTGCATATACTGAAGTCCCACATAAGGATAAAGCTCTAATGCTTCTGTGAGGACCTCGTTGCCCTTATTCGGATTGGAATGGTATTCTCCCAAATGCGCACTATGATAAAACCCATTGTCGAGGACCCATTCCTTCGCTTCATCCGTATCGCCATGCAACGCGAGTTTTCCCAACTCGTTGAGATACGTATCGATTTTGCCGTAAAACTCCTGTTTCTTGGTTGGTTCATCCACTTTCCACATCAGAATATAGCTAAACTGGCTCATGATGCGGAATACAGCATCTCCCGCACTCCGTTGCGTGATGAACGTATCCATTTGTTCTTCGTATTGACGGATGATCGGTGCAGCTTTCTCCACAAGGGAAGCGCTTACAAACGTGTTTCCAATAAGTCCACCAAATGCACCTACCACCTCATTTTGGGCATCTGTCCCTAATTTAAAATTCGGATTGTCGGCAATGGCTTGTAGAGCAGGGAACACTTTTTCATGCTCGCTTCTCTGATTGAGATAGGATAATTCCTGATGGTAGTAGCCGAGATAATATCCAGAGCGAAGAACCTCTACCAAGGTGTCTATTCCTTTGGAATCGCTGCTGGAGTATTGTGTGCCTCTGACTTGCAATGCGTCAATGATGGCCTGAACGCGCTGCCGATCATTGTAAAAGGCATACGAATCGGGGGTAAAATCGAATAATTCAGGAATCTGCTCCCAGCTGACCGTCACCAGTACATTAACTAATTCGTCATAACTGAGCTTGTTCAAATCGGACATCGCGTACTTTTCGGCATTTGCCTTTATGCTCCGCTGCTGTTCGTTCGAAGACTCTTGCTCCTCTACACGCCAGGTCGGCTCCACTGGATGGGGATATTCCCCTGCTTTGTCACTGGATTGATGCTGAAACGAGGTGACTGGGTCCAGCCTTCCCTCTACATATTTCCCAGAAGGCGGAACGTTTTGATGTGCATCCCTTCCGATCGCACTCGAGTAATCCTTGACTGCCAAGGCTTGGGCAGGAGTACCAACTGTCCCCAATAGAAAGGATGTTGAGAGAAGAACACCAGCCATCATGCGGCTTGTGTGTACCGTGTGGCGCTTTTTCTTCATGAATGAGCAAACCTCCTTTGAATGGTAACGGAATGAGATAAATGACACGCTGTTAGAAATTGCAAGTATGGTGCCAATGCATATAACAGAAAAGAAGAGCAAAGATGTATACATTTTTTTACAAAAGTACATAAACATGTATGTAATATTAGACACTATTCCTTTCAAAAGTGAGCCTAGCTTCGCGCACGCAAAAAAGCGCGTTCCCGCAATGGGAACGCGTCATCTTTTTACGATCACATTTATTTTTCTTCTTCCAATTCCCTCATCGATTCTTCTTGTTCTTCTTCTGGGTTCCAATAATCGAGCACTTTTCCTTGCAGAACCTTGCCTTGAATGAATTCTACCTGCTGCTCACTGAAATCCTCTGTCCACTCAATACCCAATTGTTCAGCTAGACGTACGACGGTCAACAGTTCTGACCAAGCCACGTAACGTTTGTACCAGAAGAACTGTGGCTGTTCGTTCATGTATGGGTAAAGATCATCGAAATCGGTGTGTTTACAGTCAAGTGCTCGCTCAAAATTCACCTTGGTTTGGCGTAACTGTTCTTTGAAAAATGTGGGTAGATCCCTTTGTGCGTAGCTAGACATGGACTGTCCCCCCTGTCTCCCGATTTAATGGTATTGTACCACGCGAAAGAAGCTGTGCAAATAGTCGAATCGGTTTTGAATCGTTCTTGCTGGGCTAATCTTTAGCCGTTTGAAGCATCTTGGGACTGGTTCTGCCCATCCTCTTGTGGAGGTGGTGGTAATTGAATTTCATTGGAAGAACCATTTGTCTGACCAGGCACTGGATTCATGATGTCCGGTGGAACCTCACCTGTTCCCGGATTTGGCGGTTGGCTACTGCCTCCATTATTAGTATGCTCACCAGTTTCTCCGGTACCTTGGTCAGGTGGAATTTCCCCGTTGCCATTTCCCGTACCATCCGGATTTTGTCCCTGATTGTTGCCTTCCTCGTTATGACCTGGATCTTGATTGATCATATTCTCCAGCTTCTTGGAATCGATTGGGACTGTTTTTGAAGGTGTGCCTTCCTCGCCTTGTGCATTTCGTGGAACGACTTGATACTGATACTGTTTCGGACTATCCAACACATCTACATAAGAGGTTTCCTTCATACCCGCAGAGATGAGTTTCCTTTCGCCGCTTTCACTAATGCGGTAAAGATCGTACGTATCGCCGTCAGGCCCACCAATCCAGCTAAGCACGACCATCAATTTATTCGTACTTGTGTCCAATGTCATATCTGCAGCCAATTGGATTTCTGGTTCAACTTCTTCTTGTTTATGCTGTACGGCGCCTTCTGGTCGAACGAAGTCCGATGACGGTACACCTTTTAAGGCGGTTCCCATCACTTTGGAGAACATTTGCGCCGTCATGCTACTTCCTTGGTGCATCAAATGCTGTTTGTCCTCCGGATCGAAGCCCATCCAAACGGCACCAACATATTCCGGAGTATAGCCCACAAACCAAGCATCCTTGTTTGCTTTGCTGTCGCCTGCTATCGATTGAGTCGTACCGGTTTTACCCGCAACATGGCGGCCAGAGATACGCGCTGCCTTCCCTGTCCCTTCCTGAACCGCTTTCTCCAGCATGGTGTGAATCTCCCAAGCTGCTTCCGGCTTCAGTGCCTCAGATTGTTTTGGCTGGTATTCACGGACGACACCCTCATCCTTATTCTCGACCTTGCTGATCGAGTGCGCCTCGGACACTACCCCTGCATTCGCAAAAGGTGTATAGGCCTGAGCCATTTGCTTCGGGGATATACCTTGATTCAATCCCCCGAGAGCAATCGCCAGGTTTCGGTCATTCGGCGTCAGCTCTATGCCGACTTTCTTGAGGTATGCCAAGCTTTCTGATACCCCAATTTCATTTAACAGCCAAACCGGCGGGATATTTGCAGAGTCGATCATCGCCCGGCTCATACTTACTGTTTCCGTGTAGCGATTATTGTAGTTGCGCGGCTCATAGCCATTAAAGCTCTGCCTTTTGTTGCTCAGTTGCGAATTCGCGTTCCATCTGTTGATATCTTTATTGACTGCTGGAGCGAATACGGCAATCGGTTTAAAGCTGGAGCCCGGCTGACGCTTCATGTCTGTCGCATAGTTGAAGCCTTTTGGCGCATAGTTGCGTCCGCCCATCATCCCGGCAATTCCGCCCGTTTTCGCGTCGATGACAATCATCGATGATTCTACACCGCGCTTGGCGCCGTCTTTCGGGAAGTTTTTGGCATTGGCATATTCCTCTACCATGGCATCCTGCACTTTCGGATCAAAGGTCGTGTAAATGTCCCAGCCTCCGCGGTACAGTTCTTCTTCCGTTACTCCGAACTCTGCTTCGGACTCTTTTAACATCGTATCAAAAAACGCGCGATAGCCTTTTTTCAAGCTTCCACCGGCCACTTCATGCGGTTTGGTCGGCAACGCCTCTGCTTGAGCTGCATCCTTTTGTTCATTAGAAATAATGCCTTGCTCATACATCAGACGTATAACGGTGTCTCGACGTAGCTTCGCTTTTTCCGGATTGTTAAATGGTGAATAGGTGCTCGGTGCTTTTGGAATTGCTGCCAGCATCGCTGCTTCTGCAACGGAAAATTTATCGCTACTTACCGACTTGCCAAAGTAATACTGGGCAGCATCCTCTACCCCAAATTCCCCTTCGCCCAAATAAACGCGGTTCAAGTACATCTCTAAAATTTGATCCTTGGAGTACTTACGCTCCAAGCCAATCGCAATACTCATTTCTTTTGTTTTGCGCCAGAATGTTTGATCTAGGGTGAGAAAGACGTTTCTTGCCAACTGTTGGGTAATCGTACTTCCCCCTTCAGCCAGCGATCCTTTTTTGATGTCATTGACTATGGCGCCACCGATCCGAACCATATCCACGCCCTTATGTTCATAAAAGCGCTTATCCTCTACAGCGAGGAACGCATCGATGAGGGTCTTTGGCATTTCGTTAATCGGTTTGTATTCACGGTTCTTCTGACGAATCAGACTAATTATCTCATTCCCGTTTTTGTCGTAAATGACAGTTGGTTCGGCTTTTAAGTCCTGTAGCTTTTGTACGTTTTGCTCAATCATCCGGTCTCCCGCATACAACAGGGCGAAGTAGCCCCCAATCACACTAAGGACAAGGAAAATTGCAAACGATACGGCAATCATCAGCAAGTTGTTCTTTTTCTTCTTGACTTTCTTCTTGGCCTTTGCTGCCATTATTTACCTCCTGGTATTCTCTCTCCCCCACATCTTATATAGACGGTCCCATTTCAAAAAAGTTTCTGTTTTGGGTTGTAGTCTATCATTCCATACAAAATTCCGTTTGTCACTGGAAAAGCCTATCTCCTGAAACAGAAGATAGGCTTTTTCCTAAAGGTTTACTATTTCAGCAGTTTTTCTGCTTCAGCTACAACATTTTCTACCGTGAAGCCGTATTCCTTCATGATACGCTCACCTGGTGCAGATGCGCCAAACTGATCGATTGCGATGACCGTACCGTTATCACCAGCATAACGCTCCCAGCCCATTGGAGAGCCCATTTCTACCGCCACACGCGCTTTGACAGACGGTGGAATCACAGCGTCGCGATACTCTTTTGGCTGACGCTCGAACAGGTTCCAGCTCGGCATGGAAACAACGCGTGTTTCAATACCTTTCGCAAGCAATTGCTCACGCGC
The DNA here is from genome assembly GCF_013284275.1 of Brevibacillus sp. HB2.2. Lineage (NCBI taxonomy): Bacteria > Bacillati > Bacillota > Bacilli > Caryophanales > Paenibacillaceae > Brevibacillus > Brevibacillus sp. HB2.2. The sequence goes on from NZ_JABSUV010000055.1 coordinate 21,071, forward strand.
CTGCATCACGAGGGATACTTCAGATCCTGTTGCGAGCAGGATGAGCTGCGGATTGCCGCTTGGAGCGTCTGCGAGAACATACGCACCTTTGCTCACGCCTTCTGCCGCTTTCTCAATGGTTTCAGGCAGAACTGGCAGGTTTTGACGAGTCAGTACCAGAACGACTGGCTCATCTGTACGGGATACAGCATATTTCCAAGCCTCGTTCGTCTCCACTGCATCAGACGGACGAAGAATGGTCAAGCCTGGCATTGCACGCAAGGAAGCGAGCTGTTCAATCGGCTCATGCGTCGGTCCGTCTTCACCAACCGCGATCGAGTCATGTGTAAATACGTAGACAACTGGCTGCTTCATCAGTGCAGAGAGGCGAATTGCCGGACGAACGTAGTCGGAGAACACGAAGAATGTACCCCCGTATACTTTAACGCCACCGTGAAGAGCCATACCGTTGAGGGCTGCACCCATCGCGAATTCGCGAACACCAAACCAAATGTTCCGGCCATCGTAAGAACCTGGCAGGAAGTTGCCCGCTTCTTTAATCACCGTATTGTTGGAATGTGCCAAGTCAGCAGAGCCGCCCAGGAAGAACGGAACGCTGTTTGCCAATGCATTGATCGCATTACCAGAAGCAACGCGTGTCGCCAGCTTTGCGCCAGCTTCATACGTCGGCATATGGTTGTCCCAACCAGCAGGCAGATGACCTTCTTCTGCAGTCGTAAATTGCAGCGCCAGTTCCGGATACGCTTTTGCGTAAGCAGCAAACAGGTCGCGCCAAGCAGCTTCTGCTTTTTCGCCAGCGTCAGCCAAGCCTGCAAAGAAATCCGTCACTTCTTGTGGTACGTGGAACTCACTTTCATGATGCCACTCGTAGTTTGCTTTTGTCAGCTTCACTTCGTCTTTTCCAAGAGGAGCGCCATGAGAAGAGCTGGAGCCGCCTTTGTTCGGGCTACCGTATCCAATGACAGTTTTCACTTCGATCAAGGTAGGACGGTCCAAATCTTTTTTCGCTTCTGCGATAGCCGCGTCAATAGCAGCCAGATCATTGCCGTCTTCTACGCGAATGTATTGCCAACCATACGCTTGGTAGCGACCCGCAACGTTTTCAGAGAAGGAACGGGAAAGCTCGCCATCCAGAGAGATATCGTTCGAATCGTAGAGCACGATCATTTTGCCCAGTTTCAGGTGAGCAGCCAGGGAAGAAGCCTCGCTGGATACACCCTCCATCAGGTCACCGTCGCCGCAAATTACGTATGTGTAATGGTCAACGATGTCAAAATTGTCGCGGTTGTAAACAGCTGCCATGTGCTTTTCAGCCATCGCCATACCGACAGCCATCGCGATCCCTTGTCCCAAAGGACCCGTTGTCGCGTCAACACCCGCCGTATGTCCAAACTCAGGGTGACCAGGCGTTTTGCTGCCCCATTGACGGAAATTATGTAGGTCTTCCAGTGAAACATCGTATTTCATCAGATGCAACATCGAGTATAATAGCATAGAGCCATGTCCTGCTGAGAGGACAAAACGGTCGCGGTCAATCCATTTTGGATTGCTCGGATTTACTTTCATAAAGCGGCTCCACAGTACATGTGCCATAGGGGCTGCACCCATCGGCATTCCCGGGTGACCGGAATTCGCCTTCTCGATGGCATCAATCGCCAGCGTGCGGATGGTATTAATGGATAGCTGATCAACAGACGTATGCTGAGTCATCTCGCAAAATCCTCCCTGCGTTTTCTAGAAATTACTACCGAGAATCAAGTAAAAACACACTGTGCCATTATAGCATAGTTCCCATTCATAATCATGTTCGCTTTGCATGAATTAAGGAGGTCTTTTTCAATGAATTCGCTGTATCTTACTATCGGGATCGTTTTAGGGGTTGCTGGAATTGGCATGCTGCTCTTCGCGATGACCAGCTCGCCTATTTTGAAAAAAAACAGACTGGAGCGCCGGAAACAGGCTGCCGAGAATCATCGTCCGGAAGAGTATCATTAAACAGAGGAGAATTCCCATGCTGAAAGAGCGCTTCGCGATGCGGGTAGCCGTTCACCTTTTCCTGGTAAAAGATTCGCAAGTCTTGTTATTACGCCGCTACAATACCGGCTACGAAGACGGCAATTACAGTGTTCCCGCCGGACATCTCGATGGGAATGAAGAAGTGAAGACAGCCGCGGTCCGCGAGGCCAAAGAAGAATGCAGAATTGACATCGATCCAGCAAGCCTGGAGATGGTAGGCGTCATGCATCGTCGCTCTACAGATGAACGCATTGACTTTTTTGTTGCGACCACCGAATGGCGCGGAGAAATTATCAATGCCGAGCCGAATAAATGCGATGAGCTCGTATGGGTGGACATGGATAAATTACCCACGAACGTCATTCCTTATGTGAGACAAGCTCTCTTGAACTTTAGACGTAAAGAGTGGTTTGACAGCTTTGGCTGGGAGCGTCCCATTCGAGTGGAATAAATCATAAAAAGCAACCCATCCGCCAGACGCCTTGTGCCCGCGTTGGCAGTTGGTTGCTTTTTTTACGTTACCCTTCGCTTACTTGTAACAGAAGGTGAACCGCCTTGTTCCAGCGAGCACGCAGTCTTTTCCTCACCGATTCATCAAGTGACGGCTCAAAGCGACACCCTACCTTCATTCGCGCTTCCAAGTCTTTCACCGACCACCAGCCGCACTCTTCCCCAAGCAGAAACGCAATGCCCATCGCTGTTGTTTCATGGATCTCGGGCACCTCAACCGGAACACCTAGCAGATCTGCCTGAAACTGCATCAAATACGGATTTTGCGTCAAGCCGCCATCTACACGCAAGACCGAAATCTTTTGTCCGACCTCCTGTTCCATTGTGACAAACACATCCGCTACCCGGTGAGCGATCCCTTCCAGAATCGCTTTTGCCATTAACGCTCGGTCCGTATGCTGAGAGAGTCCGAGAAACACCCCTCTGGCCTCCGAGTTCCAGTACGGCGTGCCGATCCCATTCAATGCCGGGATAAATAAAAGATTGGTTGGGACTTCCCCCTTGTGTAGTTGTTCATACCACTGCTCCGACCACCGTTGCAGCTCTTCTATATCCTGATACAGTCCAAGCTGCTCCTTTCCCCATTCAACAGCAGACCCCGCCGCATAAATCGCGCCATCAAGCGCATAAGTCTGTTTTGCCCCGCGTTTCCAGACAAGTGTCGTCAAGAGTCCGCTCTCTTTCGTAGCAGGCGGCTCGTTTCCGACGTTCATGTAAGCGAAGCACCCCGTGCCATACGTGCATTTGGACATCCCCGGCTCTATGCAGAGATGACCGTAAAGGGCGGCTGGTTGATCCACCTGGCTGACGAGAATCGGTGCTTGAATGCCGCAAAATTGATCCGGATTCGTGCGACCAAAAGAGCCAACGGTTGAACGAATCTGCGGCAGCCAGTCCTCCTCTATTTCCAAATACCGCAATATATCCTCATCCCAATTCCCCTGCCTATGGGCAAATAACAGCGTTCGGGCAGCAGTCGAAGCATCGGTTACATACGAGGCGCCTCCTGTCATCTGCCAGATCAGCCAAGAATCAAGCGTGCTGCAAAAGGCCTGCCGCTGTCGAATCTTTTCTCGCACCAGAGGCACTTCCTCCATCATCCATCTGATTTTGGTCGCAGAAAAATACGGGTCAATCAAATGTCCGGTTTTCTCGGCTACCTTCTTTGCCCACTCACCATCCGCCTTCCAACGCTCGGCGATTTGATCGGAGCGGCGGCAAGACCAGACGACTGCCGGATAAAGCGGCTCCCCACTGACCGAATCCCAAAAGAGGACCGTTTCCCCCTGATTAGCCAGACCTACCGCTTCCACCTGCTCAGGTTCGATACGTCCCTTGAGCATTACGTCGGCCACTCCCATCAAGACCTTTTCCCAGATCTCCTCCGGATTATGCTCCACCCATCCGGACTGTGGATAAGATTGCGTATGCTTCTGATAGCTTTCAGCAACAACTCGTCCATGGCGGTTGACCAACAGCACCTTGGTCCCAGTTGTTCCCTGGTCGATCGACAGCAAATACTTCTCCATACAGCAGACTCCTTTTTTCTTATTCTAGGCGGAATGATCTTCTTTCTCTTCACCAAAACCGAATGTTCTGTCTCTTATACCGATACGGCCCTCCCTAATCCCTTTGCGGAACAGCAGATGATACAAAATCACACCAACTGCCAGCAAGGTAGCTGCTACGATCGCTACGCTATGGAAGTTTTCCGGAATAGTCAAAATGCCAATTTCAAAGATCAGCCATGCAATCGCTAGGAAAGTGAGCGGTGTGCGCCATTTTCCCAAGTCAAAGTACTTCGATTTGGGCAGTTCCTTGCGTTTCCATGCATAAGCCGCAATCGTTGTCAGATAGAGAAGGGCAGGCAGAACTGAGGTGGCCCCTACCAGAAGGGTCAAGGAATCTGCGAATATCACCGCGAGAATGCCTAGCACGAAAACGAGTAAAACTGCGTTTGTTGGTACGGAAGTCTGAGGTGATACCTTCTTGAAGATGGAGGAAGCGAAGAATACATTGTCGCGTGACAACGCATAGATGAGGCGGGAAGCGGAAGCCATGATGATCAAGCCGCACGCGAAGATGGAAATGAGGCAAAGCACCAGAAAAAAGCTGGATACAGCAGAGCCAAGACTTGCTTGCAATATGTACGGAATCGGATTCGCTACACCAAGCACAGTCGGCAAATCCGTAATGGCAACAGAAATGACGATCAACAGTAAGAAACCGATCACACCACTTAGTAATACGGATAAAATCATCGCACGAGGAACCGTTTTCTTCGCATTGATCGTCTCCTCGGAGAGATTCGCAGCAGCCTCGAAACCTACTAATGTAAAGGAACCCATCAGGGCAGCCATGATAAAAGCGCCTAGGTACGAACCATCTGATTGAGTGGCAGTGGTACCGATATCGGTCAGCATGCTCCAATTTGCCCCGTTGTACATCACAACTGCCCCCAGCACCACAACGATCCCAACCATACCGATCACTTCTGTGTACACGGCGATATCGTTAATGCGAGTTGCCAGCTTCACTCCATAAATGTTTAATAAAGCTTGCACGACCAGGGTACCAATCACGATCCAGACTAGCGTCTTTGCGCCTGTATCCCAACCAAACATCTCGGCAATGATGGGCGCCAGCGCATAGTCGACGGTTGGAACGACGATAACGAGAAAGCAAAAGGCAATCCAGCCAGCAAACCAACCCAGCCCCGGGTTGGCAAGACGTGTCACCCATTGATAGGAATAACCGCTCAATGGAATTCTTCCAGCCAGCTCTGCAAAAATAATCGCCACTAACAAATGCCCTATGGTTACAATCGGCCAGGTCCAAATACCAGCCGGCCCAGCTGTACTCAGCACAAATCCATAATTGCTAAAAATACCTGTTGTAATGGAAATGAAAGAAAACGCGACGGCAAACGAACTGAACAGTTTTAATGTCCGTCTCAATTCTTGCTTATAATGATACGTTTGCATATCTTGCGAATCATTTGCTTGTACCGATTGCTTCACCATGGACTGCCTCCCTCACCATTTGCTTTACACGGATGTCTTAGCAACGATGACTTGCAATCCTTCCTGAGCAAGCCGCCCAGCAAGAGATTGGGGTAGTTCCTCATCTGTAATGACTACGTCGATATCGGATAGCTCTGCCACTCTCATAAAAGCGGTTACATTTATTTTGGAATGATCAATCAGGGCATATGTTTCTTTGGCGTTTGTAAGCATCAGCTGCCTGATGTCTGACTCGCCTACATGGTAATCCGTAAAACCAGTTTCGGCTGCCAATCCCCCCACACCAATAAAAGCTTTGTCCACAAACAACCCCTCGAGGCTTTTCCTGGCAATCGGACCGGACATGGCCAGATCCCCTGCCCGCAATTCACCTCCACTCATGATCACCTTTGCATCCGGGTGATGAGATAGTTCCAATGCCACTAGTAGCGCATTGGTTATCACCGTAATTCCTTTTTTATGGTAAAGGTGTTTGGCGAACAATTGTGTCGTCGTGCCTAAATCAATATAAATCGCGTCGCCGTCCTCCACCAAAGAGGCGGCGGCCACTGCAATCGCCTCTTTCTCCGCCAGGTTTAATCCACTCCGCTTGGCATAAGGAGGCTCCACGTTGGTTTTATTCTGAATAGCGCCACCATGCACCTTTTTGAGTAGTCCCTGCTGCTCCATTTCATACAAATCACGCCTGATTGTTTCGCGGGTCACCATTAGTCGGCTGCATAGCTCTGCAATACGAACGGATTGATTTTCTTGTAGCATTTGCAGGATCAGCTGCTGCCTTTCTTCTTGTAGCATGGATGATCACCATCTTCTCTTAATTGTAAATCTCCTGACTAGACTGAAACAAGGTTTGGACGTTCGCCGCAAATTCTTCTGCCTTTTTCTTCACAGTCCCCTTCATTAGTATATCTCCTAATGATGCCAATCGTCCTGTCATTTGCAAATCCATCTCGTATTGAACTCGTGTGGTTCCCGGCTGTTCCTCTTTTAATTGAAGGTGCAATTGATTGCGGAACAATCCCGCCAACGCTACTGGTTGTCCGGTCATCTCTACTTGTAGCGCTTCTCCTTCTACTGCTTCTCTTAATTCTCCGGTGACACGGAATGGGATCGTCATAAACTGTATTTTCACTTCCATGTTCGCTTCATAATGAGTTGGGCTGCTCATTTTTACTTCTTTGCAGCCCGGTACGCATCCTGACAGCTTTTCTACATCCATAAAGACCGACCATACATCCGCTTTGCTTGCCTGAATCGTAAACGAGTCGGATAGCTTCATCGTAAACTCTCCCTTCTGATGATCGCTTTAAAAGAGGTGCTTGGCTGTTTCTTTTGCCAATTCCATTGAATTGGTGTGATCATCGTCGCCAAGGCAAGTACAGCTCCCCACTGCATAAATATCTGGCAGATTCGTTTTCCCCGTGGCATCTACGATGATCGCATCGTGATGATCTCGCTCGATTGGCGTTCCTTTCAAGAAAAACGTGCAAGGCACCCGACCTTTTGCAAAAATGAGTGTATCGCACGCCACTTCGTTTCTCTCATCCGTCATCCGATTCCGCAGCTGCACTCCTTCTACTCGGGACAATCCCTTGATAGAGGTAAGCTCCCAATCGGACTCTGCATATTTGACCAGATTGCTCGTCTCTTTTTCTAGAAGGGTCGCTGTACTGCGTGAGATTCTACCATTCTCGATCAACACAATCCTGTGGCCTGGCTGATATCCTCGCTCTACCAGCTGCATCGCCATCATCGGCGTCATGATTCCTGCTGGACGTGTCCCCGGGATTTTATGCGCCTCACGCGGTTTTTCCAGTGAGCCTGAGGCGATCAATACCTTTTTTGCTTCAATAGAATAGGTGCCCATCGGTGACTGGACGTACAACTGATGCAGTTGACCGTTTGCCCCTGGGAAAAAACCGACGACCGTTGATTGTTCGTGAATCTCGTAGGGAAGCGACGCGATTTTTTCCAGCAGCTCCCGTTCTGGTGCAAACTCCTCGGAGCTCCAATACGGTAAGGTGAAGCCACCTTTTCTCTTCTGGTAATCAATCATCAGAACAGAGCTGATTCCTCCTTCCCACGCTGAAACGGCTGCCGTTAATCCCGAGATTCCTGCTCCAATGATCACCAATTCATATATCATGCCTGCTTCTCTCCTTGTACTACAGCTAGATAAGAGTTTTTTACTCCTTTTAAAGGCTGCTTCCCGGTCTGATCAGGATAGGTCTCGGCCATAACATCGATGATTTTGGGAATACAGCAGTTTCCTTGGCACTCTCCTAAGGTGGCGCCCGTCCGCCGCTTCACGCCATCAATAGTCTGCGGGGTGAGTGGACGCTTCAAGGAATGGACGATCTCACTCCGGGTAATCGAGCGGCACAGACAAATGATTTCTCCTGTATCCTGCTCCTCTGAAAAGAGATCGGGAAGGGTGTGCTGTGCCTGTTCGTTTGCTTGCAGCTCAAGTCCAGCTTTCTGAAGTGTTTCCGCTACCAGCTCTGCTATGCCAGGGGAAGCAGAGAGTCCGGTGGAACGAATCCCGGCAGCATGAATCATACGTGGCTGTACAACGGATGGACGGATGACAAAATCTCCTTCGCTGCAAACTGCCCTGACCCCGGCAAACTGACGAATCGTGGAAAACTGCCGCGTGTCTGGAACGAGTTTCTCACAGCCTGCCAGCACCGATTCCATCCCGGCCTCCGAGGTGGAACGATCCCATTTGTCCTCTTGATCCTCCGCCGTTGGCCCAAGCAGAAAACCGCCGAACACGACTGGCGAAACCAACACGCCCTTGGAGGTTTTCGTAGGAACCGGCAAGATGATCGAGGAAATGGATATCGCCTCTTCGGTCAGGATAAACTGGCCTTTGCGCGGTGAAATCGAGAAGCTCCCCTCTCCCACCATCCGGGCAATTTCATCAGACCATAATCCGGCAGCATTCACCGCATAACGGGTCGTGACCGTTTCCCCATTTTCTAGCGTAAGGCGCAAGTCCTCTCCATCCGGTACAGTCTCGATGTGGGAGACGCCATGCCCAAGCACAACCTCCGCACCGTTTAACACGGCTATCTCTCCGAAGGCTCTGGTGGCCCAGAATGGATCGCAGATAGCTTCACCCGGTACCGCCAATCCACCTGTTACCTTGGTTGTCACGGCGGGATTCATTTCCAGAATCTCCTCAGCAGACATCCAGTGAACATCTACGCCATTCGCTTTTGCCTGGGGAACATAGGTGGTTTCGATAATCTGCTTTTCTTCTTCATTTGTCGCCACCATTACGGCGCCACATGGAATGAAGGGAATTCTCAGATTCTCAACCAACATCGGCCATAAGCGGCGGGAGCGGCGAAGGCACTCTGCCTCAACCGTGCCTGGCTTTGCATCAAACCCGGTATGAACAATCCCACTGTTCGCCTTGCTTGTCCCTTCACAAACGTCAGGCTGCTTCTCGATTAAAAGCAGTTTCAGTTGATAAAACGAAAGGGCGCGTAATATGGCTGTACCGACTACTCCACCACCAATCACCACAACGTCATACTTATGGTTTTGCATTCTGTTCCACCAGCCTTGGATTTTTGTTTGCAAAATATTGCTTTCGTTTGCTTTATTTCAAATTCATTATATTCTGACTTGTATTTTTCTGTCAATAAAACAAACTGCTCCCATCGTATGACAGCAGCAGTTCATCATTTTGCATTTTTTTGCAAACAGGGTTTAGAGTGTGAAACGGTTGATCATTTGCTGTAATTCCTTCGCCATCTGGTTTAGCTGCTCGGCGGATGTAGAGAGCTGGTCCATCGAGATGCGCTGCTCTTCCGTTGAAGCAGCCACACCCGATGCACTTGCGGCAGATTCCTTTGCAATCAAGGACAACTGCAAAATAGATGCCGTCACCTGTTCCGTTGCCGCTGACATTTGCTCGGCAACGGAGGAAATCTCCTGAATCTGATCGGCAACATCCTGGGTAGAATCCATGATCCGGCGGAATGCTTCCCCTGTCTCATAGGCTATCTGGATTCCGGTTTCTACCTCGCGTGTTCCCTCATCCATGGCTTGTACCGCCGAGGTCGTTTCCCGTTGGATTTCGGTAATCAGGTTGGCAATTTGGTTTGCGGAGTCGTTGGACTGCTCTGCCAGCTTGCGCACCTCATCCGCTACCACTGCGAAACCTCTTCCCTGTTCACCTGCACGCGCAGCTTCAATCGCTGCATTGAGCGCCAACAGGTTCGTCTGGGATGCAATGCTTGCGATGACTTCTACGATCTGCGAAATTTCTGCTGAGCGGCTATCCAACGAACGAACGACATTAGCAGAATGGCTTACGGATCGGTTGATGGAGTCCATTTGTCCTGACACCTTCTCTACGGATTGGTTGCCCGTCACCGCTTCGTTTGCCATATGTTTCGAAGATTCGGCCATCGTGGATGAGGCTTCGGCAATCCGCTGAATACCGATGGCCATCTCTTCCATCGCACGCGCACTTTCTTCGGCACTATGCTGTTGATTCTCTGTGCCGGTTGCGACCTCTTGGAACGACGACGCCACCTGACCAAAGGCAAGCCGTGCTTCATGAGACTTCTTTGCGGAAGTTTCCGAAACAGTTCCGACTTGACCGGTATAGCCGCTAATATTTTTCATCATTCCGTGCAGATCCGCAATGAATACATTCACCGCTGTCGCCACGTCGCCAATCTCATCCTTGCGCCGGATTGGGATCGTCTGGGTTAAATCCTTTTTTTCCACCAGGTTGACGATGCTTGCTTTCAGTTGCAGCAAAGGGCGTGCTACCTGTCGATTGATGAACCAGTACAAGAGCACAAGGAAAATGCTGATCGAGACACCAAAAATAATCAGGCTGATGTAAAAGTATTGGGTAACCGGTCCGTTAATCTCTGCTGCGGGCATGACAGTAGCTAGTGTCATGCCTGTTTCCCCGATAGGAGCGAAGGTGACGAATTGCGTTTGACCAGCGATGGTTGCTTGCGTCATACCCGTTGCGGTTGCTTCTGTTATTTGATTGGCAATGTCTCGCAGTCCCGTTTCAGATTCGTCCGTCATTTTCACCTGCAAGTTCTTTTGGGCATCGCGATGGGATACGTAAATGCCCGACTTGGAAACGATAAAACCGTAGCCTGTTTCGCCAACCTTCAGATTTTCGATGCTTTTGTTAAGCTCCGTAAGCCCGATATCCAATGTCGTCGTACCGCTGATTTTTCCTCCCGCCTTAATGGGCGCAATGGCTGTCACCATAGGAACTTTGGAAATCGGATCGGCATACGGCTCAGTCCATACATATGGCTTGTCCACCATCCCCGCCTTGTACCAATCCTGCGCGAGATAATCATAGCTACCATCGCTATAAGCCGGATCGAGCTCTACTTTGTCGTTATTGCGGATGGCGTACCTGCCGTACAGCTTTTGCGTGCTGTCGAAGCTGTATGGCTCCATCCAAAATCCACCGCCCACAATCAAAGGCTCAGACGCTACGACATCGACCAGCGTCCCTTCTATTTGCTTGATTGTTTCCTTGGAGCCATGCGAGACAGAATAAGTGAGTGTTTCCGAGAGCTTGCCTGTCTTGTCCAGCATCCCATTCAGATAAGCCGCCTCTTTGGCTACCTGCATTTGTAACTTTGCTTCTACTTCATTCGAGATAATTTGCTCAAACTGGAGAAAACCAAACACTAGCTGAAGAATAAAAATACCGATCGTGATAGCAGCCAAAATGGTTACCAGCACATTTTTTATGCTCCTCATGCAACAAAAGCCTCCAATCATACAAATTTTTAAAAATGGAAATTCATGATACGACGACATTTGGTAATTTACCCCATTGCTACCAAATGTAAACTCCTTCTTTACAAACTTTTAAAAGTATCAGAACAGAACGATAATAAATCCGCATAAAAAAAGGCGCCTTCCATCCGAAAAGCTCGTGATAGTAGACGCCGCACTAAGAATTCATATCGGTTACGAAACAGGTGGTTGCTTATTCGTTCGAGGTCCTTTCATTCCACCAAGACGCTGCAACTGGCGAATCATGAGGAACGAAAACCCTGCAAAACAAACAATCGTCAATGTAATTTTGCTATATTGATAAACGCCCGCAATCATTATTTCCAGTTGATCATAGAACAAGTAGCCTGCCACAAAGTAATGCAAGGTCCAAACGATACTGCTCGGCAAAAAGAATAGAAGGAACTGCCGAAACGACATTCGGCTGGCACCAGCGAGGATAGGCACGATATGACGAATAATCGGAAGAAAGATACCAAAAGCAAGCAGCCAGCCCATTGACCCGCGCAATGCCGATAGTCTATCAGTACGCAAGCCCAGCCTCCGGGTCATCCAGCCAAATACCTTCGCTCCCAGCAAGTATCCCACACAAGAAGCGATGAAAAAAACGGGATATATGACTGCAAATGCTGTAAAAAAGTCCGCTCCTGGATTGGCAACCTGTGCCCCCATGGTCATGACCGTAATCTCATCAGGAATGAATTTTCCCAGCATGCCTGTAACCATCTCCCAGAATAGCTCGTAATACCCTGTAAACTCCACCTGTGCCGCCTCCTTTCTCTCTGCACTCTATCCTAACGGGTAAACCTTTCAAAAGAAGACAGAAATCCTTAAGAAAAGGATAAGTATTTCTGAAGAATTTCTTACAAAATACAATTCGAGATGCCCAAATAAAAAAACGTGTTCACCAACTACCGCTTACACACGGCTTGGCAAACACGTTCTTACGATCTATTCTCTTCCCTCAGCCTTACGCTTGCTGCGCAACGCTGACATGGCTTCAATGAACTCTTCCTTGTCAATGACATTCAGCTCATATAGCTCCCGAATTTCATCTTCTATCAACAGCAAATCCCCTTCAGGATCACCTGTATAAATAACCAATCCGAAACGGTGCAGAAACGCCTTCAAATCGAATTCATTCGGGTTTATTTTCAATGAGCTCCCTCCAGATCGATTTCCATCCTTGCGAGGACGGCATCGTAATCAAACTCGACAGCAAAGCCGGTAATGACGATGATCTTCGCGTGTGGATACGCTTCTTGCCACGCCTCCTCCTCTTCCGGTTTCAATCCGACGATATACAAAGGGTCCGCGGATAGCTGCGGGTGTTCTTGACACAAGCGTAAAAACTCTTTGCATCTCTCCTGTTCGACAGCCGCATTCAGAACGAGGACAGCTCGCTCAACTTCTCCGGACTCTCTTTGTTTAGCCAGCAACTCAAACGTTTTGACCGAAGGCACAATGGCATTGATCTCAGGAAAACGATCGAGCACTTCATCCAGCCAATCATCTTCATGCCAGGCCAGGTAGTATAGCATCGCAGTAGACATGTAACAAACACCTCATGGATATATACTTGACAATATAGGTAGCCATTCTTGTTTCTTTTCTATTATAGCACGTCTCGCTATAACTGCCCACGCTGCTTGCTTGACTTCGCCATTTCCTTCACGTAAGGTGGAAAAAGCAAACAATTCGCTTGAACAGATTTTTGTGCGAAAAGAGGTAGACGTTGTGAATAAGAAGCACCTTGCCCTCTTGTTCTTTATTGCTTTTTTCATCATGCTCGGTTTTGGCATCATTATCCCCATTCTTCCCTTTTTCGCGGAAAAATTGGGTGCGACTTCGTTACAAATCGGCGTACTTTTTGCCAGCTACAATATTATGCAGCTGGTGTTTGCACCGATTTGGGGAGCACTTTCCGATAGAATCGGGCGAAAGCCACTCCTATCATTTGGGCTGTTCGGCTTTTCTATCACCTTTATCCTGTTTGGACTCGCTGACAGTTATACAGAAATGCTCCTGTATCGCATTTTGGGTGGAATCGTCTCGGCTGCCGCATTGCCAACCGTAACCGCAATGGTAGCGGATCTCTTCCCTTCAGAAGAACGGGCCAAAGGGATGGGGGTCATTGGCGCCGGGATTGGACTTAGCTTTGTCTTCGGTCCGGTCATTGGTGGACTGCTCAGCAAATTCGGCTTTGCCGTTCCCTTCTACGCTTCGGGTATCGTGGCGTTGCTTACGTTTTTCCTGATCCTGTTTTCCTTGCCAGAAAGCCTGCCGAAAGAAAAACGGGCGAATCTGCAAAAAGAACAGCGGCAAAATCCGCTTGTCTCTTTGTTTGGATCCATGTCCTTGCTGTACGGGATTTTGTTCACTGTTTCCTTTGCTTTTTCCGGACTGGAAACGACTTTTGCCCTGTACATAAGTGATTTGTACGGGTTTACCTCCATAGACCTCGGCTACATGTTTCTCGTCATGGGCTTGATCGCTGCCGCTGTACAGGGCGGGCTGATCGGAAGAATGGTCAAGCAGCTAGGGGAAGCAAGTGTCCTCGTCATCGGGATGATTCTTTACGGCATTGGATTTTTCGCCATTCCGTTGTCAGGTAACTTTTGGGTGCTAGCGCTGATCCTCTCCTTATTCGGGGCGGGACAAGGCATGATCAGAGCGACAGCCACCGCAATGATCACCCAGCGAACCACGCAAGGCCAAGGCGTGACAAGTGGAGCAATCAGCTCGATGGATAGCCTAGGACGGATCTTGGGTCCATTAGCTGGTGGAGCGGTTTACCAAGTCTCCCACGGCGGTCCGTTCTTCCTCGGAGGGGTCTTGATGGTGTTGCTCCTCCTGTGGTTCGTAAGCAGCTATCGCCGCCTTCCAGAACCAAGCACACATGCGCAATCGTAAGTCATACAAAAAGAAGCACCGCCAGCATTCAACAAGTTGCTGGCGGTGCTATTTTTATGGCAGCCTACTGTTCCTGTAGCTCCATCCAAACTGAAAAGGTTACCTCTATCTCCTGCTGTACCTGATCAATCGACTGTTGCCAAGCCACTAACTGCTCGTAATCGGCCCCTTCACTTTGGAGCAAGGCCGTCAGTTCGCCTTTTCTTCCTTCTAACGAGGCTATTTTTTGTTCAAGCTCTGCTAGTTTGTAAGGATTTGGACGTTTAGCTGTCGCATTCGTCACGGCCGTCTCTTGGACTTGTTTGACTGCTGACTGCTTTCGCTCTATTTCTTCTGGCTTACCCGCACGAGCAGCAATCCTTTGTTTTTGCTTCTCCCTTGCTTCCTCATAGGAACCCACATCGTGAACCAGCCGCTTATTTTCTACCCAAAACACACCATCTACCATCTTCTGCAGGAAATAGCGATCATGCGAGATGATAAACAACGACCCTCGGAAATCTGCCAAGGCTTCCTCCAATGTTTCTCGCGCTTCAATATCCAGATGGTTGGTCGGTTCGTCCAGAATGAGCAGGTTGATTTCCTGATGCATCATTTGGGCCAAGCGCAGTCGCATCCGCTCTCCGCCGCTCAACTGCCCAATCCGCTTGAATACTTGTTCGCCGTAAAACATAAACCGCGCCAGCAAATGTCGTGCTTCCGGCTCCGTCACGCTGGCTACCTCGCGGAAAACATCAATCAGACGTTGGTTTTGGTCCCCTTCCAAAGCTTGCTGTGACAAGTAGCCCACCTTTACGCTGCTGCCAATTTTGAGCGTACCTGCGTCTGGCTCAATCTCTCCCAGCAGCAAGCGAATCAACGTGGATTTACCGCAGCCATTTGGTCCAAGCAGCGCTTTTCGCTCTCCGTAGCGCAATAAAAAGCTAGCATCCGCAAACAACTGTTTTCCACCAAATGCTTTCTGTACCCCCGTCGCTTTTAGCACATCCTGCCCGCTTCGGTCGGTTTTCATAAACTGCAAGCCCATGCGATCTGCTTCCAATTTCGGTCGCTCGATACGTTCAATCCGCGCCAGCGCTTTCTCCATGCTTTTTGCCCTTCGGTGAAAGGCTTCGTTCGGCGGATTGGAGCGATTGCCCCACTCCTTGAGCCGTTTGATTGTCTCTTTCATTTTCTTGATTTGTTTCTGCTGTTCCTGATAAGCGGCAAACTGGCGCAACAAGCGCTCCTCACGCTCCGTGGCGAACGCACTGTAATTGCCGATATAAAATTCAGCTTCCCCTCCGTCCACATGATAGACAGACGTGACGACCGCATCCAAAAAATAACGGTCATGGGAGATGATCAGGATCGTGCCTTGATAATTTTTTAAAAACTCCTCTAGCCACTCCATCGACTCCACATCCAAGTGGTTGGTCGGCTCATCCAAGAGCAGAACATCGCTTTGTTGGCAGAGTAGCTTTGCAAGGCCAGCCTTCGTCTTTTCTCCACCACTGAGCTGGGCAAAAGGTGTCGCTAACAGCTCCGAACTAACTCCCAAGCCCTGTGTCACCTGGGCCATTTTTGTCTCCCACTGATAGCCATCCCGTTGTTCAAATTCATCTTGCAGCTTTTGATAGCGCAGCATGAGGCGGTTTAGCTCTTGTTCATTTTCGTAAAGCAAACCCATCTGTTGCTCGAGCTCGCGCATCTGCTCCTGCAGCTTGATGACATCCGCAAAAGCACTGGCTACAACATCCGCCCCCGTCCACTCGGCCGGATACTTCGGCGTTTGCGGCAGGTACGCCCATATCGTTCCTTTTGCCCGAAAAAGCTCACCAGAATCAGGGCGTTCGATACCTGCCAACAGCTTGAACAACGTGGTTTTGCCTGCTCCATTCGGTCCGACGATCCCGACGCGTTCTCCTGCCTTTATTTCCAATGTGATATCTTGTAAAACCGGATCGGCTCCGTACGATTTCTGCAATTGCTGTGTCGCGACAATAATCATGATAGTTTCCTCCTAGAAATGTTGGTAACGGTTCAAAACAATGGATTTCCTGGTGGCCCCGGCACAATTTTGAGACCACACCGCACGTACGAGTGGACGCAAAAAAGCCGCAGGCCATTACCTGCGGCATCGTGAAAGGGACCGACCTTACGTCAGTTACCCATTATAGACAAGAACAAACCGCCCCTGATCGATGCATGGTACGCCTATGGAAACTCCGTTCAGTTGTATGCGCAAAAAAGGACAGACTGGTCCCGTTGAATGTAAAATCATGCGTCATACTGGAAGTTTCTACCACAAACCATGCTTGAAGAGTTCCGGACACGTACACACACCTCCATTTCTCAAGGGATAGGAAATCACAACCATATCTTACATCAGGAGTTACACAAAAACAAGAGGGCCTGCTACGTGCTCCTCGTTAGCAGGCCCTCTGCGTCGTTTGTTCGATTTTTTTATCGGCTTCCGTTGCCCTCTGTGGGGAACAGCGGCTTCTTCGTCTCTGCATCTAGAAAGGTAATCGTTGTGTAAGGTGGCAGCTTCACTTTTGCCGCCAAATACGGATAGGAAATCACTTGCGGATACATTTTGCCCGGATCAGGCTGCGTTTGTTTGACATACACAAAAAGCTGCTCCAAGCTCTGCTCGACTTTGGTTACCTGCAGTCCGTAGCCAGGATTCGGTGAGGATCCGCGTGCGATGACATAAAGATCTCCCTGCTTGTGAATGCCTTGCTGTTCTTTTACCGATTCAATAAACGTACGTTCCTGTTCTGTCAGCTTATCGGCATCGACAAGCGTAAAGGCACTCTCTTCCCCAGCCATCACAATTTCCACCGCCTTTTTCTCGGCATTCCACGTGATCTGATGTCCGGCCTGCTCTGCCATCCATCTCAACGGCACATACACTTGCTTGTCACGCACGATTGCGCCCTGCCCATCTAACAGCCACTTGCCATTCAACGCTACTTTTCCTGTAACGAGTTGGAACGTCAGCGTCCCTTTTGCCAGCTTCATTTCTCCATTCGTTGCATCCTGTTTCCAAGTGCCTCCTAAAATCCGGCTCGCATCCTCAGCAGTTACATAGGTACGCTGCTGGACGAGAATCGGTGCTTTTACCAAGGAAGATTGCTCTCCGTTTACCAGTATCGCATTTGTCGTTGTTTGTGGTGTGCTAGTCACAGCCGCCTGCACAGGATAAGCCGCCAACACTTGCAGTGTCAGGGCAACAGCCAAAATCGATTTGCCTTTCATTGTTGTTCCTCCATCCCTCATCATCATTTTCGTCATTCTTTACTTGTTAGACATAGGTTACCTCTGTTTCGTTTCACTATGACTGAGATTGGCGAGAGATTAGTGCAAAAGCCAATTTCCCATGACCAGAACAACCGGGATGGACAAGAGCGCCAGCAAGGTGGAACAAACCGTCGTCATGGCCCCCATCTCCTCATCCGCCGCATAACGCCCGAACAAAATCGAGGCCAATGTCAGGGTGGGCATTGCTACTTGCACAAGGGAAACGCTGACGATATCGCTGTCGATTGAAAAAACGGACAAAAGAAACGCCGTCATCAGCGGAAAAACAACAAGTTTAAACGTGAGTGGCATGCTCAAAAGCTTCAAGGATACTTGTGGTTTGTTGCGCAAAAACATAGGCAAAAGCATACCAATATACATCATGGCTAACGGAGAGGCGAGCTTGGACAGCGTTCCAAACAGCTGCTTCACAGGCTCAGGCGGCACAAAACCGATGATGGCAGAACCGAGTCCAAATACAATCGCGATCATCGGGATATTGATGAGTGTCTTGAGCCCTTTCAAGGAAAAGCTTCCTTTTTCCTGGAGCATCATCACCCCTACTGTCCATAGCACAACATCCACACCTGCGTCGAAAATCGCTGCCAAGAGTGCCCCTTTTGGCCCGAACAATGCTGCACAAAGCGGCAAACCGATGAAGCCTGTATTCCCCAAACCAGACAAGAGCGCGATCTCCCGGCGTTTTTTCACAGGAAGCGGAAGAGCACGCGCACCTAACCAGCCGATAAAAATGCCCAGGCAGTTTAGGATAATCGAAATGAAGAATATTGCAAAAATTTGGTATAAAATTTGTTGATCAATCGTTGTCTGAAAGATCCCGTCTAAAATAATACACGGCATGGCTACGTTAATAATAATCGTGATGACGAGTTGGCGGGAGTCCGCAGTCAAGGGTTGTCGGTAGCCGATTACGCTACCGATCCCAATGATGACGGCCATGATGAGGATGGACTGCTGCAACGTTTGTAGTTCCATGCTGCCCTCCTGCCTACATTTCTACCGGGAGCCATTCGAGTTTTACCGGCTCCCCTTTTTCACATGTTCGGAGCAAATCCCCGCACAAGGGAACAACCTGCTCAAGCGGAACACACCAGGAAAGGGGAAAGGCAACCTCACTACCCTCAATGACGAGTGTGGACATCACCGCCGATTGCTTGTCTGCTGCAAGGACAAAGTGCTGCTCAGCCGGCTCGTGTTCTTTCCATTGCACCAATACTTTACCGTTGTTCCCGCCTGCTACGACCAAATCCACATGGTCTCCGTACGCTGCGTGAACCAACGTTCGGGTTACTCCATCCAATTGAGCGATTTCCTTCAGCACTTCATGCCAGGCTACATGCTTTTGCTCGATTCCACTTCCATCTGTATACATACGCCAGTCGTTTAACATGTTGATTGACTCCTTTTGTCGGTGCGCTCTCCTATGAAGAACAAGCACGTCATTGCTTGTAGGCCTTTCAATTCGTACTAATTGTACGCTTCTTGACGGGGAACCTCAACCACTACTTCTGCGCCAAGTTTTCGTCTCATGCACATAGCCACCGTATGAATGGAGAATCTTAAAAGAGATAAAAAGTATAAACGTTACTGTTGTGGTGGGGAGGAAACAGGAGAAAACGCTCAGCTTCTAGGTCCACCCGCTGTGGGATTGACTGCACGACTCCATGCAAAAAGCGAAACCGCGTCCAAAGTT
>NZ_JABSUV010000056.1:0-40235 GCF_013284275.1 Brevibacillus sp. HB2.2
CCTGTAAAGGAGTCGTCAGAAAGGGATTTTTTTATAGAATCATTTATGGTGCATAATCGCCATCGTAGCTAACCAATGATACGTTTTTCACACCTTCTACCTCTGAAATATCTTGAACAAATGCCGTATTATCTCCTTTGATTTTTACTTCTACAATCAATTCCACCATCTCTTTGTTGACTGTCTTTGATTTCAGCGTGTACTTTAACTTGTTCAACTGATATTTGACTCCGTCATTGGCTTGATCCTGATAGGTAATAATGAGCAGATAAGCAACATCTCTCATTTGCCGCTTGGATAATACGACAATGACACCTGCCACTACCAGAGATCCTAAAACGGAAACCGGGTACACACCTGCTCCCGTCGCAATACCGACCGAGATCGACCAAAACATGAAGACAATATCCAACGGGTCTTTGATGGCGGTACGGAACCGCACAATGCTCAACGCGCCGACCATCCCGAGAGAGAGCACGATATTCGTGCTAATCGTCATGATAATCAGGCAAGTAAGCATGGCCATGGCCACCAGTGTGATGTTAAAGGTGTGCGTATAGACGACGCCGCGAAACGTTTTCTTGTAAATATAGTAGATGAACAACCCAAGCACTCCCGACAGCACAAGACCTATGACAGTATCGATGATCGAGATGCTGGCGAATTGATCCATTTTTAAGACGCTTTTTTTGATGATATCTTGAAAAGTAATCGTATTGGTCGTGTCCATAATTTCTCGACTTCTCCTCACACTAAAGATTATAGTACTTTTTCGTTTCCTCTCTGCAAATAACATATTTGGAGATAGCCGACCGCTGATTACTCAGGTTTTGTAGCAAAAGTCTCATATTGAATGGCAGGAATTGATCGTACTTCACTTCCATGATCATCATGGGCTGATGAATCGCTCTGACCATCATGATGTGTTCGTCAAAAATATCAAGCGAATTGACGTTTGCCTTCAAGTACTTATCAAATGTAATTCGGACATTCCCTTCTCTCACCAAATACGCCTCTCGAACATAATCCGTAATGACACGAGGCCGAAACAGATGATTCTTGCACGACAAATAAAAATCTCGCAGCACAGCACTTTCCGTCTCACGTAGAAACTCGACATCGCCTGCCAAAATCTGCTCATACTCAGCCCGCGTAATCGACGCTGATTCTTTGCAAATGTATCCGCCAAACTTGCTCTTTCGCTCCATCTTGATGACCGCATCACTTTTGTTGTAAATGCGGATGCGATACTTTTTTCTTTGAAAAACCCCGTAGTTTTTTTCATAGAGAGCCGTATCGTGATAGTCATCAAAATACAGGCTGCGAATATGATACCCTTCCTCACTTACAGAATGAGGGTCAGGAGTGGCGATCAGACGCAATTTCTGTCGGAGCGGCTCGTAATGACTCAGCCGAAGATAATACTTCAGCTCATGCCGCAATCGCTTGTTGCCGAGCTGGATGCCCGTGCTCTGGATTCCTTTCATTTCAACACGAACTCCTTCACTCCATGATAAATCGCATCCTCCGGCTCTACTCTGTCAAATGCCGTCTGTACGTTCCCTTTGCTGTCCCGTACAATCACCCTCCAGAAAAAGCGACCTTTTCCCGGATCGTTTATCGTGTATTGGACTCCTGTCAGCCCCTTTGCCTGCGCGTGTATCTTCGTAAACGCAGGATCGTAGCTGACAGCAAAATCGTAGGTCAGATCGTCTCCTTGCAGATCATAGGAATGGTCCCAAGCAAAAATGAGCTTATCTCCTTCTTTTCTTGGCTCTCCCATAAAAAAGGGCATCGGATTCTCTTGGCGTTCATAGTACCTCTTTTTGTTACGCTCTGGTTCACCGGAGAGAAGTACTTGCTCCTTGTGAAAATACGAGACATCCAACGGCAAATTATATAAATCAGGTAGTTGCAGCACGTATTTGCTCACAATCGGATAATAGCTCTGCAAGTATTTTTCCGTTTGCTCTTTTGTAATGATCTTGCTGACTTCCTCAACCTTTTCGTTTAGCGCCTTGATGTTTTCCGGGTCTTTGAAGACGCGGCGATGCAGGTTCGACACCCAGTATTCGGAGAGGCCAAACTGCCATGGACCGAGTCCTTTTTCTGGACTGCGCTTGAGCTCTTCTTCGAAAAATCCCCATGTTGAGTCATAGTCCCACGGGAGGAAATACCATTTGTTCGAGTTGCTTGGGCTATATAAATAAAAATTGTGTACAGCCGTGTCGTGATTCCCCATCAACAGGTTGGATGCCATCCATGTATAGTAGTTATCCCGATCAAAATGCTTGTCCAAAAAGTCCTGCGTATTCATTGCAGGATTATGGAGATCCTCCAGCATGGCAATGAGCTTTTCATGGTTCTCGCTGCCTTTGATCTCCAAAATTTTCTCAAATGCTTTCTTGTCGTAGGTAGGATCTGTCGCCAGCTTGATCTGATCCTCGTAGCGATGGAACTCGAAATCAATTGCCTTGTACAAGTTTCCGTTCCGATCCAATCCGTGCGCCTGCAAAAATGTTTTGTTTGGCTGTTCAATTTGAGTGAACAAACCGTAATCAACAAAGTCCCGATCCGGATTTTTCTTGGTCAAATCCTTGATTTTTACTTGAACGAACTGCGTCCGCAAGCTGGTCATATTCGGCATCTGCTCGAAATAATCAAAGCTAAGCTTTTGTCGAACACGCGTCATATCAGACTTGTGCTTGCTTAAGTTGATGTTGCGCTGATCCCGCCAGTATCCGGCACTTTCGAACAAACGGATTTTGTACGATTTTTGTTCCGCTCTCCTGCTCGATTCCCCCCGCAGCTCAATCGTTCCGTTCGCTCTCGTCTCGCCAAAACCAAAGTGGCCTTGAGTAGGCCCCTCCGCCGTCCCTTCCTGCATAATGACTTTGGCCTGGAGATCTTCTCCCTTTTCATTCCGTCCACTAGGAGCTAGATTGAGTTCCGTAAAGGTAGTCGTCTTCAGTTTTGCATTTTCTTCGTTGACTACCGTCACATATAAATGGACGATGCTCCCATCCACATCCTGATCGTATACGCTTCTATTCTCGATCAGCCCCTCGTTCAGCTGCTGAGTTGGCGCCACCTGGCTCGTTGCTGACGGGTTGTCTGACACCGGCTGTTCAGGTACATCCTGTGTACAGCCAGTCGTTACAACTCCGAATGCTACGAGCAGGCTCAGTATGAATCGTTTTTTCTTCAACCTAAGTCCTCCCCAATCCATCAGTCCCCATCTATTCCATTCGCTTTCCTTTGACAAAGAGCGGTTGTAGGCAATAGGTGTAATAATCAATATTTTTCAGGTAATAGATCAGCCTGCCAAGACCGGCTACCAGTGCAAGAAACGAAGCAATAAAAAATGAAAAGCCGTAGTTATGAAGGGGCAGCATCGCTATGGTGATAACAACCGTACTGATGAGAAATAAGGTCGTCACCGCAAGCGCTCCCTTCCGATCGTCAAAATAGAGCAGCATCAGCACGACCACAAACATCACAGCGTACAAGTATCCCGCTATCACCAGGATGTTGTACCGCTCCATCTGCTCGGACGTAAACCCGATGTGCGGAAGCAACGTAATTCCCAGAGCCAATGCAACGAAGGAAAAGAACAGCTGCACTTCCATCATGAAGCTGAGCTCTTGCATCAATGTTTGGACCATGTCTGTTTTTGCCCGCTTGATATCCTGCACTGAGCCTGTGCCCAATATTGTTCCGTAATACGCTCGATACTTCTCGTAAAAAGCGGTCTCTACAGATACAACAAACATGACCATCGTGGGCAATATGCTCAAGGAGGCATAGAAAGCAGGAACATCATAAAAAGGCGCGATCACGTATGTATCCGCCACGACCTCTTGAAGCGGACTCCCCAGCCAGTAAATAAAATGGTGCACATAAAAACCAAGAGAGCAAAAGAGACCCACCCCCAGCAGACTTGGGTATTTCTTCACGTACTTCACGAAATCGAAGTAGTTCCTCTCCCGCTTCGGGAAATAGCTCTCCAGATGAACCATAGACAGAACGATCATGATAAAAAAACCCAGATCCAAAGAAATCAGCATGGCAATTCCTTTTTCCAATTCAGTCAAATAAGACAGTAGAAACGCAGCCAGAAGCGTCACAGCAACAGCCGCTAAATACCCGCGAATAATGCGCATATAATCCTTTAATGCGGACAAATAGGCGGATTGAAGCCATACGACGATCAGTTCCACAAAAAGAAGGTAGGCAACGAGCTTAAAGCCAGACGGCAAAGGGGATAGCCAGTAAAAAGCACCGCCGAGAATCCCTCCCAAGCCCAGGCAAACAGCGATAACTCCATACAAAGAAGCGATGATGTCGTTATACTCGCGCAAGTAAATTTTGTCTGCTATATAGCGGGAAATGACCATGGAAAAACCACAGGTAACCAATAGTGAAAACACGAACGCATAAACAACAGCTGCTAAAAAAGACATCCTCTCCAAATAACTGACATTCAATTGAAGAAGCACTTGCTGTAGCACCGTGATCATGACCATACAAATCAGCATCGGTCCGACTGTGACCAGCGAAGAAAATGCATACGCCTTCACACTGGACAAATACCCTTTATTCCGAAACATTTTCTTCAGTTCAAAGCCAATGCCCGCCATGTTTCTTACACCTCGTATTTCCGGTACATTTTGCGATATCCCGCCAAGAAGTTCTCATGTGTGTAAATATCCGATACTCTTTGGAAACCGCATCTGCCCATCCGCCGTCTCAATGGCTCGTTTTGGCACAATGTAATGATCGCTTGGGCAATTTGAGTAAAATGCATGACAGGTACCGTAATCCCGGCGTTGCCATAGTTGTCACCATTGCCGTACAACAATTCCCGACAGCTTCCCACGTCCGTTGTGACGAAGGGCTTTCTGCATGCCATTCCTTCCAAAATAACAAGCGGTTGGCCTTCACTGATGCTGGTCAAAACAAGCATTTCCATTTTTCCGAGATACTCTTTCACATTAACCGCACCCGTAAACGTAACATCCTCAAGCTGAAGGCTGTCGACCAATTGCAAGCATTCTGTATAGTACTCCTCATCTTCATCCGTCGGGCCCATGATAACAAAGCGTGCGTGTGGAACTTGTTCTTTAACGAGTCCAAAGCTATGAAGCATTGTTTTAATATCTTTGATAGGTACCACGCGGACAACAGCACCAATGGTGATTGTGTCGTCCTTTTTTTCCTCCACGATGTCCGCATAATCACTCACTTTTACACCGTTCGGGATCACGGACACTTTGGAGGGATCACAGCCTAGCTCAATCTGAATTTCCTTGTTCCGCTCAAACAACGTGATTACCTCATCCGCGTAGGAATAGGCACATGCAGAAAGATTATGAAAATAATCGATCCAAATATCCTTAAAGTGACCCTTGATCCAGCTTGCCTTGATAATTTCTTCTTCCCGCTCGCGGGTATAAATTCCATGCTCCGTCAGCAAAAACGGCTTTGCATGCAGATACTTCCCGAGACTCCCTGCTACACCGCCATATCCCGTACAAACACTGTGATACAAATCCGCTTGCGGCATGCCGTTTTGAATGATCTGACATAGGGGCAACACCATCGAGCGAATCATCCAGATCATTTCGGTAAAAGGAATTTGCGGATATTTTTGCTCGCAAAGCCGTTGAATGACCTCGAAAAAGTCCTTGCTCGTAAGCAACTCGGCTACGGATGGCACCTTACTCCCCGACAACACGGAAAACAGAGCATGCCAGTCACCTTTGCTGCCATCGAGCAACGAAAGCAACGCCTGCTGCTCATCCTCAGTCAGACCCAAACGCTTGCCCGGTGCAGCCTCTTCTCTCAGATAGGCATCCAGAAATACCTCTTTGATTTCCACCACATTTTCGGGGAGCTGGTAGACGTATTTCCCCCTATTTTTCTCTTCTGCACCAATTGCATAAATGATGAACTCATGCTCTGGCATGCTAGCGATTAAGGAATGAATCCAGCTAGAGACTCCCCCTGTAATATAAGGGTACGATCCTTCGGCAATCAGACAAATTTTCATCGCTTACTCTTCCAGTCCTATTTCAAATTTTGCACCCGTTGCATGCACGAGATAGACGCCTTCCTCTATTTTTTCTACCGTGCAATTGACCAAGCTCGTCATTTTTTTGTTTGTCCGCAAGATGTAATACATGTCTTCGGAGAAATTGTTCATGTAGCCTGTCACTTTTTTATCCGTATGCGAGATATATACATCCGTCTGTAAATAGCTCTCAAGGCTTGTTGCAGCTTCGGAAGCAGTCTGGCTACGCAGCCATGGATACTGCTCGTAAAGCTCTTCCAGCATCAGTTGAAAGTCTTTCACCAATTCCGACCACGACTTGTTATTGCTTCGCTCCTTGTCCAACACATCGTCAGGATGAATAAAGTGAGAAAAAACACCGATGGATGTGATCGCATTCGTTATGTACCAATCATGAATGTCTGTGCGACTGTATCCGGAGCTAATACGCGGCAGCTCTACAATGCCATCTTCAGCCACGGAAAACTCTTGGATGTATTCGTGTGTACTGTCTGATTCCGCATACAAGGAGGCAATGATTCTCAGATCAGGAAAAGACTTTTTCAGTGCTCGACGCCCTTCCTCTCCCAACACGTTGGAAGGCGGGACATACGTCTGTATGTCATATGCCGAGAAGACCTTCTTGATATAATTGTCCAGATACGTAAGTGACTCGGCCATACTTGCTTCATCAGGCCAAGCCTTATACTCGTAATGACTCGCCGTCGCTTGATCGGTAACCAGTGATTGATGATTGTATCCGTGGATGCCCAGTTCACCACCCATTTTCAACAAATCCCTGCCGTACGTAATCAGATTGTTCGAATCCGTTCCTTCCTCATCAGTGAAGGGCGGAGCAACTCGGTTATTGTAGGTATTGATAATAGCTCCCGTGTAGGTCACATCGTAATCGGCAGCAAGCTTGATCATGTCCGGCCACCACACGTCCCGAAAGAAGCTGGGAATATCTTTGCGATACTCGCGGTAAATACTCGGCTCGATCCCCTGACGAAAAGGGGCCGGAAAATCGTCAATATACATGACTTTCATATTGAAAATGGGGTACATAAAATCTGGATTCAGTAAACCGATGCCACCAGCAATCAGTCCTCTGTTCATGGCAGATTGCATATTCGTCCCGTTATAGACCATGAGCTTTCCCTGTCCATACCGGGTCTCCCATAGCAGTGGCATATTGTCGGCGGAAACAGCGTGAACCTTTGCTTGCCTATCCAGTTCTACGGGAATCGAGGAATTCACAATGGCATCTGCGCCGATTTTTGCATCCTCTCCTTTGATCAAGAGATTGGATGTCATCTGAATGCCATTTGTCACGATAGGGAGATTGATCGAATTGATCCCTAGTTTTCGGTATATGAGGTACAAGCTGTCATTGTATTCAGGCGTACGTGAAAAGAACACATTTCCACCATTGTGCGCATATTCCATCATCGCATCCAGATTGGCTAACATGTCCAGATTTTCTATGGTGACAATGACCGTCATGTATTGGGGGTCGGGCTTCGAGAACTGCTTAACGTCAGCAAGCTCGTACTCCTTTTTCATATACCGCAGCACTTGCTCCACATTCCTCGCGATTGCCATGCTGCTCTCATCCTTGGAATCATGCAGAATGAGGAATCTCTCCCTTACCAGCTTGGCGATTTCCTCCTGACTGATCGCGTTTTGCTTCGGCTGGTCAGCCTCTTTTCCTGAGCCTCCTGACTTATTACTGCTCACCTGAAGGATGAACTGAGACCGGGTAGCTTCAATAGTGATCCCCAGAATCGCCACAAAGATCAGAATGATGTAGATGTTTTTTTTCACGGGAATATCGTTGAACCTCGACCTGCTCCAGTCTCTGCCATTTTCCCTGTCTCTTTTCCTTCTCCTGAACCTAGTCATTCTCATTTTGTATCGCTCATCTCTTTCAGTTTCGTACCTATTTCCTGTGTAACAGCGACTTCCGCCCAATTGCTGTCTTGCTCATCGTTCCAGTAGCGGATCATCATCAGCGTGGCGTGGGATATTTTAACCGACGAACTTTTTAACCGATTCATTTCAGCCACAAACCCTGCGTAGTCTCTGATCGTAAAGTAGCGCTTGAGCGACATGACATATGGCTGCTCGCTTTCCGGATGATACTCATGAAACAATTGACAGTACTGTTCCGCTTTTTCATAGGACTGGTTCCCCAGCTCACAATTGATCTTGTCCACAAAATAGCTTTCTTCTTCCTGATAAATGTCCAATAATGACTCCAGAACAAACGAATACGTGTAGCTGAATTTCACATAGGTGCGTTGATCAAGGAGTGAACTGTCCAGATACTTCTTCAATACGTCTGCGTAGGCGCGTAGAACTGCAAGCTCCTGCTTGTTCTCCTCGTATTTCACTGATAAATCCTGCAGTTGGAGCTGAAGGTTGCGCCGCATTTCCGTTAAAGCGGCTGCTGCGTAGTGAACCGTTTCTGAGTCCTCGTTTTGCAAGGCTGTCTCCAATGTGCCGATCTGCCAAATGGTCTGCTCTTTCAAGACATCGATCAGCATCTTTCGGCGCGTGCTCGTGTCGTTCAAAAACAAAATGTCCTCAACCGGGACGATGTTCATTTCCTTTTCCATGTCCGCTCTTCGGAAAATATTCGATCCCTCCGCTAGCTTCAGCAAATCGCTCTCTAGCATCAGTTCATTCACATTCTTTTTCGATGTTCGTTTGTACACATCGGTAATCCCCAATAACAGGAGGCCAAAAATGGGAAGAAAGCCAGTAACAAGCATTCGCATAATCAGTACCTGCTTGTTTTTGCTGCGGCTTTGCATCCAACTGTAACCAACAGACACCAAGACATGAAGGAGAACTAGATTAAACATAAGCGCCATCCTTCAAGGAGAAGCGATCCTGGTCTTTTTCCTGCACAATTCTCGATGCAATACCGAGTCTACCAAGCCTATCAATCACGATACGGGCTTCTTGCTCGTTGGAATTGGAGAGAATGATATAGACATCTCCTGCTTCGTCCATTCCCATATAATCTGCTTCGCGAAGAGAACTGGCGATATAGGTAGCAAGTGTATGATGATCCATTTGCGCAAAATCCACTGCTAAGAGGGTAAAGTCAGTGTTTAACTGTTGCTTGGCGTCCCTTTTGTTCTTCACCATTGCTGAAAAATAAGCAGGAATTAGGATAGGGGTATCGTCTAGGTAACGGTCCTTTTGTGTGGAGTTTAAGTATCGAAGAGAACGGGACAAAGCGGATGAGATCAATTGAACGGCAACCTGAAAAAGGTTTTGGGTGTACATCGTAAAGTTTTCAAACCCGAGTTGTTGCAATGTGACCACCGCAACCATTTTTCCCTTGTCAAAAATAGGAGCTGCTATAAGGGGCATGTCGTGACGTAGCTCTTTATTCACGATGATCTTTTTCATTGTCATTAATTCAGTAAGGTAAGCATGTTCACTCATTTTCAGCGAGCGTGGCAGATCAAAGCCCGCTTTATTCGATTTGGCCATCAATCGCAAGAAAGAGCCATTTTGATTCATCGTATAAATGGCGATCTCATCGGACTTCATGATTCTTTCCAGTACCTTGACTGATTTCTGCAATACGCGTTCAGGCTCGAGGCTGTCCAACTCTTTGGTGATGTTGTAGATTTTTCCAAAGCTGTCTTCTGAATTTACGATCTGCTGCTGCAATTCTTGCTTTACCATCAGAACATCGTTATATATGTCTTTTAAAAAATCATACTTGTCTTCCAGCTCTTGCTTTTGCAGCTCCTTGGACAATACGTCCCTGTTGCGTTTGTCGATCGAATAGCCCACAGCAATCCCGATAATAAAATAGACAGCGATATGAAACAGAACATTCGCGTCATATAAGAGAGATACGACATCGCGCCCGTTATGCAGACTTTCTCCGATGAAAAGTCCACAAGCCAGGATAACCGACAAGAGGGACTGCTTCGTTCCGTAAATGGCGCCAATCAACACGATGTAAATCAGCTTGAGATCAAAGACACCGCTATTAACCGTTCCAACTGTCGCGAAAACCACCAGAAGAAACGCAAGAATGTTCTCTAAGTACGGCCTTGCATCCCATGAACGGAGCCAATGGATCGCTTTCTTCGCTTCGCTCTCCTGCTCTTGTTCCTTCTCTGCGACGGTCTCTTGATACCACTGCGCCGTTTTTTCCAGCCCCTCCGCCAATGAATACATCGGGATCCAATCTAGTCTTCGCTTTGCCCACGTATTGTCCAAAACCGACTTATCTACGTCTCCTGGGCGTTTTTCCCTTCGTGATATTCCTTGAAGAGGCTGGTTAGCCCCGAGAATGTCAATCAGCTCATTAATGCTGCTTTCCTGGTTCGTAGACAAATTCATCACACCGATATCATCCGTAGTAACGGAACGGAAAATGGCATCAGCTACATCCTCTACATAAATGAAGTCTCTCGTTTGGCTACCATCCCCGTGCAGAACTATTTCTTTCCCATGGTTGATCTGGGTTAAAAAAGTAGAGATAACGCCGCCTTCCCCTCCTGTACTTTGTCTGGGGCCATACACATTTGCCAAGCGAAAGGCTACCGTTTGCAAGCCGTACATTTCTGTCCATTTGCGGCAATACATTTCGCCGATGTGCTTGTTTATTCCATAAACAGATACCGGATCACACGCTGAATCTTCGAGTAACGGTGTACATTCATTCATGCCGTAAACGGCGGCTGATGACGCAAAAATAAATTTGGACACGCCATATTTGCTCGATAGCTTTAGCATATTCACAAGTCCCAGAATGTTCGTATTCGTATCCAGCAAGGGGTCTTCCATGGATGCAGCAACACTTACTTGGGCCGCTAGATGGATGACGACATCGAACTTGTTGCTCTTAAATACTTCATCACATTTTTTATCCGCTACATCCAGCTCGTATGCCTTATGCGGAAATGTGACGTTCCTTTGATTGCCTGAGCTGAGATTGTCGAGGATGAAAACCTTATACCCTTCCTTATAAAATCTCTCCGCGACAAAAGAACCAATGAACCCATAACCACCTGTGATCAAGACTTTCATGCTAACACCTCAGCTATTTGTTTCTCCTGTCGATCCCCACAACAATCATCTACTCCTGTTCCCAGCAATTTTTGGACAGCCCATTCGATTCGCTCTAGTTGCAGTGGCTTCGCAATGAAATCCCGCGCCCCTGCCTGAATCGCCTTGATGACGGTATCGTTCCTAGACACTGCTGAGCAAATAATGATCTTGGCATCCTTGTCCAACTCCATGATTTTGCGTGAAGCAGTCAAACCGTTCATGCCGGGCATGGTAATGTCCATCGTAACGAGTGATGGTTTGTACAAGCAGTAATTTCTAACAGCCTCCTCTCCCGAAGCAGCTTCCGCAACCACATGCAGTCCTAACGTCTCAAATATGTTGCGCAGCACACGTCTCGTAAACGCCGTATCATCAACAATCAGAATGCTATTCATCCAAAACGCTGTCTCCCATCCTATCCATCTATATCTTTTGGACTATTTTATTATAGTATTATATTCCTGATGGCAATACCAACCAAAACTAACGCCTCTTATATTTTCATTTTCATAGGCATAAAGCCCCTCTAACTCGTGGCTTCACCCATTCTACTAGGATCATCTCAACAATTTCTGAACAAGAGACAAAAAGAAGAACAGGGACAGTTACCTATACGGCAGCTTATCCCTGTTCTTCTTCCTAATTATATTCCATCCGTTCAAAAGGTAGAGATGACTCCGCCTTCATTTTGTTTCACCTAGAATCTGTTTCCAACAAATGCTGAACAGCCCATTCAATCCTCTCGAACTGCAAGGGCTTTGCGATAAAATCACGCGCACCTGCCTGAATCGCTTTGATGACGGTATCGCGTCGTGCAACTGCGGAGCAAATAATGATCTTCGCATTCTTATCCAGCTCTATGATTTTTCGGGAAGCAACCAAACCGTTCATGCCCGGCATCGTAATATCCATAATAACCAGTGACGGTCGATACAAACAATAATTCCTAACAGCCTCCTCCCCTGAATCAGCTTCCGCCACTACCTCAATACCTAATTTCTCAAACATGTTACGCAGCACGAGTCTCGTAAACGCTGTATCATCAACAATTAAAATGGTATTCATTCAAATTGTTTTCTCCCATCTTTTATACCGCGATTTTCGAACTATCATAAAGAGGTTTACTATATGCAAAAACGACATAATTTGATCATTTTCTACATTCTACTAAGAACATCTAGACAACTTCTGAACAAGAGAACATCTTGTCCTCCATTCCATTACGGGGAAATAAAAAAACCGAAGCACCCGCTTCGGCTCAACTCACTCTATTATTCGGTTCCCTTTTGCCAAAAAGATCTTTCGCAAGTGTGAGATACCACGCAACTATTTCCATAAAAGCAAGGATAACAAACAAAGCCCATATATCCCCTTGGGTAAGGTGGTACAACAGGTTATCAATTTCTGTACCAGATCCGCGCACCAACGACTGCAAAAAAAATACTATTGGACCGACAATAGAAAAAAATATCGTTATCATCGAAAAAAGGGTACGACGTTTCCGAATTAGATACACAATACCACTGATTATTGTTATGAGGATACATATATAATAGACACTCCACACCCATGGAGGTAAAGTTTCCATGGTAGCCCTCCTTTCCTCAGTCCAGCCCAAGGATTTTTCCTTACCAAGCAGCAATGCTGCTGTCTGCACGCATATCCGTACCACCGCTCAGCACACCATTTTCATCACGCCAAATGATTTGACCCCGTCCAAAGTAATTGCCGAGCTGCGCCCACTTGATCGTATGACCCCTGCGCTCCAAAGCTTGTGCCAAATGCTCCGGGAAATGACGCTCCAGCTCCACCGTTTTGCCTTCCATCCACTGCCAGCGCGGCGCATCGAGCGAAGCTTGCGGATTGAGGTGGAAGTCGATGGTGTTCATGACCACCTGCACATGTCCTTGTGGCTGCATGAAGCCGCCCATTACGCCGAACGGCCCCACTGCTTTTCCATCTTTCGTCAAGAAGCCCGGGATAATGGTGTGGAACGTTCTTTTGCCTGGCTCTAAGCAATTGTCTTGAGCAGGGTCCAGCGAGAAGGTATGACCCCGGTTTTGCATGGCGATCCCTGTCCCCGGCACAACTACTCCAGAACCAAAGCCCATGTAGTTGCTTTGGATAAAGGAAACCATGTTTCCCTCACCGTCAGCAGTCGCTAAATAGACCGTACCGCTCGTTTTCGGCTGACCCGGCTCTGGCGTCAAGGCTTCATGACCAATCAGTGCACGGCGAGTTGCAGCGTATTCCTCTGACAATAATGCCTCCTTGGAAACTTTCATTTTGCTCTCTTCTGTGATGTATTTCAATCCGTCCACAAATGCAAGCTTCATCGCTTCGATTTGCTTGTGATACGTTTCTGTTGTGTCCTTTGCGTCAAAAACAAAGCCTTTCAGAATGTTCAGAGCCATCAGGCCGATCATCCCTTGCCCATTCGGTGGGATCTCCCACACATCATAGCCGCGGTAGTTGACTCCGATCGGCTTCACCCATTCCGGCTCATAGGCTGCAAGGTCTTCTTTGCGCAAATAACCGTCGCACTCATGCGAGAACGCGTCGATCTTGTCTGCCAGCTCTCCACGGTAGAAGCTCTCCGCATTTGTTTCCGCGATTTGACGTAGCGTCTTCGCATGATCCGGTGACTTCCAGATGTCGCCCGCTTTTGGTACTTTGCCATCTGGCGTAAAGGTGGAGAACCAATGCTCGAACGCTTCCCCTTTGCATTGCTGAGAAAGCTTTCTATGAGCTACATCCCAATTATGCGCCAATGTGGGCGATACCGGATAGCCATTCTCCGCATAGTCAATCGCTGGCTGCAAAACCTCTGTAAGCGGAAGACGTCCAAAACGCTTGGACAAGGCTGCCCACGCAGCAGGTGCGCCTGGGACCGTGACAGGGGTCCAGCCGTAGGTCGGCATTTCTTTCAAACCTTTTGCTTTTAATGCCTCGATGGAGATTCCTTGTGGAGCCGGACCGCTTGCATTCAGTCCGTGCAGCTTGTCTTTGATCCACACGAGGGCAAATGCGTCACCCCCGATGCCGTTTGAGGTCGGTTCTACTACAGTCAGGCACGCAGCCGTTGCAATCGCCGCATCCACCGCATTTCCGCCCTTTTTCAAAATATCGAGACCTGCTTGTGCCGCTAGTGGCTGCGAGGTCGCTACCATACCGTTCTTGGCAAAAGTCGTCACACGCTTCGATGCGTATGGGTATTCCATTGCGTCATAATCAACCATGGTTTTTCCTCCTTCGTTTTGCCGATAAGAAAGACCGTTAGATAAGCAGGGAAGATCCATCTGGTTTGAGTCAACATAGTGGAGGGGAAGAAAAATCACAGTTCTCTTCGACTCTGACACGCCAGCAGGGGGGAATCACTGACCGTCTCCACTTAAAAAAGGGGACCGTCGAGCCAAAGCCACCCTACGGGCGGAAGTTTCTCAGGGAAGACGTGTTCGACAAACGTGGTCCCCTTTTTTAAGTTCCGACTGGGGAGGCGTTGTCAAGGTCTACGAGCCCTGTGCTTTTTCTTCTTACCAGCTCCTAGCCAATGAAAACAAACCCGTACGCCATCGCTCCCAAGATGACAAAAGCAGGATGGACCTTCCATGTTTCGAGCAGAAGGTAGGATGCCACTGTCAAAATCCCTGTTTGCATCCAGCCGATTCCCTCGACTGCGCCCATTAGGAATTGATACGTCATCGTTCCGAGCAAGACAGTAACGACTGGCCGTACCGATTGGGTCATCGCTTTTACCTGTGGCGCACTGCGGAATAGGTTTATAAAACCCATCAATAAGACCATCGCGATCGCTGTCGGCGCGACCGTTGCAAATAAAGCGACGACTGCACCCGGTACACCTGCTACCTGATAGCCAATGTATCCGGCGAGCTTGGTCGCGATTGGGCTGGGCAAGGCATTCCCTACTGCCAGCACTTCTCCGAATTCCTGCACACTCATCCACTGGTAGTGGTCAACCACTTCATTTTGGATCAAAGGGATGCTGGGGGGTCCTCCCCCGTACCCCAAAATGTTGGAGATGAAAAAGGCCCAAAATAATTGCAGGTAGATCATGCTACTCCCTCCTTGCCGTCCTTGTCCTTGCGATTGCGGACAGACCAAGTAGAATAAGCAAATGAAACGGCAAGCGCAATTCCTACGACGATGCCCGGATGCCAATCAAGGAAGAGTAACGCTACGAGTGAGAGGGCGAGGGAAAGGCTCACACCTGCTTTACTGGACGCTCCCTTCCACCCCTTTGAAAGGAATTCCCAGGTAAGGACGCCTGTCATAACTGCGATTACCGGACCGATTGCCTGAATCATGCCGTATACACCCGGAGCATCCTTCCATTGATATATGACTTGCAGCAAACCGATCATCACAAGCACGATTGGCATCACTACTGCGATGTTTGCCACCAATGCACCCTTCCAGCCTTTTACCCGATAGCCGATATATGCAGCCAGCTTGGTCCCAATGGGCCCTGGAAGAGCGTTGCCGAGCGCCAGATTGTCGGAAAAATCCTCATCTGTCACCCATTTATACTTTTTCACGCATTCGGTGTAAAAGAGGGGAACCATCGTAGGTCCTCCCCCAAATCCGAAGATTCCGATGCGGAAAAAGGCGAGAAATAATTGCCAGTAAATCATAGCTGTACCTCCGTCCTTGCCTAACTAGCGGATAAAGTTGTATTTGGACTTCAATATTTTCAATTCGTTAATCACATTCGTTTTGGAGATGCCAGGAATCTTGTGCAGCTTCTTAAGTAAAAATTGCGATAATTCTTCATTACTTGTTACGAGCACCTGTGTGAAAAGCTGATATTCACCAGAAGTGAGTACGATGAGCCTAATCTCTACGGTTTCCGTCAACGCAGCAATCACATCGTCCAGCTTTTCCGCATCCACAGCCACTTGAATCATCGCTTGTACATGAAACCCTGCCTTGACCGGATTGACAATACCGACCAGACTCAGGGCACCTTCGTCCTGCAATTGCTGGACGCGCATGCGAATCGTCTTTTCTGTAACCCCGAGGTCCTTTGCAATCTGAGTAAACGGCAAGCGCGCATTTCCTTGCAAGGCTCGAATGATCCCATAGTCGATGTCATCTAAATCAGGATAAAGTGATCTTCGGAAAGTTTCCTCCATACAAACACACCTTTATTCGTCTTTTTTAAACAATATTCAACCTCATCACAGCTAAATTTTATAAAATTCGGTCGAATTCCATAATGATTGCTGCTACTATAATACGATCTTTGACACAACGCAATACTTCGTCTGAAAATTTTATTTTGAAAGCATTTCAATAAAACGAAAAAAGAGCCTTCCCCGCTAGGAGAGGCTCTCTATTAATATTCGATACGGTCCAGAGATTGAGACCATGCTTCAAATGGACTCCGTTTGTTCGCAAGATCTATTCTCTGAAACGGAATGCTTCGCTCTTCATGTGGGAGAACAATCTGCTCATAAATAAACTGATCGTCAAAACCGACATGCGCCGCATCTTCTTTCGTGCAAGCGTAATAAACATTGCGCGGTCTGGCCCAATAGATGGCTCCCAGACACATCGGACACGGCTCACAGCTCGTATACAGATCACAATCGTTTAACTGAAAGGTTTCGAGACGATGACACGCTTCCCGAATTG
The DNA here is from genome assembly GCF_013284275.1 of Brevibacillus sp. HB2.2. Lineage (NCBI taxonomy): Bacteria > Bacillati > Bacillota > Bacilli > Caryophanales > Paenibacillaceae > Brevibacillus > Brevibacillus sp. HB2.2. The sequence continues at coordinate 16,796 of NZ_JABSUV010000056.1, forward strand.
CTTGAATTTCGGCATGTGCCGTCGGATCATTACTCGTCGTCACTTCATTGCGTCCTCGTCCAACTACTTGCCCATCCTTCACGACAAGGGCTCCAAACGGGCCGCCTACTTTATCACGTACATTTTCAAATGCAATCTGTACAGCTTGCCCCATCCACGTCTCTCGTTCCATCCGCTTGCCCCCTCGCATCCCCTTCTCCATTTATCCTATGTCCCTTCTCATCTGGACATGCTGGAAAAGTTCACTAGCGATTCATTGATTGCTTTAAATGGAACAAGTAACGGTTTCGAATGATCCAGAAATACACACCTTGAACAACGACGAAGCTGCATAACACAATCGCAGTCGGCTTGAACACAGACGCGACAAGGATGAGCTTCAACAAGCTTTGCAGGGACACGAACGCCACCATGCTGTGAATAATGGCCACCACAATCGGCACGAAGAACAACAGGGCAATCTGGGTCGTAACGATCCTCGTCAACTCCGCATCCGTGAGTCCAATCTTGGAAAGCGACCCATAATGCCTCTTGTCGTATTCCAGATCCGTATACAAACGGAAATAGAGAAAGCTTGCTGCAGCTACAAAGAACAACACGCCTACAAATAACCCGATAAAGAGTGCCATGTTCGCCATTTGTTTCATGGTGTGGTAGTAGGGTGCACGAGCTGAAAACGAATAATTTTCGTCGAAATGACTAATCTCATCCTGAAGCTTCAGACTAAGATCCTGGGTTTCCTTCCATCTTGGCACCTCGTATACAAAGCGCTGTTCTTCCTTCGCTTTTGGAAGCTGGTCGTACACCTGATTCGGCACGACAGCCAAACGCTCAAATTCGAGCCCCTTAATCAACGGAGTCATATTCGTGTCTGTTTTGACTGCCAGCTGTGCATTTCCCACCTGAAGAGTCTTGCTCGCTACCGAATCGCCAATCCAGTTGAGCATGACGAACACCTCGTCATTCGTCATTTGCAGCTCAGGCGAGTGAGACGCTACCGCCAGCCTGTTATAGTCGGACAGCTTGACTACTCCGATCTTTTCATCATTGACCGGTTCGGGCAAAACCCGCATAGCTACTTGATATTTTTCAAAGGAAAAGCCACTCTGCTGCAAGCTCGTTTCAATTAACGACAAATGCTCGGCCCTCTCCACATCACTTTGTTTGGACTGGTATTCAAATGCGAACGGATTGATTTTCATCACCGTAATCTGAATCGACCCAGCCAACGCTGCCAGCGTGCCAATCGCACAAAAAGCAACGGTAGAGACGATGCTGACCAAAAAGAACATCCGGGCATTATCCTTCATTCGATAGGCCAGATCAGAGAGCGTCAGGAGATTCGTACGTTTCCAATAAAAAGTTCGACGCTTCTTCAGAAAATCGATGAAGATGACGCTCAGCTGAGTAAACAACAGGTACGTTCCTACAGTCGTCAGCGCAATGACCGGAAGCATCAGCACGAGCACATTCACGCCGTCAGCAGTGAGGGCTAAAGCATAGCTCATTCCTAACAAAGCTACCGCGACCAGAGACAGCACTAGCGATGCCCTCGGCTCGCGCTTAGGACGACCGCTTCCTTGCAACAGATCCAACAGACTGCGGCTTCGCAGCACGAGGACCGTAAATAGAGAAATAGCTGCATACAAGATAAGAAACGCCACCACTGTCAAACCGATCGCTTTCCACGGGAAGTAAAACCCGAGTGCTTTTACAGCAAGCAAAAATCCCGCGAATTGAAAAAACAGCTTGGCGAGAACCAGCCCGACACCAATCCCGATGGCAATCGAGACAATGCCAATCAGCATGTTTTCCATAAAAATTAGCATGTTCCGCTGTAACGGTGTCATGCCTTGGATAAAAAGGATGCCGAACTCCTTCTCCCTCTTTTTCAGGAAAGCACCGACACAATAAAAGAGAAAAAAGAAGGAGAACAGAAAAATGACGTACTCAGCCGCCATCATACCAGTGGCTACGGATTCATGAATCTCCTGCCCGATAATTTCTGGATGAAAAATGAACATCGCATAGACGAAAAAAATGAGGACAGAAAAAACGCTACTCATGAAAAATGCAGCGTACATACGCTTATTTCGTAGAACGTTATTACACGCGAATTGTCGAAAGGTCATAGGTGTTCCCTCCCAAAAACGACAATGAGTCAATAATTTTCTGGAAGAATACCTGTCGACTCTCACCCCGATACATCTCGTTATGGAGTTGGCCGTCTTTAATAAAAATCACCCGATGGCAATAGCTGGCCGCCAAAGCATCATGCGTCACCATCATCATGGTGGTATTATCTCTCTTATTGATCGCTTCCAGTGTCTCCATCACATTGCGCGAAGACTTGGAATCAAGATTTCCTGTTGGCTCGTCAGCGAGCAAAAGCGACGGGGAATGAATGATCGCCCTGGCAATTGCCGTCCGTTGACGTTGCCCCCCAGATACCTCGAAGGTCCGCTTTTCCAATATGTCCTGAATCCCTAGCTTCTCCGCAACACTTTGCAGCTTTTCTTCCATGACCGCTACTTTCTCATTGTCCAGCGTCAGCGGCAACACGATATTTTCCCCAATCGTCAACGTGTCCAAGAGGTTAAAATCTTGAAATACAAAGCCGAGCTCACGGCGACGAAACAGAGCCAGTTTATCTTTTTTTAAATGATGCGGATTCGTACCGTTCAAAAGAATCGCACCAGAGGTTGGTGTATCAATGGTGGAGATCATGTTTAATAGCGTGGTCTTGCCACTGCCTGAGGGGCCCATTATACCGACGAATTCGCCCTTGCGAATCGAAAAATCGATATCGGTCAGCGCGCGGTAGGTTACCTTGCCCCCGTATATTTTACTTAAGCTATTTACAGCAAGCATTTCCATGCGCCATTCCCCTTTCTTGCACTTCCAAATTCAACTATACGGAAGTGCGCATAGTCCAGCTATCGAATTAACTTTCAGCTATCTTACTTTCTTGTAAGGTTGGGACGATGGCAGACAAGACAATACGTACGGTAGTCCCCTCGCCCACTTCTGATTCCATTTCCACCCCATGATGGAGCCGACCGCAAATTTCTTTCACCAAGTACAGTCCCATCCCGGTGGACTCAGGATATTTACGCCCGTTTTCTCCGGTAAAATACGGCTTGAATACGCGGTGAATATCTTCGGCGGGGATCCCGATTCCATAATCCTGCACTTCCAGTATGGCATGTGCTCCGCGTTCATACGCACGAATGGTGACCTTGTTGCTTTTTCCTGCTGAATAACGAACGGCATTCGTCAACAATTGGTTGAGGACAAAAGCAAGCCACTTATCGTCCGATTCTACTCGCCAATTTTCATCCACTTTTACCTCGGGATACACTTGGTTGCGAATAAACAGCCGCTTGTTTTCAGCCAACACATTTTGCACCAAGGAACGCAGTGTTACGGGCTCAATCAGGAAGTCCTGTTCAAATCGGTCGAGGCGAGCTATGTACAGTACTGTTTCTAGTCCACGCTTGATCCGGTCCACTTCTTCACGAACGCTCTCAGCTGTTGGATCATCTTCATTTTGCAGCAACAGATGAATAACCGAAATCGGCGTCTTCATCTGATGAACCCATTGCTGAATAAACGTCGTATGGTCCCGTTGCTTGTTTTCATAGGCATGAAGCTGTTCTTTGTAGAGCCGGTACTGCTCCTGACTGATGTCATCCATCGCGCGGCACAGCGGTGAATTCCCGTATGTCTGGGTCAGCTCCTCTAATGACTCTACCGGCTTGCTCAGTCGCTGATAGATTGTGCGGTGAGACAAATAACGGATGACGAGAAAAGCCCCCGCGAAAAAAACAGATAAAAACATGACGTAGATCATCAATGATTCATTCCAATACCCATCCAACGCAAAAATCATAATTAATAAGATCAATTGGACGAGAAAAAACGCTGCGAATGGCCATTGATCACGAAGGAACAGCCTCATTGCCCTTCCTCCCAAGTCGCACGTAAGCGATAACCAGAACCGCGAACAGTCTCGACAGCTCCCTCTAAGCCTAGGTCCTTCAGCTTGCCGCGCACGCGTGTGATGTAGACATTCAGCGTGTTTTCATCGACAAACTGTTCATCCCACAGCTTTTCTAGCAAACGCTCACGGCTGACGACACGTGGATGTTGATTCATCAAGGCTTCGAGCAGTAACGCTTCCTTTTTGCTTAGCTCGATTTTGGTCTCGTACATGGACAACTCCATTCGCTCCAAAAACAGCTTGAGCCCCGCCACTTCAACTGTACGCTCCCCTTCTTGCGGAGCATATTGTCCGTAAGCCCGACGTAGCTGACTGCGGATTTTGGCCAAAACCACATCGTAGTCAAATGGCTTTGTAATATAGTCATCAGCCCCATTTTCTAAGGCCATCACCTGGTCCATTTTACTTTCTCGTGCAGAGATGAACAGGATCGGGCAGTTGGACTCCTGGCGCATTTGCCGGCACCAATAAAATCCGTCAAATTTCGGTAGATTCACATCCAACAGAACCAAATCAGGACGCGATTGGGTAAATACCTCCATGACTCTATCGAAATGTTCAACATTGACTGTCTGGAATCCGTATTTTTCCAGTTGCTCTTGTAGCAGCTGGTTGATTTTCGGGTCGTCTTCTACAATCATAATTGTGGACATCACTCATACTCCTCTCGTCTTGAGTCTCCTCCATTTTATTCTTTACTATACCATTAGAAAACTAGACTACGCCAAGCCTTTAGCGTTTCTCGTACTTAGAAGTCGAATCAAAAAAAGACTTGTATGTTGCTGTAGTGGTGAGGAGGAAACAGGAGAAAACGCTCAGCTTCTAGGGCCACCCCCTGGGGGATTGGCTGCACGACTCCATGCAAAAAGCGAAACGGCGTCCAAAGTAGTCCATTCAGGATGTATTTCAGAGGTGGACGCTTAAGGGCGTGTTTCGCTTTTTGCATTGCGTCTCGGTCGGTGTCCCTAAGATCTTCGCTTATTTCTCCTGTTTCCTCTACGAGCTTTCCGTGTTGATCGGTTTTTAAATACCTTAAAAGAATGTAAGAATGAATGCCATCAGTAACGACAGAGAAGAATATTTCCAGGCGTAGCGACTTGTGGAGTCCTACCGAGCGGAGAAGGGATTCGCGGGCAAAAGAAACGCAACCGTGCCCTCGCGACGAAGCGGCTACCACTTTTGCGTTTCCCCGCGAATCCCTTCGGAGCGGACAGTCTTAACCCCCAGCAGGACGAAGCCTGGGGCCTAGCATGGAAATATTCTTCTCTCCACTACAGTCTGCCAATAGTAAAAAAGGGCAGGACTGTTGTCCCCCCTTATGCTTGTTCTGTCATCAATTGCTGTAGCTTCTTAATCCCGCGGAAGTGCAGGATTTTCACCGAAGCCTCTGTCTTGCCCAAGATTTCCGCGATCTCATTCATTCGCAAATCTCCGAGATAGCGCAAAGCGATCACATTGCGCTGATCCTTTGTCAGCGTGTGCACCTTATCCCACAAGCCCTCGGTTGTCTCCTGATTCAGAAGATGCTCCTCTGGCAGCTTATCTGTTGCGACCATATTGCTAAATGTGTCCTGATCGACCGGACTCTCCCGCTTCTTGCGCATGTAGTCAATCAAAGCATTGTGGGCAATTCGGAAAATCCAGGCGCCAAATGGATGGCGGCCATCGTACTGCTCAAGCTTGGAGTACACCTTGATAAACACAGTCGTTGTCAGGTCTTCCACATCCCAGACGTTTTTTACCCGGTAGCGGAAATAGCGATATATTTTAGCAGAGTAATCTTCGTAAATTTGTTGGTGATTTAATTTTGGATACATGATTGCTGTTGTCATAATCGATCTCCCGTTTCGTGATCCGTATGAATTGATTTCATTGTACGGTCGAAACGAAGCAGGAACCATCGAGTTATATTTCAGGAAGCTTACACTTTTGTAAGGTACTTATGGGCTCGTTGTAAGCTCGCACAAGTAGGTACGAAAGGGGTATCATTTCGGTTACAACTTTCAAAAGAAATCTTTAAAAATTTCTTAAGGAATTTTTTAAGTTGTCTTTAAAAGCGTTTTGGTGGAGGGAAGACGTTAACTCAGTTATAAATGATATTCATAACCTTTTGCTAATGAAAAGATATGGGTATCAGTCAGTTCTCCAGAGTCATTTAGGTTAACATTGCGTAAAGTACCCTCCAACGTAAAACCTACCTTCTTAGCTACAGCTATACTTGCGTTATTCCGAGTATCACAGCGAATTTCAAGGCGGTTTGCTTCCAATTCATAAATGGCAAAGGCAACGATACCTTTTACTGCCTCTGTCATTAGACCCTCACCAGTACGCGATGTGCGTAGCCAATATCCAATTTCAAATTTTCGTACATTCCAATCAAAGCGATGGAGCCCACTACTGCCCACAAACTGCCCTGTATTCTTTTCGAATATATGTAGCACTAAGTCTGTGCGCTCTAGAAAATTGATCCTGGCTTTACGTACGTATGCTTCTGAATCGTCAATAGATGGGAGGTTTTTTACAAACGGAAGCCATGGGCGCATCTCATTTACACTTTCACGTATGGCTTCATTTACAAATTGACCATCACCCCATTGCGGTGCTCTAATCAATAATCGCTGAGTTTCAAATTGTTCCGGAAAAGAGAGAAGTAGTGGATTCATAGTAGTCCTCCTTATATCGGAATGAGTTTCCAATAATAGTAACCGCTTGACCGCTCATTGACAATTGAAGGTAGTCTTGAACTCACTTTCAGGGTTCTTAAAGCTTCTCCCCCACCGAGGCTACTATATAAAAAGATGCCCCCGAAAAATTCGAGGGCACTTTCATTTAAATCAATCCAAGACGTTGGAAAATCGTATCCACATGCTTCAGATGGTAACGGTAGTCAAAGCACTCATCCAGCTCTTCCTTGGATAGTGTAGAGCTAACAGTCGCATCCTCATCGACGATCGCACGGAAGGAGCGTTGCTCTTCCCACGCCTGCATCGCACGAGGCTGTACCGTGTCATAGGCTTGCTCGCGGCTCATTCCTTTTTCGATCAGCTTAAGCATCACTTGCTGCGAGTAGATCAATCCAAAGGTACGGTCCATATTGCGCTTCATGTTCTCAGGGAACACCGTCAAGTTTTTCACGATGTTCATGAAACGGCGCAGCATGTAGTTCAATGCTTGCGTCGCATCTGGCAAAATCACGCGCTCCGCAGAGGAGTGGGAAATATCCCGCTCATGCCAGAGGGAAACATTTTCATAGGAAGTGAGCATGTGACCGCGGATGACACGAGCCAGTCCGCAAATATTTTCGCTTCCGATTGGGTTGCGCTTGTGTGGCATTGCAGAAGAACCTTTTTGGCCTTTGGCAAATGCTTCTTCCACCTCGCGCATTTCGCTCTTTTGCAGACCGCGAATTTCTGTTGCGAATTTCTCCAAAGAAGTTGCGATCAGTGCCAATGTCGCCATGTACTCGGCGTGGCGATCACGCTGCAAGGTTTGAGTAGAAATAGGCGCTGCAGACAGTCCCAGCTTCTCGCACACGTACGCTTCCACGAACGGATCGATGTTTGCGTATGTGCCAACTGCGCCAGAGATTTTGCCGTACGCCACTTCTTTTTTCGCAGCCTGAAAACGCGCCAGGTTGCGCTTCATTTCTTCATACCACAGGGCCAGCTTCAAGCCAAAAGTCGTAGGCTCCGCATGTACGCCATGCGTTCTGCCCATGCAAACCGTATCCTTGTGCTCACGAGCTTTGTCTGCCAAAATCTCGATGAAGTCTTCGATATCCTTCTCCAAAATTTCGTTCGCCTGACGCAGCAGGTAAGACAGAGCAGTATCCACCACATCGGTAGAAGTCAGTCCGTAGTGCACCCACTTCTTTTCTTCGCCCAAGGTTTCCGATACCGCACGGGTAAACGCCACCACATCATGGCGTGTCTCTTCTTCGATCTCATAGATTCTGTTGATGTCAAAAGTAGCTTTATCCCACAGCTTTTTCACGTCTTCCTCAGGAATGACGCCCAGCTTGGACCATGCTTCACACGCGAGAATTTCTACTTCCAGCCACGCTTTGAATTTGTTTTCTTCCGTCCAAATAGCGCGCATTTCCGGTCGGGAATAACGTTCGATCATGATAATACCTCCGATGTATTCGTCCAGATTTTCAGCTCATCAATCAGGGTGAGCGCTTCTTCTACAGTAGGGGCGAGCACATTGATATGCCCCATTTTTCGCTTGGCCTTGCTCTCTGCTTTTCCGTACAAATGGAGCTTGGCTGTGCGCGGCAGCTTGTCGATCTGATCGATGACAGGCTGTAGATGCTCTCCCAAAATATTAACCATCACGACGCTCGAGAGCAACTCTGTAGATCCCAAAGGCAGATTGCAAACCGCCCGAACATGCTGCTCAAACTGCGAGGTCACACAAGCATCCATGGTAAAATGCCCGGAGTTGTGCGGTCGCGGAGCCAATTCATTGACATACAGCTGACCATCTTCAGTCAAAAACAGCTCAACTGCAATGAGTCCGACCACATCCAGCTTTTCTACAATCGTGCGAGCAATTTCTTCCGCGCGGGCGGCTACTTCAGCCGAAATACGAGCGGGTACGATGCTCAGGTGCAGGATGTTTTCCTGATGAATATTTTCTGACACAGGAAAAACGGCCAGTTCTCCCGCAGGATTGCGTGCAGCAACAACAGACAGCTCCATTTGGAAGGGTACAAATTGTTCCACGATCAGCTCTGCACCTGCTTTGGACAACGTTTCGTACGCCTCCGCCAGCTCAGCCTCGCTTCTCAATACCCATTGTCCTTTGCCGTCATAGCCACCGGTTGCGGTCTTCATAACAGCAGGCAGCCCCAGTTCACGCACGGCGTCCTGCAAATCCTCCAAGCTGTTCACGACACAAAACGGAGCAACCGGGATGCCGATCTCGCGAATAGCGGTCTTTTCCCGAATCCGGTTTTGGGTGATACGCAAAAGGCGGCTTCCCTGCGGTACATAAGCGCGGCTCTCCAACACTTCAGCCACCTGTGCATCGACATTTTCAAATTCATAGGAGATGACATCACTGACCGAGGCAAGCTGCATCGCTGCTTCTACATCATCGTAGCTGGCAACAATTTGCCGATCAGCCGTTTGGCCGCATGGTGCGTCTGCTGTTGGGTCCATTGTGACAAAGCGGTAGCCCATAGCTCGTCCCGCAAGAGCAATCATCCGTCCAAGCTGTCCTCCACCGAGTATTCCTAGGGTCGATCCTGGTTTGATTTGCTTACGGTCTTTGGTTGTCATTCGAGTTCACTAGCCTCCAGCACCTTATTGCGTACATCATCACGTCTTTGCACGAACCGCTCTTGTACATCTGGATATTTGATCCCCAAAATTTGCGCAGCCAATAACCCTGCATTGATAGCTCCAGCTTTTCCGATCGCAACCGTCGCCACAGGCACGCCCCCTGGCATTTGCACAATTGACAAAAGCGAGTCGAGACCATTCAAGTTGGATGATTTCACCGGTACACCAATGACAGGCAACTCTGTCTTAGCAGCCACCATTCCTGGCAAATGGGCTGCTCCGCCCGCACCTGCAATAATGACCTCCAAGCCGCGGCTTTTAGCGGTCTCGGCATACGTAAACATCAAGTCTGGCGTTCTGTGTGCAGACACGACCTTCTTTTCGTACGGCACCTGCAATTCGTCCAAAATTGCGCAAGCTTCCTTCATTGTTTCCCAATCTGACGTACTGCCCATAATGACTCCTACCAAAGGCTGTAGCATAAACCATTCGCCCCCTACGTTTTGTAACATCAGAAGAAAACCCAACCGACTAACGGCTTTTCGCGCCGCTCTCATCGCCTGGGCTATTCGAACTCGTTTTCTCTCAACGTATTCAGTGTAGCAGGGAGAAAGTTTGCCTGTCAACCTCGTTTCCGAACATTTAAAAATGATAGATCAAAAATTATTCGTGTTTGCCTTTTTCTACCCAATTGTTGGCCGCTTCGGCTTTCTCTAGCTCGACCTGAAGCCAATAATCTAAGTAGGGACTGGCATCCGCCCCGGCAGCTGTAGTCAATAGCGCTTTGATTTGCTCCCCGTTCGCCTGCTTGTATTGATGATCTCGTACATATTGACGCAACACCTGATGCAGTCGTTCGACTCCCCATTCTTCTTTCAAGTTCCACCACATGGCACCCGCTCGTCCGTAGACGAGGTCATTGTAGCTCCTCCAGTCTGGAAAAGCCTCCACGGACGACTTTGCAGTGACACCTTGGTCCGCATATCCTTCCGCTGCACGTGCTTGCCCTAGCCGCATCTGAATATACGCTTGTGAACGCGTGGGAGACTTTTGCTGCAAAAATACCATCGTCGCATAATCTGTCAGTCCCTCATCCAGCCACGCCTCTCGCACCTCGTCGTTTCCGACCAACCCGTAAAACCACTGATGTGCCGTCTCATGCGCTACGATCGCTTCCCACATGGCATCGCTACGATCAAAATACTCCTGGGCAATAAAAACGAGGCCCGGGTATTCCATGCCTCCAAAGAAGCCGCCTGTTTTGACAACATCGTATTCCTTATACGGATACACTCCGAACTGTTTTCCGTAATAGTCGAGAGACTCCCTGGCAGTCTCATGAATTCGTTCTACGTTTTGCGGGTCATCACTTTTCTGCACCCATGTACGTACGATGGTTTCTCCGACCTTGCCAGATATAGGCTGGTACGTATCGTCCATGACAACAAGAGCAAAATCCCGAACGTTCCATGCGTCCACCTCATAGATTTTTAACCGTTGCGGTCTCGTCTCTGTGATGACAGCCACGCTCTCCAATCCACTCGTAGCAAGCTGGTACCCCTCTGATAACTGCACACGTAAATGATAATTCGCCACATCCGAGTAAAAAGGATCGCCTATCGCGGAATAAGGATCGAGCCGCCAGCCTCCTGCATCCTTGACTGCCAGGATCGGCAGCCAATTGCCCAGCCACATCGCATGATCATGGTAAGACATTCGCCCATTGTTATAAGGTACCTCTAGCTGAAAATTCATCTCCACCACTGTCTCTGCATTCGAAGTTCTTGCAGGAAGGGGCACTTTTAAAAGCGTATTGGTCTTTCCTGCATACTGTACGCCGACACTTTTTCCGTTTACTCGTACTTCGCTTATCCTGATACCGCCAGGCTCACGCTGTTTGCCCAGCACAGCCTCCCAGTTCTCTCCACTGAGAGCAGCATTTGCAGAGAAAGCATTGGAATATAAATGAAAAAAAGCTTGGTCATCTTTTGAGAAAAAACGAGCCGTCAGCATGCCTTTCACCATGTGCTTGTTCATATCGATTTGTACGTCGGCCTTGTAAGTGACTGCAGCCTGCTTGTGACTAATCGGCACAATCTCCTGAGCATCTACGACAGCCTGCCCTGTCCAAGGCCGGATGTTCAAGAATACAGTCAAAACGACTCCTACTGCGACGATGACCACCCAATGCTTTCGCCACATCGCGATCCCCTGCCTTCGATTACTTCTTCTGATGCTTGAGACGTTGGCGCTCCAGCCAAGCAGCTGCCTGTTCCTGCTGGGACATGTCTACTTTCAACCAATAGTCCAAGAAAGCGCCCGCATCTTCTCCGGCCATCTCAGATAGAAAGACTCCCCATTCCTTTCCGGTCACCACCTGATAACGGTACTTCTCGACATACTGCTTTAAAACGTCATGTACCCTTTCTTCCCCCCACGCTCCCTGCAATAGCCACAGCATCGAGGACGTACGGGAATAAACGAGATCGCTATAACTTTGATTATTAGGAAATGCAGACAGCGCTTGCCAAGGACGTTGTTCCTCTGCCACGTAATACTGAACAGAGGTGCCCTGCCCCAGCCGTCTGCGTACCCGTTCTGCTCCCAACAGCGGGTCTTGCTGAGATAAGTATGAGAGCGTCACGTACTCTGTGAATCCCTCATCCAGCCATGCTTCCTTTACCTGATTATTTCCTAGCAAGCCGTAAAACCACTGATGTGCCGTCTCATGGACAACCGTGACGATACCTGTTTCTTCCCCAGAAAAGAAATGACGCCCGTCGAGAAAGACCAATGCTGGGTACTCCATTCCATTTATTGCTCCACCGGTTCTTACCACATCGTATTCGGTATAGGGATAGGCGCCCAATTGATGATGAAAATAGGCCAGAGACTTCGCTGCTGCTTCATGAATCTGCTCAGCAGTTTCCGGATCATCTGTTTTCCGCCACCATGTTCGGACGACTGTTTCGCCCACCTTTGTTTCCGTTCGCTGATAGGAGGCATCCATAACGACGAGGGCAAAATCCCTCACATTTTCTGCAACGAGCTGTATCGTCTTTTCTCCCTCACGAGTAGAAACCTGTTTCGCAGCCATATCAGGCGCTGTGCTCGCCAGCTGATACTCTTTTGGCAGCGTCACGTTCACCTCATAATCTGCGTTCTCACTATAAAATGGATCACCGACAGGCTGTACGGATCGAGATGCCAGCCTTCCTTGTCGTACACCGCAAGAACCGGGAGCCAGTTCCCCAGCCAGAGTGAGTGGTCATCGTACGACATCCTGCCGTCGTTTCGCGGAAGAGTCATCTCGAACTCCATCACGATCGTTCGTGGGCCCGTCTGTCCTTCTAGAGGCACTTCGAATATGTTCAGGTCTTTCGTCTGTTTACTGGCAACCGCAACGCCATCGACCAGTAGCTTTTTATTAGTGTATGTGCCAAGCGTTGGGCCATTGCCTAAAAGTTCCTCCCATAGCATGCCTTGATGCTCTTCTGTAAATACGTTCGGGTAAAGATGGAGATAGGCACGAGTAGGGTCTTTTGGCCAAAAGGTAATCGTTACGGTTCCTGCTACTTCCTTCTTGATTGGATCAATTCGCACATCCGCCTGATAGAGGGGTTTACGCGTAAGCGCAGTACCCTCCTCAGCATTTACAGGCAACATCCACGTCAAAAACAATAAGCTACAACCGACCAGTGAGACCCATTTCTTCACGCCATCTCCCCCTTTTCTCTACTGTACAAAAAATGGAAGAAAAAGACTATCTTGCCTCTTTACCCTGATAGCTTGTCGGACAGCCACTTTTCAACCAACTCCAAAGGAACCGGCTGTTCTGTTCCCTCTCGCATATCTCTTACGACGACCTGCCCACTGTTCACTTCGTTTTCCCCATAGATCAAGGCAAAAGCAAAGCCTTCCTTGTTTGCATAATCGAGTGCTTTTTTCAGTCGTCTACCAGTCAGCTCCAGCTCGACTCTAATACCGCTCTCTCGCAATCGATTGGCCAGGCCAAGACTGGATGCTTCTGTCCCGAGGGGAATGACGAGTACATCGGCAGCTCTCTGCTCCTCCGTGTTACGATTTGCCAACGCTGCAAGAATGACATCCAATCCAAACGAAATCCCGACAGCGGGATACTCTCTTCCATCATCCAAAAGCCGACCGATAATCTGATCGTAACGTCCCCCACTACCGATACTGGACGTCATACTTCCATCCTGCAAAAAGATCTCATACACAATCCCTGTATAGATCCCTAAGCCTCTTGCCAAAAATGGAGAGAAACGAAGCTCCCCAGCCACACCCGCTCCTGTTACATAAGCAAGCATTTCACGCAGCTCCCGAATCCCTTCCTGAACTTGCGGGGATGTAAAGCGCTCTGTCAAAAGATCCAGGGTAATCCCACCTTCTTGTAGGAAAGACGTAATGGCCAACACGAGTGACTCCTCGACGTTTCGCTCCCGCAAGTCATCACGCACTCCGTCCACGCCGATTTTCTCGAGCTTATCCAGCGACAGCATGACATCCCCGGCCCGCTCTACGGGAACTCCCAGCTCCTGAAGCACCCCAGATAACAGCTTGCGGTTGTTGACCTCAATGTACACGTCGAGCCCCAACCGCTTGAATGCCTCAAACGCCATACTGAGCAATTCAGCTTCAGCCAGCACCGATGTCGTTCCCACGATATCGACATCGCATTGAATAAATTCGCGCAAACGTCCGGTTTTTACTGGGCCGTCCCGAAATACTTTTCCGATCTCATACCGCTTGAACGGCATCCGCATCTCAGGATTCATGCCCACTACCTTTGTCAACGGTACAGTCAAATCATAGCGCAGGCCGAGCTCTCTATCTCCTTGGTCGTTCAAACGATACACTTCTTTCAAGATCTCATCCCCGCCGCCGTACTTGGATGCCAGCAATTCGTAGTGCTGCAACATAGGCGTCTCCAATGGCTTGCAGCCGTATGTCTCAAATACAGCCTCGAGCGTCCGTCGTATCCAGTTTCGTTGCATCTGCTCCTGCGGCATGAAATCTTTTGTGCCTTTTACCGTTTTTAATACTTCGTTTTCCATGAATAACACCCTTTCTTTTATTAGATAGAGAAAACCAAAAAAGCCATGCAAGGCAACTTCTTGCCCGCATGGCTTCCTAAATACACCACCGCAGGCACGAAGCACAAGAAGCGCTTGCACCTGCGGAAAAATTTCCGAAGATACAAACGCTCTACGTGTGGTGATGCTGTTGAAGGAACATGTTTAGACCTGTCATGGGAATCGGTCCATCCTTCCGTGAAAAAAGATTTTTCCTATCATAGCGCAAAAAAAGCTCCCCGTCCAGTAGACGAAGAGCCTCATTCCCAAATAATCCTATTCGCGCAACCAGATGAAGTACGCCAGGAAAACGAAGAACAGCACATACATCGCCGGATGCACTTCGCGAGCCTTGCCCTTCATTACCTTCATCACTGGATAAACGATAAAGCCCGTTGCAATACCTGTTGCAATACTGTAAGTCAATGGCATCAACAAAATGGTCAGGAATGCAGGGAACGCTTCATCCAGGTCATCCCAAGCCACTTTTGCAATGTGAGAAGCCATCAGAACACCGACGATAATGAGCGCTGGTGCCGTAACCGCAGGTGTGACAATAGCAAGAATCGGTGAGAAGAACAACGCCAGCAGGAACATAATCCCTGTAACAACTGCGGTAAATCCAGAGCGCCCGCCTGCCGCTACCCCTGCTGTCGACTCAACGTAAGCTGTAGTGGTAGAGGTACCGAGTACCGCACCAGCCATACCTGCAATCGCATCGGAAGCGAGTGCTTTTCCTGGACGTGGCAAATTGCCGTCTTCACGGAGCAACCCCGCTTGGCTCGCCACACCCAAGAGCGTACCTGTGGCATCGAAAAAGTCTACAAACAAGAATGTCAACACAACAATCAGCATGTTCACGGTAAACAAAGCGGATGGATTACCGAGATATTGGAACGCAGCACCGAATGTAGGAGCAAGGCTAGGTGGTGCAGAAACGACTTGCTCAGGCAGATTCACCAGTCCGAAAAACATCCCGGTAATCGCCGTAATCAACATCCCGATAAAGATACCTGCATTGACTTTGCGAGAAAGCAGAATGACCGTCACGATCAGACCAAACACAGCAAGCAATGCATTTTTCGCTGCCAAAATTGCTTCCGGCTTCATGCCCTCGTGATAGAAGGTCAGATGTCCCAGCGCTACGAAGGTGGCATCATTGGCTACGATGATACCTGCGTTTTTCAAACCGATAAACGCGATAAAAAGTCCAATCCCTGCCGAAACTGCGTACTTCAAGCTTTTTGGAATCGCTTTGATGATCGCTTCACGAACCCCTGTCAGGGACAGAATCAAAAAGATCGTACAAGAAAGGAATACGCCAGCCAAAGCCTGTTGCCAAGGAATTTGCATCGTCAGAACGACGGTATAAGTAAAAAATGCGTTCAATCCCATTCCCGGAGCTTGACCGATCGGCAAACGTCCAAAAATACCCATTAACAGTGTACCGAGAGCAGCAGCCAAAGCCGTTGCGGTAAAGACAGCCCCAAATGCAGGATAGTTTGCTTTCAAATCTGGCGGCAGATCCGCACCACTGAGAATGAATGGATTGACAGCCAAAATATATGCCATTGCCAAAAAAGTAGTAATACCCGCGATGATTTCGCGTCGGTAATTGGTGCCTAGCTTGTCAAACTCGAAATACTTCCGCACCTATAAGTCCCCCCATACTAATCTTGTTGCAAAAAATAGTCTAACTGTTTTTTGCCGACCGTAAACGAAAAACGTCGACGTTTTTCACAAAAAAAAGGCCCGGACGCTCTTATCATGCGCCTGGCCGTCAAACAAAACACTTCGGGAATAATTCCAAATATAATAACAAAATCAGATCCCGATGACATTTTGTTCGTAGCCAGGTCGTTAACGGCGACCATGTAGAAACGCTTGAGCCATATTCTCAAGAATATACGAACCTTCCTATATTACCTGCTCACATTGAGAAGTGTATCAGGTGACATAGGGAATGTCAACGAAAATACGAACATTCATTTTTAAAAAGAGTTTAATATCCGGATATTTCCCGAGGAGGCCTGTGTTATACTTCATAACTAGATGGAGGAGATCCAAAATGAGCTATATGGATGCTTGGGAGCAAATAATAGCGGAGCAGGAACGAGAACGTGACCGGCTTCGAGTCAATCGAGTCACCGTACGGGTTGACGGTATGAAAAAGAGCAAGCACAACGTTCATCAAAAGGAAAAAGTCATCGAATATGGCTTTGTGGAACGTGATTTGTATGATGAGAATTTAATTGGGAGGTTTGAACTCTATTTCGCTGATCGTGACACTCTTCTCCAGCAAGATCGGTTTGGAGATGAATTTGCTTTTGGTGAGCTTACAGATGAACATGCAGTTGCAACGGCAATCTTCTCCTATTTAGCGGAGCACTATTCTCAGTTTTTGAAGGAAACTCCCTTCGCTATTAGCTACAACCCTATTGCAGAAGCTTGGATTATTGAAGGAACGCTTCCTCCGGGATGGCTAGGCGGGGTCATTTATATTGCTCTTGCAAAAGAAAATGGAAAACTTCTCATGATGTATGGAACGAAATAATTCTTGATCATAAAAAAACTCTCTTTTATTCGCAAATCACGCAAATAAAAGAGAGTCATTTTTTGTTCCTATTCCCACTCAATTGTTGCTGGTGGTTTGGACGTTACATCATACACAATGCGGTTTACATTGTCTACTTCATTCACGATACGCACAGAGATTTTCTCCAATACATCCCACGGAATGCGTGCCCAGTCAGCAGTCATACCATCAATGGACGTTACCGCACGAATCCCTACGGTGTAAGAATACGTACGAACATCTCCCATTACACCTACGGTCGTCATGTTTGGCAAAGCCGTGAAGTACTGCCAAATTTCCCGATCAAGACCTGCCTTGGCAATCTCCTCACGCAAGATCGCATCGGATTCACGAACGATCTTCAGTTTTTCTTCCGTCACTTCACCCAAAACACGAATGCCGAGGCCTGGTCCTGGGAATGGCTGACGCCAAACAATCTCATCTGGCAAGCCCAACTCGGTACCCAGTTTGCGTACTTCGTCTTTGAACAATGCTTTCAATGGTTCAATCAACGTGAACTTCATGTCTTCTGGCAAACCGCCTACGTTGTGGTGCGATTTGATCGTTTGTGCAGTCGCTGTTCCGCTCTCTACGATATCGGTGTACAGCGTACCTTGTGCCAAGAAGTCCATATCTGTCAGCTTCGCTGCTTCTTCATCGAATACATAAATGAACTCGTTACCAATGATTTTGCGCTTTTGCTCTGGGTCAGATACACCTTTGAGCTTGCTCATAAAACGCTCGCGAGCATCGATCTTGATCACTTTCATGGAGAATTTCTCACCGAATGTCTCCATTACCCCTTCTGCTTCCCCTTGGCGCAGAAGACCGTGGTCAACGAACATGCACGTCAATTGATCGCCAATCGCTTTGTGAATCAGCGCTGCTACTACAGAAGAATCCACACCGCCGCTCAACGCACACAGTACTTGCTTGTTGCCGACTGTTTCACGAATGCGAACCAGCTCGTCCTCGATGAACGTCGTCATGCTCCAAGTTGCTTCACATCCACAAATGTTGAACAGGAAGTTTCCGATGAACTCTGTACCTTTTTGAGTATGAACTACTTCTGGATGGAACTGTACGCCGTACAGCTGGCGCTCAATGTTGCTGATCGCAGCTACCGGGCAGCTGTCGCTTACCGCATCAATGACAAATCCGGTTGGGAGCTCCACTACTTTGTCAGAGTGGCTCATCCACACGATTTCGCTTGTATCCCATTTGTCGTACAAGCCGTGTTTTTGCTGCATACGCAGTTCAGCTTTTCCGTACTCGCGTTTACCCGCGCGTTCTACTTTTCCGCCCGTCAAATGGCTCATCAACTGCATTCCGTAGCAAATACCCAATACAGGCAAGCCCAGATCAAAAATTGCAGGGTCTACAGTTGGTGCTCCCTCTTCGTACACGCTAGCAGGTCCGCCAGAGAAAATAATCCCTTTTGGATTCATCTCTTTAATCTTTTCAACAGGTGTATTGAACGGAATCAGTTCACTATAAACACCCAGATCGCGTACACGGCGCGCGATCAACTGATTGTACTGGCCTCCGAAATCAAGTACGACGACCATTTCCATTGACTTGTCCATCATATCCCCCTTCTCCTGTAACATACAGGACGTGCAAGTGTCGGCATGCCATGCGAAGTTGTCGCATATTTGCAAAAAAGCCGGGACTGCTATCTCCGGTAAACAATACGGAGGCAACGTCCCAGCTTGTGTACACATGTGCGGTTTGCATGTACAAAAATCCGATGTGCTCTCCTCGTAGTCGCCAAATTTACGGTCTAGCGGTAGAAACTTTCAGGCCCTATTCCTGATCATTATACGAGTCTCATTGATCGTCATTCTAGCAGATGGAACGGCATTGTTCAAGGCTTCAATTGACGGATTAACCGTTCGAGTATTTGCTCTGCTATTGTTCTTGCATTTTGTTCCATTTGTTTATAGCCATACATGGTACGTTCGTACAGCTCCGTCAAATAGCGCAGGTCTTGTCGCTTGTCTGCCGGCAGGGTCATCCTGCCCACGTACTCCCGCAACGTTTCTCCTGGCTGTCTGCGCGTGTAGACTCGCTCCATCATCCGCATTAGCAAATGGTACCGATCCGGGAACTCACTGCTTCGCTCTTGATTCAGTTGCCTACGCATCCACCATAGCTGGATGTCTTGTTTGCGGCGCCACACGATAATTCCTGCCGCGACAACGACTACAGCCAATCCCGCGTTTACTTGCCAAGGAATTTTCATCCCACTACCTGTTAGGCTGTCTCCCTCTTCCAGTTCATTGAAACGTCCATTCCCACGATCGCTGTCCGTTTGATTCGCCAGGTTTGGCAAAGGAACAGGGATCTCTGGCTTTGAGGTGACCAGATCATAATTAAAACGAACAGGTGACATGAATGTACTCGTCGCTTCAAACGGAACCCAACCAATCCCCGGGAAGTATACCTCTACCCACGAGTGAGCATCTTTGTTGCGCACTTCTACAGTCTCGTAGTTAAACGCATCCGTTCCCACTCGTTCACCAGGTGCGAAGCCCTTGACCCAACGTGTCGGGATATCCAGAGTACGAAGCATAATCGCCATCGAAGTGGAAAAATGGTCACAGTACCCTCGAAGGCTGTCAAACAAGAAGTGATCGACAAAATCCTGACCTTCTGGAGCGACAGGAACGTCTTTCGTTTCATACTTATATTTTCCACTTGAGCGCAAGTAATTCTCGATCGCTCTCACTTTGTCATAAGGAGTCTTCGCATCCTTGGTAATCGTTGCAGCGAGCTCTCTTACTCGCGGAGGAACCGAAGCTGGCACTTGCAAGTAGCGCTCTTTGATATCATCCGGATAATTCGTCCCCGCATTCGTCACGGCCTTTTCACTGACAATCGGTACTTCTGTCTCGACCTTGTATTGATTCAGTTTGAGCAAAAGCGGATTGGGGCCGTACTCTGGCCGACCGTTTTTCTCACTCAGCTGAACCAAGTTGATTTTTCCCGCCCGTACTTCGAGCTGCTGATTCATTTTGTCATAAACAACGGTTGCCTCTGGTGGCGCATAATTGCTCACCTTTTTCAGCTGACCTTGATAAAAGACAGTCGGGAATTGCTGCGGGCCTTTAAATTCTAATGTAGCTTGAACCTTCTTTGTTTCAAGCCCTTGGAACATCGTATTCTCCCATGTATAGGTTTGCGGGTCCAGGATTGACTCATACTCTCTATCGCCTTTTTCCCAGCCAACTCCCGTATACACGTCCTTCGAGTCACCGCGCCAATAGCTGTGCTCGTTCGTCTTTGCAATAAACACTAATGTGTTATCTTGCAGGAAGGGACCGCCCAACCGTTCATCGTTGTTGTCGTATCCTACTTTTTTCATCACACCAACAGGGGTATCTTTCCCTTTCCCTGTTAAAAAGGCGATCGGATCAGGCCATGACGGTCCGGACTTCGGTGCAGCATAACCGATGCTGATGCAAGCCATAATGACCAACACCGAAGCCATGAGGGAGTTGAGCATGATTCGGCTTCTCTTCCCTGCCAGTGTTGCCATGTTCATCATCTTCATCAGATGGCTAATGGCCAGCATCAGGAAACCAATAATCAGCGTCCGTACAACCCCTGCACTGGCATCATACGGGAGAAAGGTATCCAATACAGCCAAATACAATTCCGTCAAAAAGACAAACCATAAGCCTTGCCGTTGTTCCAGCACGAGGTACGTTAACATCGTCGCTAACAGCACCAGGACGAGATCAAACATTGTATTCCGCGACAAGATCGACATGCTGGCCCAGTCCTGTTGAAACGCTAACGGAAGATCATGAATCATCTGCCCGTACAATTGACCAATCCATTCCGAATCAAAAAACGGTTTGTCAAATAAAGTAGCATGCAAAAGCACCATTAGCCCCAGTGCCTTGATCGGCAGGGTTAACCACCGATAAGGAATCAACAGGTCAATGATAATGACTCCACCCACAATTGCATAAAACGGCCACAGAATGCCCGTATCGGTTAATGTCTGTAAAGGAATCAGCCACTCTCGTAACATCAGGAACAGAAAAAGGGCCAAGACCCATTCCCAAATCGTTGGACGCCTCCAAACGCTCATGAGTCTATGCACCTCCTATCCGTTTCCACTCTTGATCATCCATGTGAATAGACGTACATGTTACTTTGTTTGCGCCAAGCAGCTGCAACGCTTGTTTTTGTTCATGCGAAATCGTTGACTCGTTCTGCATGAGAAACAACTGCACCCGTCTGCCTTTTTGAGCGAGTGTGACCAAACGACTGATCAACGTTTTTTCTACATGCGGTGTAATAATAATCAAAGTGACACCTTGAGGCTGCTCCAATGCTTCTCTTCCCACAATTCTGGCAAATAACTCTTGTCCTTCTGGCGCGACACGAGCTAATTGATCAAAAACTCTGAGGAAATGGGCATGGGACAGACCTGGTGGTATCGATATGCGATCTGTTTGTTTGTACACGAGCCCATAATGGTATTGATTCCGATTGGCGTAAGCGATCAGACTAGCCGCTAGCTTCACCGCTGTTTCGAACAAGTGCACAGGCTTCCCTTGGTAGCTCGCCTTCTCCACATCAAGGAAAAAGACAGCCTGATTCATTGCCTGATGCTCAAATTCCTTCGTCTTTAGACCCGTCCCCCGTGCAGAAGCTCGCCAATGAATTTGGCTCAACCGATCGCCCCGATGATAGTCTCTTACGCCCCGTACTGCTGCAACGTCATCAGAGCGCCGATGGGAAACATGCACCGTCCCACTGAAGCTCCCGTCACCCAGGGCCCAATGGGTCAATTCTTTGTATTTTGGATAAACGAGAAACTCCTGAGAAATCGAATAAACTTTGCGGCGCTCAAAAAACCCAAAGAAATCCCCGCCGCTCACTACACATTCATCGAGACGATAGTATCCCCTCGGTACACTAGGTATGACATAACGAAACTCGACTTCCCTTTTGAACCACGGGAATATCAGTTGTCGATGCGGCTCATACACGCCAGCCAACCTCGCCGGCAAAGGCTCCATAATCATATTCCAGCCCAGCGGAAACCAAATCCTCCGGCGCAAACGTATCGTTACAATGACATCTTCCCCATCCTGCAGACGATTGCGATCTAGTTCACGCTCGACCTCTAGCTTCGTGAACATGAGTACATAAGCGACAATTTCATACAGGAGAAATACCAAACTACTATAGAAAAGAAACCAGCTTGAGAAGCCACCTTGAAATTTTGCGAATACATAAGTGACCAGAACTAATGCAATCGCCTTGAGCTTACCCCACCTTTGCTGTCTCATCTGCAATCACCGCCTTAGCTTACCGGGACACGGGTCTCAGACAAGATCATAGCCAACACCCGATCTACGGTTGCTCCTTCCAGTCTTGCTTCTGGTTTCACAATCATACGGTGTGCAAACACTACTGGAACGAGTTCCTTCACGTCATCTGGAATGACATAATCACGTCCACGGACGAAGGCCAATGCCTGAACAGCCCGGAAAAGAGCAAGAGAACCGCGCGGGCTCACGCCTAGATAAATATGATGATGCTCACGCGTACGATGACATAGACGCACGATGTATTCTTTTATTCCTTCCGATACCTTGATCGCTGATACCTGGCGTTGAAGTTCCGCAAGCTCGGCGGTGGTCATAACCGGCTGAAGCTCTTCCAATGGATTCGCTGCCGAGAATCTAGACAGCATCCGCATTTCTTCCTCTACCGTTGGATATCCCAATCTTACTTGCATAATAAATCGGTCCAATTGAGCTTCAGGTAATGGGAAGGTCCCTTCATATTCTAATGGGTTTTGCGTAGCCATCACAAAAAACGGCTCTGCCAATCGATACGTAGCACCATCAATTGTTACCGAGCGCTCTTCCATGGCTTCCAAGAGTGCGGATTGTGTTTTCGGCGAAGTCCGATTGATTTCGTCTGCAAGAATGACATTTGCAAAAATCGGCCCTTGACGGAACTCAAACTCCAAACTTTTTTGGTTAAAGATAGCAACCCCTGTCACATCCGTTGGCAACAAATCAGGGGTAAATTGAATACGTTTAAAATCACCGCTGATGGATTTGGACAATGCCCGTACCATCATGGTCTTCCCAACGCCTGGTACATCTTCGAGCAAAACGTGACCATTCGCTAGAACAGCGGCTACCATCAGCTCAATCGCAGAGCGTTTACCAATCAGTACTTTTTCTATATTATCGATTAAACTAGCTATTGCAGGATTTACTTGTTCCAATTTGATAGGGTTCATCTTGATACAACTCCTGTTCCATGATATTCTGCCGCAGGTTTGTAACAGCTGTTCCTCCATGCTTTCAGTGTAATTCTAAAGTAATGGATGCAAATAGGAGATACAAGGAAAAAATACTTAAAATTTGAAAAAATACACAAG
Organism: Brevibacillus sp. HB2.2; assembly: GCF_013284275.1. NCBI lineage: Bacteria > Bacillati > Bacillota > Bacilli > Caryophanales > Paenibacillaceae > Brevibacillus > Brevibacillus sp. HB2.2. The sequence goes on from NZ_JABSUV010000056.1 coordinate 40,179, forward strand.
TTATTATAAAAAAAAGAGTAGGATCTATTCCTACTCTTCGGTTTCATATGAAATATG
>NZ_JABSUV010000057.1:0-39875 GCF_013284275.1 Brevibacillus sp. HB2.2
ACAGATACATATGACGAAGCTGTTGGAGGTCCTGGTAGAAGAGCAGCACGCAAAATTATTTCAATTGATACAAATGAAGAGGCGGTTTCCCGCCTCTTTTCAATTTCCCTTACATACTTTATAAGGGTGTCTTCAAAAAAGTATTCTTCACTGTCAAATTTACGTAATCATTCATCTTCCGTTTGATGCTCTTCATGTAGCGCAAAGGTCGGGCCATCAAAGTAGCGAGGCCAGAAGTATTTAGGGTCTATCGGTATTTGATAGGTAATATACTTCCCTTTATTATTTGTATCGATATGTAAATGGGGTCCAGTAGTATCTGTACCTGTATTACCAGATACCACAATTTCTTTTCCTCTACTGCCAATTAAAATCGTCATATGGATTTATGCCTATGCGTAAGTAGTTCCGTTCCCCGTACTGACAACGGCTGATATTGCGAGAGCTAGACTAAGAAAAGGGTGGTAATTTACTTGTACAAAAAGTTAAGAGTATTCTTGTTGCTTTCTGTCGTTACAATAGCTGGATGTACTACTAATAACAATGCGTTATCCATGCAAGCAAGTCCCCAGCTTCAATTTGTCGACTATAATAAAAAGCTAGAAATTCTTGATCGATTAGAGAACCACGACACTACCTTAAGTCGAATGACGGAAATACTAACAATTGAATGGCATCATTTATTTACACAAAAGAATGAAGAGGATCTATGGAATACGTATTTTTATCTCACTTGGAATTTACGTCGAGACGAAAAAGAACGAGTAAAGAAAGAATTAACTACAACCCATAAAGAACTCGCAACATACTTGGAAATGCAGAAGAAAGGCATTCTTCCCGCAAAGGAAGTACATGTAAAAAATATTATGGCTGAAAGAAACACCGATAATGACGGTTATCTCGTAAAAGCATGTTACCTTCTCACACTAAATGACGGCTCATTGAAAGAGATTTGGGTAGAACTTAATGCAGACGACAATATGGAAACTATTAATCCTCGTTTCAACACTATAGCTACTGGTGAAAATCTACCTGAGCCTAAAAATGAACAAGAGGAATTACGTCGTGAATTTATTTTTAGGGCACTTGACTACAATGTGATTAAAAAAATGACTTATGATGAAATTTTAGAAATGATCGACATGAAATCGGTAGATAAGTATTAAAGGCATTATAGTTTGATTTTCCCGGTTTCCTTCAGTAATTTAACGAAAAGAACAAGGGAATAAGTAATGATTAGCATCGAACTGCCCAATCCCGTTAGGCTACTATAAATTAACTCGTCTACTCTTGTTTCCATTTCTAATGATGATTCTAGGCTGGTTGACCACCAACCAAATATAATGATTTGAACAAAAGTATTGATGATCACGCATGATTCTTTCTGTACCAAATGAGATTTGTTACCAATTTTATAGCGTTTCCGTTTTTGTGTAAATTTTTTCCTTTTAAAAAATACTTACTTATACTACTTCAATATAGAATATAGCAAATAAAGCAGAGAACCCGCCTAGACATTTTGCCTGGCGGGAGCTTCCGCAATCCAACCTCCACATCCTGTTGGGATCAACGATTTAGTTGATCATGCCGTTTTCCGGAGTGACGGTAAAATCATAGAAAACCCCTGTTTTATTGATCGATGCCGTAACGGTCGGTTTTCCCTTTTTCGTAAAGGTATACTCGTTGTATTTCGTTGAAACATTGTATCCTGTCAAATCCATATGAAATATTTTCTTCACCATTGGATTTGCGGCAGCAATCGCTTTTTCTTTCGTATAGAACGGTTTGGCAAAAACTTTTGGAATATCTTCGTCCGAAACATAGTTGCTATCTCTGAAATCATTGTGGTTGATTGCTGAAACAACTTTCCCTGTTTTCGCCCCGATAAAGACACCATATGTACGGTCACGATCCATAAAGCTCCACACCTGATCCAGGTGATAGTCCGAATTTTTTAGGAGCGAGACCTCAGGGAGCAATGCTGATGCTTTTCCGTTTGATAGTGTCTTCATTGCCTTTTGCGCTGTATCGACCACCTTGGGGTTAATTTTTTGGCTTGTATATTTTATCGAAACAACGCTGATCTTCCCTGTTGTCGCGTCGATGGATGCCGTTACATTCTCCCCCTTAAACACCCAACTGTTTTCTACATCCGAGCTGATTCGATCTACCTGATCAATTCTAAAAGCCTGTGTGTCATCCATGCTTTTCAACGTGCTCATGATCGTATTTTGCAAATCTGTTGCCACTTCGCTGAACTTGAAGTTAACATGTACAGATACGACCGTTCCCTCTTTTTTGGTAACCAGAACCTCGCCTCTTTTGTCTTTGGCTGAGATCGCCCAGCAATCGGCGTTCATCCCTGTAATCTCATCCAACTCGATCGGCAGACTGCCCGCCTCCTTCTGCATGGCTTGTTTGGCAGCCTCTACGACATTTTTGTCCAATTGTGCAAGTTTCTTCATTGGTTCTGGCGCCAATTGCGTCTGAGTGTCTGCATAAGCTGGTGCTGGCATACTCGCAAATGGAACTGCTGCTGACAACAACACTGTCATCATACTAACGGCAAAAAACGTTTGTTTTTTCATTTCGTTGACTTCCCTTCTATTTTCAGATCACTTATTTGATCCAACTGGAGGGATTTCGTGACAATGAATTTCGTCTTTTTGCAGTTAAGTGACAAAAACACCCTTCACAGTTTCCGTTGAAGAATGTACTCCCATCTCCTATATTACAGTACCCCTTAAGATACGCATGAGTTCAACTTGTTCGTTCGGGCATTCGCCTAATCTTGCTCAATAATCATAGATAAATAATCTTGTATCATTGTTTCCTCATCAAGATTGGGACCTTTTTATTACTGATATAAGTACTGCTCCTTTACTATTATCACTATCAATTAATCCGGAAGTAGCAAAGGATAAACGAAAAGTCTTTCTAGCTTGTCTATACCTATTAGTAGGCGATGCTGTGGGAATAGTAAAAGATAGAACACACCTTGAGGAAGTCCGACTTTTTGTAGAGCAAGCTTTATCCAATCGAAATTACTACATCGAACAATGGGTTTCTCGATCGTTTCAACTCATTCAAAACCCAGAACTTTTTGATTACAAAAAATGGTGTGATGGGATTGATATCTTTTCTTTCTGGGAAGATTAGGCTTTCCTATATTCCAGCTTGGGATGAAGCCCCATTGGAGGTTTGACAAGAAGTCATTCAAAAATATCCAGACATGTCTTTTTGGGTTGCTCAAAATAAATCGGTACCTGTTGAGATTCTAAGCATTCTTGCCAGCGATCCCGATTTTTTTGTTCGACAACGTATTGCTTATAACAAGAAAGCTACTTTTAAAGCTCTACAAATACTGAGTCATGATAATAACGATGAACTAAGAACTCATGCTCTGAAACGAATTTCCGAAGACCGATACCGTTAACAAATCGTGTGGTTTGTTAATCAAATCCGAATATTGTAAAATATTTTAAAAACTAAGTGGTGATAATCCAAATGAACAAATTCGAAAAAGGAATTGTTTATTTCTTTAGCTTTATTTTCTTTCCTATCGGACTAATCGTATGGATCGCTTCATTTTTCAACCAAAATCAGCAATTTAAAAGTGTAGGAAGAACAGCTTTATATATTGCTGCTGCTTCCCTTTGCATCCAGATTCTAATAGGAGTCTTAAATTTTGTTGTGTACACTAACATTACTCTCAAATGAGAATGACTTGGAATCCAGTCTTATAATGCTGAAGATTGGACTGGGTATTAAGACAAAGACACACCATCACCATCTACACGTTACCGAAATTCAAATGTTTCCGTTGACTACGATGGCATTTTATATTCTCGACAATATCGCCTTTTTTCAGGCTGTTCAGCGCCTCGGTTCGCATTGTAAGCCCAATGAAAACAAAGAAAGAGACGGATAATCACCGCCTCTTTTCCCCCAATCAATCCCAAGCAAACCTCTGCTCTTTCCAGGGATCACCGTACATATACTTATGTAACCATTAAGTGATTATTAAACAATCAAACCCGTCTCTTCGATACAGGGACGGGTTGTCATTTGACATTGGGTTATCTAATTTCTGCGGCTATTCCCTAGCTTGTTGCTTTAATTTCATTTCTTTTTCATCAGAGATATTAAAAGCCTTTTTAAAATTTGGTACTGTTTGATCTTCCAACGGTTGTGAATTAATCCACTTCATAAATTCTTCTTCCCCTACATAATTTATAAGGGTGTCTTCAAAAAAGTATTCTGCACTGTCAAATTTACGTAATAATTCATCTTCCGTATAATGCTCTTCGGTTTGATGCTCTTCGTGTGGCGCAAAGGTCGGGCCATCAAAGTAGTGAGGCCAGAAGTATTTAGGGTCTATTGTATTTGAATAGGTAATATCCTTCCCGTCATACTCCCCATCATTATTTATATCGATATGCAAATGAGGACCAGTAGTATCTGTACCAGTATTTCCTGATACCGCAATTTCTTCTCCTTTCTTCACAGAATCACCCGTAGATACAGATTTGGATTTTAAATGAAGAAACCTAATTACTAGTTTAGTATTCGTGTCAGGGTCCTTGTCTCTTGTTTCAATTGCCACATAATTGCCTGCACTTGTCCAATAACCTGCACTTAATACGGTTCCTTTTTGTGGACTGTATACAGGCTCTTTATTTACTGCAATATCCATTCCTTTATGACTTTTAGAATATCCCCTGCTTAATTCACTATCAGTAGTAACCCAACTCCAGTTAAAATCGTCGTATGGATTTATCCCTTCTGCGTAAGCTGTTCCATTGCCAGCACTAACTACAGTTGATACCGCGAGAGCTAACCCAAGAATACCCACCTTTAACCTTTTCATACTTTAGTTTCCATTCCCTTCAATATATGGTATATTATTACTGTTATGATTATATTAATCATTCAAATAATCGTCAATCAATTTAGATATTAATTTTGTTAAAAGGTGGGAATTTACATGTACAAAAAGTTAAAAGTATTCTTGTTGCTTTCTGTCGTTTCAATAGCTGGCTGTACTACTAGTAACAATGCGTCATCCATGCAAGCAAGTCCCCAGCCTCAATCTGTAGACTATAATAAAAAGCTAGAGATTCTTGATCGATTAGAGAACCACGACACTACCTTAAGTCGAATGACAGAAATACTAACGATTGAATGGCATCATTTATTTACACAAAAGAATGAAGAGGATTTATGGAATACATATTTTTATCTCACTTGGAATTTACGTCCTGACGAAAAGGAACTAGTAAAGAAAGAATTATCTACAAACCATAAAGAGCTCGCAACATACTTGGAAATGCAGAAAAAAGGCATCCTTCCCGCAAAGGAAGTACATGTAAAGAATATTATGGCTGAAAGAAACCCCAATAATGACGGTTATCTCGTAAAAGCAGGTTACCTTCTCACACTAAATGACGGCTCATCGAAAGAGATTTGGGTCGAACTTAATGCAGACGACAATATGGAAACTTTTAATCCTCGTTTCAACACTATAGCTACTGGTGAAAATCTTCCTGAGCCTAAAAATGAACAAGAGAGATTACGTCGTGACTTTATACTTAGAGCACTTGACTATAATGTGATTAAAAAAATGACTTATGATGAAATTTTAGAGATGATCGACATGAAATCGGTCGATACAAAGTAAACCTATGTAAGCTTACTGCTTAAAAGTGAAATTAAGTTTCCTTCTGGAATCCCGGTCGAGAAAAGTATTTGTTTCGTGCACCCGCAGATTCCTGATCGAAAAAACATTCACAGTAAAAAACCCGTCTCCTCAAAATAGGGACGGGTTTGCTATTTCTTGAATGCATTCTGGCATGTCTTTTTTTGGGCTTCCGACCATTGGAGCTACGGGATATGCCCTCATCTGGTCATGGTCATATGGCACGAGCAACGATTGTAACAAGTCAGTATAGAACTTTTCGCGATCTAACCATATTCCCTCGTCTTCCTGTCTCAGTATCACAGGCATCCGGTCATGAATTAGCCCTACAATCTCGTTTGGGCGTGTTGTGATGATCGTACAGGTATGCAACTTCTCGCCTGCTGGACTCATCCAGGTATCAAACAAGCCCGCGAACGAAAACGGCTCTCCGTTTTTCATCATTTATCAAGACTAAATTAAAATAGTTTATTAATTTTCAATACCTTAAACGTTGGATACATGTATTTCAAGATAAAATTCGAACTTCTAAAAAGAATAGGCTCCTGACGGAGCCTACCTGATTATTGCACATACGCACCTGTTACTTTAAGTATATTCCTGAATATTCGGCATCTATTGTTCGGGTAAAACCGAGTAAAAAAGATCATAGACTGGGAGTTGTTCCGTTCTAGAACAATTCATCGTCAAAATATCATAGTTGTCATTCAATTGTAGAAGGAATATGCAAATCACTGTGGGCTAGACTTTTTGAACGCATCACTTTCTTCTTGGGATTCTCTTGCCGCGGACGACTCTCATCGGCCGCATCATATCATAATCTTCGTGCTCCAGAATATGACAGTGCCAAGCAAATAAGCCCGTAAAGGGAACGAACCTGGCAATGATTTTGGTCACTTGCCCAGGGTTCGCCCTGACAACGTCTTTCCATCCCCGTTCGTTGGGCGCAGGAGGGATGGCCTTGCCCGTGTAGCGAATTTTATTGGTCTTGTTGTAAAAATTCACATCGAACGGCCTGCGGCTGAGCACCTGAAATTTCACCAGATGCAGATGCATCGGATGCGTGTTCGTACCGGGGTTGACGAAGTTCCATACCTCAATGGAACCGAGAACAGGCTTCTCCGTCACCGGAGCCTCAAAGCCTCTGTTATTCAGCATCTGAACGTCTCTTCCGTATTTGTCCGGGGCAGAGCTTAGTTTCATCCATCGTACCCGGCGTGCCTTAGCAGGCGACAGTCGAGGGATTTTGTTTAATTTTTGGGGGATGCGGCTCTTATCGGGAGACGACAGGTGACGGCCTACCCGGAATTGCATGATTTTTCCCGTCGTTTTAGGGTCCGGCAATGATCCTCCTGGAAAAGGCGCCCGCGCATGATTGGTTAGCACGATATTCTGCCCTTTATGCTTCGAAAAATCAATAATCACATCCGCCCGTTCACCTATGCCGAGAGTGATCTGGTTTACCCGTACCGGTTTGGACAGCAAGCCTTGATCCGACCCAATTTGAATAAAAGATTGTCCGGAACTAAGCTTCATTTGATAAAAGCGGGAATTCGAGCCGTTAATGATTCGGAAGCGATATTTTCTTGGTTCCACATTCAAAAATGGCCATACGGTCCCGTTGACCATAATGGTGTTACCAAAGAAAATCGGAACAATGGAAGGGTTGACTCCTTTTACTGGTGGAGTTGTATTGCTGGGGTAAAACAGCTGCCCATTCTTCTTGAATGACCTATCCTGTATGATGAGTGGGATATCGAACTTTCCTTTCGGAAGCGGAAGAGACGCTTCGTGAGCATCTGTCAGTAGGTAGGCTCCGGATAAGCCGGCATACAGATTCAATCGAGTAATGGCCAAGGCGTGGTCGTGATAGAACAAAGTGGCTGCGTTTTGAGAATTCGGGTAAGCGTATACCTTGCGTCTGAACTGGGGGCCGACTACTTTGAAGTCGCGGCTGAACCAAGCCGTAGGATATCCGTCGCTCCCTTGACGGGCAACGGTGCCGTGAAGATGAGTGACGGTACGGACCTCGGGGACGTTAGGACCGGCTCCCGGAATCGTTTTGTCGACGGGCAGCAGATGCTTGAGCGGTAGCTTATTGATCCATTCGACGTGAACCCGCTCGTTTTTGCGGGCGCGGATGGTCGGCCCCGGAGATCTCCCGTTATATCCCCACACGGTAGTAAGCGGCAGATCGCGGTGCAACCTTTGCTTAAATTGGGCCATTTTTACTTGATAAAAGGTTCCTTTCGTGCCGCGACGAATCGGTTTTAGAGTCGGCGGGATAGCCAGCGGTGTTACAAATTTTTTAAGAGGCAACGCGTATTCCTCCTATTTACGATTAGTAACAGGGACAAGGCACTTGCCTTTCGACCGCTGTATTACAGTCTAATGCTTAATAGGAGGAAAGCGCACCGTACAGCAGTCTAACACTCTGCCTAAATTGATCATAGATTTGCTTTTGCTTGGTAATCGTATACCCGATTAGATAGGCAGCGGCTGACGTATTGCTGTACACCAGTCGTTTTTTGCATTGGGAAACGAAGGCACAATAAAAGCAGCGGCAGTCTAAGACTTTATTCTTAAGTCCTAATGTGGCGCTGCTTCATTTTTAATTAAATTTTCTCATATATCGTTCCAAAATGAATTTTTAAATGCTCTTTTAGATTTTTGTTTTCTTTTGTTAAATCCTCAACTTTTTTTCTAAGAATGGTTATGAGAACATCCTTTGATTCCTCACTCGTATTTCTTTTTACAAATCGCGGAGAGGGTAATCCTTCCTGTTCTATTCGATGCCGAAGCCCGCTGCTTGGCGTCGTATAGATAAATGTTCAGCCGCACCTGACATTCAGCTTTTAAATGTTCCACATTGTAAATACATTCTTCTCGACGACCTTTAACCGTAACAAGAACCAAGTACAAAAATCCGTCGGTTGTCTTCTGAACATGAATTTTTCCGCCAAGCCTCCCAAACTGACTCCGGTATTCATGGTGTTTCCGCTCTGCCCACATCGATACTGTATCGAACATCGGGCGGTATGACATTTTGAGCTGATCCTGATTAAGATTTTCTGCATCAAAGGCGATAGCCTTAAAAAGCATGCCATACAATATCGTTTTATCGTTTCGTGCAGTATCTCTCGCCATTGGTCAGGTTGAATCATTGTCTAATACACCCGCTCTACCTGTAGCATTTTTTCAATGGGCACCCACCATACACCATCAACCCGAACAAGCTTGATTTTGTTTTCGATTCGGTCGATATCTTTGACCACGCCCCATTCCCTACGGATGCAGACCTCAAGCCAACTGACGTTGATTGCAAAGTCTTTTCGCACAGAGTCATAAATGATGACGTTCATTTCAGCCAAGACGTCTGAATCAACCGGTGGTAACGGAGTCATGACTTCCTCGTAGTGATTCTCATAAAGCAAACTCATTTGTAATCTCCTCCACCAATCCAGCCTCTATCAGATCCCGGAGAATGTCAGGGGTACAACAAGGACTCACTCCTGTGTGGATTTTGCTTATGGCTTTGAGATGTTTGGGGGTTAAAACGGGGACAGCTTGGAGTTGGCCATCAATCACTGCTTTAATTGTCTCCACGTTAATCGCCCTCTCACGAACATTCGTTCCTATTATATGCGAACACAAAGGACACGTGCAAATAAAAAAATCCCATCAATAAATTTGAGGGATTTTTTTATTGGGAGCACAATATAAATTTATTAACAGAAAATCTAACTGAACTAAGTATTAGTGTTATTTAATTCGTGAATACTGCTTTCTAATATATACCGAACTTTGAAATCCCAAGGAGTGATAATGTGAGGTTAATATTTAAAACAAACGATGCAAACTTTGATATTTGGAGAAAATATTTAATTTCCAGTAATACAAAGTATAAGATAAAAAGATTTAAAAATTTATCAGTCATAAAACTTCAATCTTCTTGAAATATTTTTTTGTCTAGGATTGAACAAATAGGTATATAATCCTTTAGATTAGTTGTGTAGAAGTCTGCATTAATTGGAGCTTCAACTCCAATAACAGCATCGCCTATATACCAACAATTTCGTCCGAATGTTACCATTTTACCTTCTAGCATCTTAGAAAGGTTATCTTTCAGTTTGCTTCCTTCTAGTTCGTTAAGATTACTTATTTCTTGAAATTGCATTTCATTTGATAGCATGTATTTATCTATATCGCAATTTGGTTTGGGTTTCTGTTTACAACCTAAATCCAAAAACCATCTGTTCCCGTCTTTAACTGGTTGTCCATTTGCACGGATACACCCGCAATCGTTTACTATTTCATCTATATCTTCGATAAATAACTCATCCATAGAATCTTCAATCAACATATCTAGCCGTTCAAGTAACTCCTCCTTATTAAATTCAACCTTTTTTGCTAAATAAACAAAAACTTTAATAACCCTATCAAATTGTCTGGTACTTCTTAAAATCCTACTTAAACGAGTCAAAGCATCAAATACAGTCTCTTCTTCTATAACTAAGTTATAAAAAGCAATGCTATTTCGCAAAAAGTTGTTCTTTAATTCCCCAATAACATAGGCAGATGTAATTAACCTTTTTCCTTTTAATTTTTCTCTTATCTCCACTTGTCTTCTCGAACTTTGAAAATGTCTATCAGCATTTATCGTCGATTCCAGGAATATGGTATTCATAATCTTCTCCTACGTCACCCACAATCCAGCTTATGCCGCTTTTTCTTAATCGCTTATCAACTTGGAGAAAGTCGAACTTAGTACAGTCACCTTGAAATAATATTTGAAATGAAAATACTAATGCATCCAAATGATTTGCTTCTAGATCTTCAGCTCTAGCCTTATGTATCGCGTCATGTATTGCAATACAAACACGCCTCTCATACTTGTACAAATCTTTGTTTAATGCATTTTTTAATAACAGCACATTATCTTTGACCATACCCAAATATTGTATTCTATCAATGATGTCATCAAATGATTCAGTTAAAAGAGTTAAATATTTTTTAAGCTTATTAAATATGTCTGCATGTTTAAAATGCCATAGACCAGTCTCTGTAGTTTCTTCCGCAAAATAATGTTTTTGTCTATTTTGTTCTGCTTTATACAAGATTTTTACCATGTCATATATTTCTTGCTGTTGCGTAAGTGGATCCATTTGAGAAAAGAATGAGGGCAATTTTTTGATTTTATTCATTAGCCAACACATCCTTTAATCTGGTCAATTCTTTGAGCAGATAGTCAATATCTTGTTTAGTCAAAGTATAAACTTTTGCTTCTTTATCTTCATTCACAAAGGGGAAAACTGCACTAAATGGTAACCCTGCTTCAGAACCAATTTCTTTAATAACTAGAGTCGCATATTTAAGCTTTTCAATCTCTCCTTCATAACTATCGAATGTTTTTTCATTAATTTCCCAAGTAATTTGGCTGATTAGTTTATTTTTTGATGTAGACTTGATCAGAAAGGCAGCTCTAATTTGATCATCAATTAAAATATCTTCCACTAATTTTATCTTTTCACTTAGAATTTCATTCCCATTTTCCGCATCTTCTTCCTCATCTTCATCATCGGAAGTTTCAATTAAGAAATGCTTGAGAAAATCAATATTATCACTGAGGATAGCTATAATAATTTTATTAAGTTCTCGATTTAGAAACTCAATAAAATCTCCATAATCTACTTCCTCTTTAAGAAGTATTTCTTTTAACTCTTTTGAATCGGACTTGAATCTCATTGAATTTTCATTTATTATCCGTGGAGCAATAACATCTTTTTCTATAAGTTGTTTGCCGATTTCGCAATATTTTTTAAAATTACTTAGTGATATCATCTTCAAACACATCCTTCGTTTATATGCGATAGTTAAGCGAATCTGTAATTGCGTACTTATATTCTGTTAGTGATTAGGAAGAATTTACTATTTCTTATATCTTGAAATATATCTATTGAATGGACATTTGACAAGCGAACATATGCACTTTCAATAAAAAACATCACGCCTCTAACGGAGGCGGACTTACTCTCTGCATTTCATATACAGTCATATTAAGAATAGACAACTCGTTCCTAATCCTACCGAATACAAAAACATCTGGTAGAACACTTTATCATCTAGTTTTTCTTAATTCCCTATAAAATGGAAAATTCCTCCATGGAGTACTCCGAAGGAATTCTAATTACTCAATATTGAAATCATGGGCTTTAATCATCATCTACTATACTGATATATAAATATAAAAAAGAGTGAAGTAACCCGAAGGGCAACTTCACTCTTTTTGGATTATTATTCAATTTCTCGGAAGTAGTCATAAAATCCAGCCACAATCGCGAATGCTGCACGCTCAACTTCCTCATCGTCATCATACCAGGATTGGTTGATCTTTCCGGTTTCGATTAGTGCTTTTGCTCCAGCAACCTTTGTATCTCTCAATATTGCAAGGTCAGCTTCCCCATACCCTGTGTTAGCCATAAAGGTTCCATACTTTCTTGCAAGATTTTGAGCCAAAATCTTAGATGCTTTTCCTTTCTCGGGATAAAGTACACCAACTCGACTGACCACCCGCTCTCTATTCACATGAACACTAAGCAATACATCAATACCCTTACCGGCGAATTTCTTATTGATGTATTTTACTCGCTCATTGATATCTTCGTCCAGACTCTCTCCACCAAAATCCTTATCACGAGTACGCGTCATATAAACTGTTGCACCTTCTTCTTCAAGCAGGCTTTCAAGAACTTTACTAATCTTCAGAGTAACATCTTTTTCTTGTCGACCTTTATATGTCTTACCTGGATGATCGCCGCCATGTCCTGGGTCAATAAGAATCTTTTTACCTTTTAAATCCATTGTAATTCCACCTTTAAATTTGGTAAGGTATTCTGGCCAGAATTTCCTTTCAATATAGAAAGTGAAAAATCTGGTCAAAAATACAACCCTATCGGAACAAAATATGAGAATAAAAAAACATCCCATATCACATAAGCGTGAATTGGGATGTACATTTGGTATTGTATTTTCAAAAAATGGGGTAGGCAAACATAAGTATTACATTCACGATTTTTTGTTAATTTGGTTATAATACTCAGTTATTTTCTTTTGAAGTGATTCAACCTTACTGAAGTCTTTTATATTTAATTCAGCCGATCCGCCTTCATCGTTACTTTTATCATAGTAAGTTTGATAAATGACATCAATTAATTCTTTCATCATGCTCTTTATTTCAACTAACTCTTGAATTTGCTCTTTACTAAGATCCATTTTTGTATGGCTCTTTTCAAGATGGGCAAAGATATCTTGGAATCTGCTTGTGATTGTTTGTAAATAATCGTTACCTACAATACTGTCAGCAACTATTGAATATGCCTTTACTTCTACAAGTTTATCTTCAATATTACTTACACTTTCCCTGTTAAATGTTTCATTGCTAAACTTACTTTCAATTTCTTGGTAAGTAGTTACGAGGAGAAACAAATTATGTCCTGCTAGAGATTTTACCCTTAACTCTATCCTCTCCTTTTCAAGCTGAGCACTATATGCATATCCAGCCAAGAATAAAATAATTATAGTAATTAATCCTATCGTAATTTTTTTAATCATGGGATGCTCCTTATAGTTTTTATAAAGTATACATCCTTTGTATTATACCAAAATTTGTATAAAATTTGAAAGGACTTTTGGCCTCTTCTTCCCATAGCCTAATTTTCTTATTTTTATAAATCCTAAAGAGGTCCAGGATGACCAATAAATCAGTTACTTTTTTTCGGAAGATTATATGATTTGACAGCTTTTATCATTCGAAATATTATCTCTTGATGTATGTCTTCACGTACACCTATATCCGTGAATTTCAACGACTTCCGAATCTTTGGCTCAAATCTTTCTATGATCTCTACCATTGCACTCTCATCATTATTTTGTGCTCGCTTTACCAGTGTTAACAGGGTCATTTAATCCGCCTCCCTCTAACTGTTTTCTGAGTTTCAGTAACGCTCGTTTCTTTGCTTTAGAAACGGCTTGTTGGCTGATGCCTGACAGCCTCGCAACCTCTACCTCTTTGAGATTCCTCAAATATAGAAGTTTAAGTATCTCCTGTTCCTTTTCTGTGAGACTTTGAACAGCATCCAAAATTCGTTTGTTAGCTAATACATCTCCCCACTCAGACTTGTCCTCCTGCTCACTTTTTTCAGTGTCGCTAACAAGGCTATCTACCACCTTTTCAATTTCGTCTGTAGGCTGGCATACCTTGCCTATCTTTTGATTACGAACAGCCAACTCGATAGCTGTAAAACGAATGAGTGACGAAATAAATTTAGTCAATTGGACCTCAGCGCAAAACTCCTGAAGTCTACTTTCCAATTCATCACTCCTCTGCGAGTCGCCCGGTGAAGCAAGCACTCGTTCGTATAGGAGTTGATTGTCTGTTTGAGCTAGAAATGCATCCAGCAACTTCTGATTAGCTACGTCTGTAAGTTTGATCACGAAATGCCTCCTCCTAAAAAGAGATCATACGTTCGTATTTTCGGTAAAAAAAATAGACGTGCCATAATCACACTGACACGTCCCGAACCACTCTATCCATTTTACTAAACACTTCAGTTTGTTTGCTTAATAATCCTGTAGTGTAAACTTTTGTAAGTATGTGTAATTTCGAATACTCATGCCTTTACACTTGAAAAAATTAATCCAAAAAAATAAAAATCCCCCACCCTATTAAGGTCGAGAGGATGACATCAGTTGATCAAAGATACTAACGATTTGGAGTTGCAGGTCTTCGCTTAATCCAATGGCAGCTCCTATAATGCCAAGAACGTCAGTCAGAATAAACAGCATGCTTTTTTTGTTGTTTTTCAGCCTTTTTATTCTGTAACACAACCTCTCAGTTTCACAGTTTGGGTTTTCCCATCCCACTCAGCTTGCAGAAAAAGCGCGGCAGCTATCTCACGAGCAGGAGCATATGCCGATCCCAAAATGAGCTTTTCGTTTAGGTCTTTGCCGTTAACAAGAACATCCTTCGTCTGTTCAATCCACTCCACCTTCCCACCGGCAGCATTGGCTACCGCACGGACTGGCAACATAGAAACACCATCCTGCAAAAAGCCAGTTACCGCGAGTAAAGTACCATTCAGACTGATAGCAACCGGAATCTGCTTGGGCTCATCCACTTTACCCACAGCTTTTTGCAAGAATTGTGAGTAATTTGTTCGGAATGTACCCATCGGGAATGCAGGGCAGTTTTTCGATGCATAGCCGGGGTACTCCTGGTGACCAAGCACCTGCTTCATGGTAGGAATCTGTAGCTGCATGTGCTGGATCAGGCAATTCGCCGCATCGAGCTGTGCTGCGGTTGGTTGCTGTGTCCGGAAGTCTCCAACAAGGCAAATGCCTAGCGCATGTCTGTTGCTGTTTCCCACATGGTAGGAGATTGTCTCTGGATCGTTGCACCAATAGATTACGCCGTCTTTTTGAATCACAAAATGATAGGCAATGCCCGGCCATCCGTTAGTGCTGACGTGATACCGTGCGAATGCCTCCGGTGATCCGCTCAATGTAGCTGAATGATGCATGGCTGCCGATCGGATGTCAGTCAGCTTGCGCCGCCCATACCTTAGTGTTTTGTGGCGTGGTAAAGAAGCACGAACGTCTACCACGCGCGCACCTTGAATAGTCATATTCATTTTTATTTCTGCTCCTTTCTTGCAGCTCGCTCTGCTTTCGCTTTGATTTCTGATCCGACCAAATTAACAATCGATTTTGGAACAGGCCAGCCAGCTCGGTGAGCATTTGCTGTGAGGCTGTTCCATGTATGATAGAGTAGACCGAATGTGACGCCATAAAACAGAAAGCCGGGTGTACCCATCACCCGATCTAGCATGTTAGCAACGGCTGGCAATGCTAAAAGAAACAACGAACGCGGGATTCGGGATAGCCCGTATTCAGACGTATAGGACCCATCCTTTTTAGCTGCTGATATGCCCGTGATCCAATCGAGTGAAATCATAAGAAAAAGCACGATTAAAATATCGAACCGCCCTGTTCCATAGAGGTACTGGAAAATCGGGGTAAGAAACACTCCTGCGGTTACTGCAATTCCGTTTGCTGGGGTCACTACGTTATCCAGGCTTTGAAAAAACTTCATCAGCTCATCTTCCTCCTCACCCCCCTCGGGGCAAAAGTAAAAGGAGCCGCTTAGCAGCTCCCCCAAAAACTCTATTCGTTTTACAACCCACAACTGTCCAGCCATTCGCTCATTGTCACTGTATCGATGTCATCTCGCCGGGAATATGCGTAATCAACAACCTCTTGGAAGTTGCTTACGTTATACTCGATGCTGGACGTGGCTTCGCCGCTAACGATCTTGTGGAACATGAACAAACACACGCCCCCTACCTTTGCTGCATCATCAATGTGCCCTTTTAGTGTGGCGGGTGTAATCATATGCTCCACATTTCGAATCTTGATCGTCCGTTTATCCGGTGGCGGTGTGGTCGCCGTATCCTCTTGGACAGTGCGGCCCGCTCTGCGAGATTGCATAACTTGCAACACCCTTGCATCATACGCCCCGTATGGGTACGCCAAGATATTTGATGCTTTCGTAAAGCCATTTGCATTCAGCCAATCCTCGGCGTCCCCGATCTCTTTTTCGATGGCTGCTATATCTTTCAGGTCTTTCAAAGTCGCATGGTTCATGGTGTGGTTGGCCATGTCCCATCCGTAGGTGTACATCTCTTTTAGCTGTGGCAACGTACAATAGCCAGACCACCCGACATGCGACGGAATGACAGCAATGACACCTGGGAGATTGTATTTTCCCATATACCGAAATGCTTCGGTGTATTGAGAAGACCATCCATCATCGAACATAAAAATGATCTTCCCTCGTTGCGACTCATCACGAACAAGCGAGTCAAAAATGATCGATGCTGTCGTATTCTCGTTGGACTTCACACGGATTTGCATAGAAACGATATCCCGGGTCAGACTTGCAGCTCCAACGGGCTCCAGCTTGCTGATATCGATGATATGTTCATTCCAACCCAGCGCCATTCGCCATCCTCGCACGGTGTAGCCCAAAAATTCGGCATAGCCAGTATCATGAGCCAAATAGAGCTGGAACTCATAGAAGTCAGTCAACTTGTCTACATAAAATCTAATTTTTAAGGTCTTTGCACCTGTTAAATTTAAGAGGATATTTCGGCGTGCGGCAATCGATGTACCTGTAGAGGTGACTTGTAACCTTCCGTTGATAAATGACACAGTGCCTCCACCGTATGCCTTTAGCCATGCGGTTGTATCGCTAAACGGCTCAACGAGACGGCCTTTTTTATAATCTCTGACTTGGGCCAGAATCAAGTCTTTGCTTTTCTTATCTGTCGGCTTAGCCCACCCCATTCTCTCCACCCTCTTTTTGAGCATTTATCAGCTTCACATTCTCTTCTCGAAGGGCTTCCAGCTCTTTTCTTAGAGCCTCTTCCTGCTTTCGCTCTTCCTCTCCGGCTGGCGTGTATACCCAATCGCCCAGCAACCCGTCTTGATTTCTTTGTCGATACATCATGCTTTGATCGCCCCCGATAAACTTGTTGCCGCCGCTGTTGAGTTTGCGTCCTTACTGGACAACGTCAATTTCAAATGGAGTTGAGCGTTACCAGTGGCATACGTTCCGATAAACTCTGTTTCCACGATCCCTGTGATAACAGGGGCAGTCGTTTTTGTCATGGCCTTATAGGATTCGGCAGCGCCAGCCGAAACGATAGAAAGAGCTCCATCCACATTCAAATCTCCTGTTTCATGTTGGAACCAAGCTAGGACTTCTTTGGCTGTCGTGGATTGGGGAGATAGCTTGTAGCGTGCATGGGCTGTTTTGAGGCGTGTTTTTGTCACCGAACGGGTCAAGGAAAACGTGAGGACTGTTGTTGCTCCTAATGAGTCTGCTGCTGTTATGACGAGACTGTTCGCTCCGGCAACCATCTGCTTTGGTGTAACGGTGATCGACCACGCGCCACCGCTGATTGATATGGGTACATCTGCACCACCGTTCAGCCGATACTTCATGTTTACACTTTGGCCGTCTGGATCGGACACCGTCCCTGTGATTGTAATGGGGGAATCATCCGACAAATTATCATTGTTCGCCACAAATGAGTGTGTAAGAGTTGGCGGACGATTCAGCATAACGGTAAACGTACGTTCTGCAATGATCGAGGTTCCGCCCTTACCGTCCTCTGACCACACTTCTAGTAAATGGGTTGCTCCCTCATCCAGTAGCCCAGAAACGGCTGTCGTACCGTCCTTCAATGCTCCACCTGTAAATGTCAATGTCTTGTTAAAGGCTAACGGATTTACGCCATCCGCTGATGCTTGCAGGATACGATAGGGAGTGCCTTTGTTAACACGTACATAGACGGATACGATATCACCAGGATCAGTGTCCAATGTGGTGCCCGTGACCGCATAAGTATTACCCACGGACAACTTGACCCCGCTTGCTGGAGCAGTAAGCGTGAGCGTCTGACCAAAGTTGTCCTCATACGTAACGGTTACGGTATAAGCGTAGTAGTAGGTATAGGATACCGAAGATGGTCCATACACTGTGCCGGAATAGCTTTGGGAGTAGTTGTATTTACGCGTATCAGGCTTGGACACCGTACCCGAATAGGTGCCTGTTGCAGACGCTCCATATGTTTTTTCTCCGTCTCCCTCGTCATTTAAAAGTTGACATTTTCCCGCCGATGCCCCGGTGCGTTGCAAAGTGCCAGTGTATCCTTCTCCGTCTGAATAAGGTATGGAGGATGGTAACGCCGACAATGCGCCGCTTTGCGCTCCGCTACAAGACCCGCCATAGTCGTACCAAGAATCGCGAGAAGCTGATACTGTTTTTTGACCAGGAGGGCTACCGCTGACTACATAGGGAGTTGATCCGCCTGATTTAGACAAGGTCCCGCTATAAGTTCCATCGTTGTAACTGATCGAAGACTGAAAACTATCTGTACTGCTTGTACGAGTCTCCGATACGGTTTTTGTGTTAGGGGTACTGGATGTGGTATATCGAGTATAGGAGCCATCGCTGACATTGACCGTCACTTCGCTGCCATTGACAGAGTGTGTAACTTTGCCCGTATTGACCGCAACTGACACAACACGCTTTAGATTTGGAATAGTTATCTTTTGTGACCGGCTTTGCGATGTAGACTCAGGTATGCTCACAACGGTTGATTTACTAGCCATCTAACCGCCTCCTTTCTTACGTTACGGCTATTCTCACGCTATAGGTATCAATCGACCCTCGCCTCATACGTTTTGCCACCGTATCAATCTCCACGGTTGACCTTGCAAGGATGGAATTGGAAGAATAAGTTGCTGTGGGAGCCGCGTTTAATGTAATGACTTGGGTCAACGCATTAATTGCGGTGATAATACGCTCCTCCTGATTGTTGACAGAGGCTAACGTCACCTCTTGCCCAACTGCAAATCCTGTCACCGATGCAACGGTAACATGCGTATCAGAAATCGACTGGATGGTTGTTCTCGTCCTATCCAAGGAAATGACCGCATCCTGGATGCCATCAAAGGTATCGACGAAAATCCCGTTATTTCCGGCGGTCCTGTCACCTGTCGTGATCTTGGCGTGCAAATGGAGAATTCGATTTTCCATTTTGATTACGATGTCGTCGATACCCTTAATGCCTTCCTCAATGTGATTCAATCTTCGTGCGGTAATTCTGGTTCCTTCCTGGATTGTTTCTCCACTTTCTGTGACCAGCCGATCTTCCCAATACTGCCGCTCATAACCCATCAGGTTCTAACCTCCACCTTGAATGTAATCTCAAAAAGCAGTAGGACACCTGTTCCAGCAGACGTGATTTTGATATCTGATGTCATTAGTGCGACACCCTCTATATCAGCTAAATATGCTTCTGTTATCGTTCCTGCTGCATTTGCTTCGTCCAGATATGCATACACTTGAATCGAATTTCTTTGCTCGCCTGTGACGTGTTTAGTTTCTACGATAGGAATCATTTGTTTTACACCATTAACGGTAACAATTGCATTACTGAATTTGGCACTTATTCGGTCTCGTATATACGCCCAAAGTGCCGGCTCTATTTTGACTGCCATTTCCCCCTCACCCTCTTCCGTAGGCTCGAAAAGATGAGGTTGTTACAATCTTTACTTGACTAAATGGTTCAAAATAATCTTCAAATACCTCGTCTGCCATTACCGTAAATGTGAAACCATGAATCGTGAAAGTAAGGGCAGTATTGCCGTCATTTTTGATAACAAAGCCATACATCGGCTCGGTGAAAACATGGTCAGTATCTTCTGCTCCGCTGAACGGTTCTTTTGCAGCTAAACCGACTAATTGTACGAATGTTGCACCTTTTCGTCCGTTTACGACCTGATATTCGTCTCGACTCGCATTAAAATATTGTGGAACCGGGATTCGTCCAATATCTCTTAAAATATTTTTGGTATCATGACTCAAACTCCATTCCTCCTTTATTCAGGCGCAAAATAAATGACCTGACCACTACTGAGAAACACTGGCTCACTCAACGGTGGTGTAGCAATGCTGTTTGCGAATAGCCCATTGCAAACCGGATATTCGACCATTGACCATCCATTTCGAATTTCTACGATGACAGGCTCTGCATGATTTATTACTTCATAGAGTAACTGTTTGACATGAATCGGCCTGATCTTTTGAAAATCCTGCGTAAGCTGATTTAATTGAATCGGCTGCGATGTGTTAAATCGATACCTGATCGCTTTATTTACAAAATCCTCCGTTACGCTCTCCAGATTCCCGGCGCTTTGTCCTAACTTTTGAAGGGTGTCAAGAGTAAATCTTGCCTTCGCTAGTACCTTACTACGAATATTTGCTCTACGTTTTTCGTAGTTCCCTGATTGTTTGTCCCCAAAGTACATCCAATCCCATATGTCTAACCCCCATGTCGCGTATGGTAGTAGAAATTGCTTGGCAATATCCTCGCGTTTCGCTTTTTGGTAGTCCATTTCTTCCCCAGAAGCTTCGAAATGGATTTCAGCTACGTAGTTCTCATACCAGTATGGTGGGAGCTTCCGTTTATACCTCAAAGGAATCATGGTAAAACCACCAATTCTAGAACAGATACAGCCTTGATTGGCTTTGTAAGGTTTTCATTACTGCCATTTAACGTGAAATTGGTATAGTCCAATACTCCATCCACCCAAAAAAAGGCTCCCATTTGCTGATATACGATAATGCTTCTCTCTTTAAGGTAATCCTTTAAACGTTGCGTAATCATTGAAACCGCCGCTTCACGTTTAGACTCGTCTGACATAACCAATTTGACTCGAATTGTTACTGGGAAAATTTCCGCAGGATAGCATCTCAAATCATGACCCGCAATACGTTTTTCCTCAAGCCAGTTACGAATGGATGTAGCATATTCGAGAGTAACTGGTTTACCCACGGTATCCGTTAAATAAAGGTCTACAGATACAGCGTTTCGTTCATGCTCGACGGCAACTGCTCCACCAACTCCTTCGATGGCCAGTGCCCATCGCTCATAATCAACGAGTCTTCCGTTCCCATCATCTGATCTTTTTCTTTCAAGAATTCGTTTCCGGTATGATTCTTTGTCTTCACCGCTTTTCGGGTCAACGCCCTCTACATATCCATGGGCTTCTAAAAATTCACCATCCGCCCATGGTAAGAATCCTTGCAGAAAACTGTACTCCAGAAGTTGTTGCTGCTCGCTGATTTCTTCCGCTAAAGGGTACAGTAGGTCATAAAACATCTCACCTTCTTCCATCGCTGGTGGCGTCTCCCCACGCTTTTGCGCTATCAGTGTCATCCGATTTGCCGTCCGCTGATAAATCTGATCTGGGGTTTCCCTGAGAATCGGCATTTCTGGTTTGTCTAACGTTGCCATGTATTCACCTCCGTCCTAGTTGTCCCTCTCGTGCCCTCAATATCGAGCGAAAAAATGACCCGGTTGTCCTCAAACCGAATGTCTACCACTTCCGCACGCTCAACCTCACTGTGAGCCTCTAGCGCCTCTTGTACCTGTGTCTTGATAATTGGTAACGATATCACTGAACGCATTCTCCCCACTTCAAAGAGGAAATCCACACCATACTGTTCTGAATAAATCTCGTACCGGAAACGCCGCGTATTCAGGATTTTCTTTGCTGTCTCTTCCAGGTACTCCTCATAAGTGGTCGTCCTCAAATAACGACCATCCGTCCCTTGCATTAGTTGTTTTGTGGTCCAGTCAAATTTATATGTCCATGGAATAGGATCGTCCACGGACTGAATAAGTTGTGTCTCATCACCTTCCAGAGTGGGAAACATCACTCCACCACCCCAAGCAGGAGGTATTGCTCATTGTTGCATCGCAACAGAGCTACTTTTTTCCCCACATCTTCTGGCAACAATCGGGCAGAACGCAGTACAGACAGCTCATACGGCTCCAAGGGTGTCGGGTCCTCGTCGAGCTTTACCGACAAAGGAGAGAGCGACAAAAGCTTGCCAAATTCCCCTTGTGTGTTCACTATGCCGTCCTGTGTCAGCCCTCTCAGTTTTGCAATAGCTGCATGCATACTAAGCCCTCCTTTCCAATTGGAGATCCATTGTGTATTGACCGCCCTTCCATCTGGCGTTGCAGTTTGTCACAATCCAATCGGTTACTGTTTTTTTGTCCTTTTCCATGATCTTGATGAGCCAGCCCGCGCGAAGTCGTGCAGCGTTATTGTCTTCATGTCTGACTGTGATTGTACGTGTTTTTGGTATCTTCGATAATTCGGTGAGTTGCTTCGAAGCAAGGGACGATATGTTTTTCTCTTCTCCCGCATCGATCATCTTTTGCATTCTACCGATTTGCTTGATCAATCCCGCGTTCTCTTTGGTGACGCTAGATGCTAGGTTATCCCCTTTGTACTTCTCAACGGTGACCACCGTATAGACTTCCTCAATACTCTCCCCTGTGGCACTTTTCTCTAACATGCTCGCCTGAAACATAGGGACAATTTTGTTCCCGCCTTCTGGTAGTACCGTCAGTTTGTCGCGTAAATGCTGAATGAAATATCTCTTTCCCGTCTTTTCATAAGCTTGCTCGGTCAGCGAAGTAAAGAGAGACGTATATGATTGGGACGAGATTCTCTCCTTGACGGTAAAACCGAACGCCGGGCAGCTAAAGTTGATACCTGTCGACTTGATAATACGCGCAAGCTCTGTCCCTGCATCCCCGTCCAGCTTGAGTCTGGAAACCTCATTTTTTTGCAAATACCAGCCCAACTCGTAGGCGGTGGCAGAGAGGTCACCTGTCTTATCGTCTCGTTCAAACCGGACGATGGGGCCATGAAAAAACTGCATGGACTCGTTCGGTTCAAAGCCCGAAAAAAGCATCAAAAAACCCGCCGATTGTAAGGGCGGGGCTTGGCGTATGTTGATATCTGCATTCTGTGCAATTTGTCCTCGTGATGAGGTCCAAGATAGTTCCAGCGTCGCCTTAGTAAGGTCGACCCTCGAAGCATCCTTGCCATAGATTACTTTCATGCCGCACCCTCGCCCCTTCTCTACGGAGTAAATCCGGTTAATTTTTGGTTGATCCTTTGTTTTTGTTGTTCCTGGACAGCAGGTTCAATGAGAGACACCTTCTTTTTTGCTTTCTTCCCTGTTGTATTTGCACGTTTACTCGTTTGCTTGGTGATGACTTTGCTTGGTTGTAATACCTGCTTGGAATTTGACCAAGAAACAAAATCCGATTTGATATAGATCGGGAACTCAATCATCCCTCTAAAGCTCCCATTGATCCCTGAGAATTTACCTTCACACGGGCCAATAAGCACGTTCCAAGCCAGATTTAATTCTTCGATCGTTAGCAAAACTTCCGCATGCGACAATCGATCCAAGCCAGCAAGCCACTCTCTCGGCCCCTGATATCCTTCAATTTCTACAAGTGGATTTTCCGGATCGCCCGGGAGCAAAAATTCAAATGCGATAGATTTTGCTTTTCTGCCCGTGTAACGGTTTAATGAGTCCAACGTAATGGACGTTGTTGCCTCTACATCACTCCCGTAACCCTTGAACTGTACTTCTCCGGGTGTAACTGGAAAAGTCAGCCTGTATTTGCCTTGTAGACGTATCATGCGGCACCCCCGTTCGTTTCCACTGCATCAACGATCAGTTTTTCAAACGATTGTGATAGCTGGTTCATAACCGCAGGCGACTTCAACAGGGCAATGAATTTCTCTTGGTTGATATCGCCGGAGATATGAAGATGGATTTGGACTGGTGCGTCAGCTTTCACCTGTATGATTTTCGTTTGATTGGAACCAAACGAAGAACGCAACGGCCCGACCATACCGCCATTTGCATATGGAGTTACCCCCAGTTTCCTTGTGGTATGACCAAGCAACTCCAGCGCGCGTTTTCTTCTGCCGGCTGAAAGAGGAATGATCACTTCCGGCCCGGCTTCCCCAACAAGCCCCAAATGCGGTTTGTTGATCATTCCACCGTTTGCGTACTTTTTCCCCCAGCCAAATAAGTTCGAGATACCAGCACCCACACCAAGGATGTTTTCTTTCGCAGATTGTACCTTGTTCCCCAGCCAATTTCTCGTATTCGCGTAGCCGTTTCCAATCATGCTGCCTATGTTATCAATAGCCCCGTCAATCGGTTCTTGGTACTTGTCGTACAGCGTTGTTGCCAGCCATTCGCCGCCTACCGTACCTGCCAAGCCGCCAAGAGCTCCACCAGCCATTGTTCCCGCTCCCGGAGCCGCTAAGGACCCAAGTGCTGCTCCAGCTATGACACCACCCAACGCGCCGCCTCCCATACCGCCGATCACTTTCATGATCGTCCGGTTCCTTTCTTGCTTATTATCTGCGTTAGCAATGTCCCATACGTCCATGGCATAACCGATAGGCTTTACTGCCTTGCCAATTACTTTCATCACCTTGCCAAACTTGAAGTCTAAATTTCTCGTACGGTGTGCGTCTGCTCGTAACCGCATAGCATCGTCGATACTTGTTGCTGACGACATGCTGGCATGGTAGTTATTCCAACGCTGCTTGATCATCTTTTTGAAAGAGTTGCTCGTGCCTTCGACTACTCCTGCTGCATAACCGATCGGATCGTTATTGTCGTCAATGAATCCCTTAACGGTTGCGACACGGTTTTCCCACTTGTTCGTATCAATCCCCAGCCGAGCCCCAACTTGCTTCCACAGTTCGTAGGCTCGATTCTTTCTACCAGATGAAAGCGGTATGATTGCCTCAGGTCCAGCTTCACCGACTAACCCTAGGTGGGGCCTGTCGATTACACCGCCGTTTGCATATGGCTTCGCTTTGGCTGTCGTCTTCCCAAGAGTAAAGCCGCTGGCCAAATCTTGGAACGTGCTTGTGATACCAGTTTCGATGGTGCTAGGCAGATTGGAGAACCACGTCTGCACGTCAACGATGAACTGATCAAACATTTTTGCGGCTTCGTCCAGCCATTTTTTTATTGAGCCAGGCAAGGTGCTGACCCAACCAACAAACGCGTCTTTGATTTCTATTCCTTTTTGGCCCATCGCAACTGCAAGTTCCCCAGCTTTTTGCCACCCCATGTCGCGGAGTTGACTGAACTTTTCACTCCCATATCCGACGATGTAGCCGATCGATGCCACAAATCCGTCAGGCATGTTGCCCCAAAATCGGTCAAACTCTTGCTTTGCTGGCACGAGAAATCCATCTATCTTTGTGGAAATACCAGACGCGTACTGAGTAATAGCTCCCATTCCATCTTCGGCGGCATCAAACAGCCATTTTCCAAAGGCTTCCCCGCCGATAGCTCCACCGATTGCACCCACAATGCCTCCGACAAATGTACCGAGGGGGCCAGCTCCCACACTACCCAGTGCAGCACCAGCTAAGGCACCTCCCCCAACTCCTCCTAGCCACCCGCCAATTGATCCCCACAGGTTCTTGCTATTTCCTTCGGTAGCCGCTGTAGTAGCCACGTCAACAGCCCCTAGTAATGCGCCAATCACGGGCACCTTCTTCATCACTTTCGATAGCATAGAGAATCTTGAGCCCAAAGCCCCAGCTCTCGATGCAATATCGCTTGCAGACTCCCCGACCGTACCACCAGCGCGTCGAATTGCTCCCCTTCGAAGGTCTTCTCGCCTTATTGTTCTCCGGTGCCTATTTCTCCGGTTCCCTGTCTCTCCGGTTCCACCACCACTCGCTGCGTCACCAACATCTTGTGCGAATTGTCCTGCTGCTACATTCCATAAAGCCCTTCCCGCAGCAACGGCGGCTGCTTTCAATCCCCACAGCCCTGCTGCTATCCCTACTCCAACGACGCTAAGGGTGGCAAGAGCGCCTCCTGAAGACATGCCGTCTAGTTTCTCTTTGAACCACTTCACTTTAGCAGCTAAGAATTCCATGGCTGGGGCAAGGTCTTGTCCAACAACGACACCTAGCTCAATAAACTCATTAATTAAGGTGTTTTTTGCCTGTTGAAAGCCTTTAAGTGGGTTGCTGTCCTTGTAGACTTGGAAGCTTTTGTCCAGCTCGCCTTTTAATTTGTATTGATCATGCTGACTTTGACTGATACCCCCGGCTTTACGTAAGAGTTCAGCAAACGCCTTTGTGCCCAGGTCTTCACCCGGCCCCGAACCAATTTCATTGAGTAACGCTTGACGCACTTCCTCGTCTTTGATCGAGCCGAAAGTCTGCATAAGCATACCGACAGCGCTTTGTCTTTTGGCTGCGTCTCCTGATGATATGAGCTTCTGTACTTCCTTCGCTTCATCCTCGGCTTGCTTCTGTGCTTCTTTTGAATCGATACCCATGGATTCGTATGCGGTCTTTAAGGCATTTGTCAGGTCGCCTTCGTTGTACAACTTCAGTGTCGTTTCCTTCAGTGCATCAAAACCTTTATCGATAGACCACAGGCCGTTCATCTCTTCCATCAAGGCGGCGAGCTTCTCAGGTGTATCCAGAAACTTCGTGACCTGCACGCTGTACTCAATCACGCTATCTAATGCCTCACTTCGAATGTCCGTAGTGTTCTTGGCGACGCGTGCAAGGGTATCCCCGAAACGTCCGGTATCCTTGATGTCCTTCCATGCGTTTTGCATCGCGAACATCGTCTTTTGGTACTCTTCGACACCACCCATGTCTGGCCGAATTGCATTTAGCTTCAATGATTGCTGGGACATTAAATAGGCGCTTGCTTGATTTAAGCCTACCTTGCCTGTATAGCGTTCTGAATCGGTAAGCAAGTCTGAGACGGTCGCTCGATCTACGCTTTTATTTAGGGTAGTCAGCTCGGTTACTTGTTTTCTGTATCTGGCCATCTCTTCTTTGGTGGCCCCGATCACAGCTCTACGCGCTTCGGCCTCAGCAGAAGCCACGATTTGGTCGAATAACCCGATTCCACCCACCACTCCAGCACCAGCAGTTGCACCCGTCACAGTAGCCGTCAAAATAACTTCGGCTTTCGTGCCGTTGAGGTCCCTTACTTCATTTCTTACCCTTGCGATTTCTCGCTCTGCCTGATTATCTGCGGTGATCGTTGGCCTAGCTCTGGTACTGCTCAATGATCGTAACTCGGTTTCAAGGCGCTCTACTTCGCGTCGCATACCCTGTATTTCTTGTCGAAAAGCTTGTTCGCTCTGCTCAGCTGCCCGTCGTACATTTCGCAACTCATCCGCAACATCTTGCGTGGACTGATCCAAGTGTCCAAGTTCTCTCCTAGCTACACGTGAGGCACGGACAATGTTTAACAGTTCCGGTGAAATTCGATTCCGTGCGCCAAGTACCGCTGTTACGCCAAGACGGTTCATTCGGTTCACCTCCAGCCCAAAACGAAAAAGACGCCATCAAATAGGCGTCTAACATGATGTCATGTCGCTCGGAAAAGAAGGAGATAGATGACATCTAACCTACACTATCTTCTACCTCTACTCCTTCACAAGCGAACAAAAAAAGTTTCTGCATATATGGGTCTACTTCATACTCTACGACTTCCGAGGGGAGGCGGTTTCGTGATAGCCAGATTCTTGCAAGCAAATTTGCCTCGCCATCGGTTCGTATTAGTTTTTTAGCTCGTCAATAGCCTCTTCTTCCGTTTCTGGCGTGTCTTTTGATAGTTCTTCAACTGCTCCGAGTAACGCTTTGTACCCTTCTGGATTATTCTTGAACAGTCGGGCGGGTAAATCGTACTTATCTTTGGCTTTATATGCCTTTAGTAGCTCCTTGTCATTCCAAGGAAATGCGTGTTCCGTTGCTTTTACGATTCGAGCATCACTATATTTTAAAGCATCGAAATCCCCGTCTTTTTCTGCCATTTTGAGGCACGCTCGGCTATCCAATAGATTCAGCTTACGAACCGACCATTCGTCGCCTTCGATTATCACCGACGTGGTTACGTGCTCTACTGCTTCATTTGCCTTTGCCAGATATTTTTGCAACAGATTACTCATACTGTCCACTCTCCTAATTGTTTAATAGATTTAGTCCTCGTATTCCGAGAATTTCTCAAGGAAGTCCGGTTTGTCGTTGGTTTTCCCGCGCAGTTCATAGGTTCCTTTGTCATTTCCTTCTGCTTTCGCCTCAAAGATCGTCAGTTCTTCTGGAACCAATCGGATATTAGTAAGCCGAACCCGCTCTTTGAAGTCATTCTCTTTATCCCATTGCTCACCAATCAGCATAGGGATAATAGGCGTCTTCCCTTGCGTGATCTTGTCGATGATGAAGTACTTCAAGTCAGCGTTTTGGGCAGTCAAGATCATCGTCACTTCAACATGATAAGAAACAATGTCTTCCGTCTCACCTTTTCGCAAACGGTGAACAGGTTCTACTTGCGTTTTAAATACCGCCCTTGCTTCCAAAACCCCCTGAAATGGGTCTCCGTCCTCATCATAAACCTGGGTGTTTTTTAGGTATAGGTTATGAGCTGCCAATCTAGTTCACCTCCCAGTCGATTTCGAAGTATTCAATGGCATCCAAAGGACGAGCAGACAACAAGAAACCTCGACGGTCCCCTTCACCATTTTTCTTATCAATGAAAGTCCATCCGGTATCAATGGCCCCTTGTCTCTCCCGCTCTTCCAAGTACAGCTTGCAGCCACCTACGAAGACGGCTCCGCCCAGGTCGTTATTGCTCAGCTTGCCTTTGTACTTTTTGCCCACGGCGTTCATGTCGTTTACGATCTGATCCATGGTCATGCTGACGCGAATTTTTCCGTAATCCTCTCGCTCATTTGGTCCGATCACAGACAGCGTGTTGACGGCACTTTCGATGATGTAGACATCGCCGTCTCGGGTGGCAATCAGCGTGCCAGAGCTAATGGCACCAATGATATCCCCATGGCCCCAATCCTTTAGCGATTTTTTCAACGGAACAATCACTCCGGTCAAAGACTGATTCGCTGAGGTGGCTGCTAACATACCAGCTAACCATGCCGCCCATTGAAGGCTGCTGTATGACTTCCCGTTGTTGTGTGTTCCCGCAATAGCGCAATTGACCACATAGCGAGCATTCATGGAAACAGAACGCTCGATGTGCTTCGTCATGTTGTCGTCATCTGCTTCTTTGCCCGCGATAACCAATGTGCTCAGCTTCTTGCTGAGTGAACGTCGATCCTTAATGAACTGCTTGGCTGAAATCGTAATCGCTGGATCGTCAAAAGGCAGATACATGGTATCGAAATCAGCACCAGAAACAGCGGCAAACAGCTTTGTAGCGTCTGTTGAAGTTAACCCTGTGTTACCAGTAGTTCCTCCGCTCAGGGCTGTCTCTGCAACATCAGTAATCGCAATATCCCCCGTTTTGGTTGCTCGAACATAGAGAGAGTGGGATGTTTTTGCGACAAGCTCGGCTGCATCTGCAAAAGAGAATTTCTCGATTTTGATAGGCCCTTTGACTTGGATCTCCTTTTTCCCCGGCTCAGCCGTGGATGGGGAAATTGTTATCTTTAACTCATTGCCACGAAGCCCTGGATAAAGCGCCTCGATCTTGATTGCATCTGCCTGTGTATACTCGGCTTTTTTTGCATTTCCATTTGTGATTCGGTAGGCGAGAATTGTAGCGCCGCCTTCTGCTGCAAGCTCAATGGCATCTACATCTCCAAAGGTTTCTGCGACACGGTCGTCATAGCTGGTTATCTTGATCAACGTATCAGGAGCTCCCCACTCTGCTTGATAGGGAACCAAGGCAACGCCGCTTTTGGGCACGATACGTTCCTTCGCTTTTGTGATTAGTTCGACCATCGTACCTGGCCGTTCCCGTTGAATCGTCATCTTTACACACCGCCTCTATATTTTGTTAACCGACGAGCAACGTCTTTCTCGGTCAACATGTGATGATCGGAGACATCAAAAAGAGCGCCAGCAACTTCGAACCGTTCGGCTCCAAGCTGTGGTGCTCTTTCAATCCACTCCGTTTTCAGTAGTT
Organism: Brevibacillus sp. HB2.2; assembly: GCF_013284275.1. NCBI lineage: Bacteria > Bacillati > Bacillota > Bacilli > Caryophanales > Paenibacillaceae > Brevibacillus > Brevibacillus sp. HB2.2. Next base: position 30,141 of record NZ_JABSUV010000057.1, read on the forward strand.
TCGGTTCGGCTTTAGCAGCCTGCCGCTCTCGCGGCTCTTGCTGAGCTGTCACGATTTCCAATCCTCCTCGATTTCGAATGTGTGGACTCTCGGCATATCGGTTATAGGAATCGGGACGGTATATTCAAAGCGAAAAGTAATCTCTGTCCGGTCTTTTTTGTCAGACCGAACCCGAAAAGTGGTGTTGTCGATGTTGATATACAGCCCGTCCGTCTTCCCGCGATAACTGTACCGCTCACGCCTTAGTAATTGTCGGAGTGGCTCGGTAAAAATCGGTTCATAAACCTCTTGGCCTCCCTTTATCACTTTTTTGTGATGCAACACAATCCCCGCGTCGGAAATAATTTGGTACGACGTCAGAGTATTGCCACGTTCTGAAACCTCTTGGGTCTGAATGAACGCCACAGGTGGTTTAAAATTCCCCGATAGCCACACATCCAAGCTGTACAGGATAGCGAGGGAAGGGAATGCCTCGTTGATTAAATCGATAATGCATGACAAAGCCCGGTTCTCCATCACCTCAACATCCTTTCCAGCTCAGTTTGTAACAGCCGTTCGAGCAGGGCCTTCATACCGCCTTGGAAATCCCTCAAGGCGATATCAAAATATTTGCGGCCAATAAAACTACGAGGCTTGACCATGAATCCACCTTTTGCAGATGGGTCATAGATGAACTTACCCACTCCATTCCAATACCCCGGAACGAAATACGACTTGTCGATCGTATAGCCTTCGTTGAGGTACTCTGCATAGGTCAGATTGGAGCCGACTTCCAGCGACAAAGTGTTCCGGTCTCCATCGAACTGCCAAACGTTATTCTGATCGCCTTGCGTGAAGGAATTCCACAAGGTCCCTGTATCAATCAGGTCTTGGCTGTCGAGCTCATCAATAACATGGTTGAGTAGTTCTTCCCCCAACTGGTAATAGATGCGCTGCATGATGTCAGGTAGTTCCCTGTTAAATCGCCTCATGCGGTCCTCAAACTGACGGAAATCCATTACTCGGCACCCCGTTTTTTCTGAATGGCCGTCACTGCGAGAAAGCGTCGCCCCGGTCTGGCATCAACCACAACAAACTCCCCAAGGTTAGGTAAATCAAGCCGATCATCTTTTCGTATATCCTGACACAATAAGAAGGAGAGAGTCGCTTTATAGTCCCATTCCACCGGATCGGCATTTGTTGGACGTTGCCACGATGACTCCACGCCTCGTACACAGCCCATAACTGTCTGTGGGGGTAGCTCGGTAGGGAAAACTATGTTGCGCTCACCCTGAACCGTTTCTGTACGTTTCAGAACGATCTGATCATTCATACGGTGGTTCATAGGAGCATCGCCTTCACGTTACCCCCGTCTGTTGCCTCGGTGGTAAAGGACATCCACTGACGCAACATAGAATCGACCAGCGAGCTTCCTGTTGTGACAGTAGCCCTTTCGACCGACCAGGAGTAACCTTGATCGCTTTCGGACATGATGCCCCGCGCCTCCGCACCCAGCACCTCATCATTGTCTGTCAGTGCCATCGCCTCAACTAAACGGAAGTGAGCCACTTCGAGTCGGGCATCTTCGTCCACAAACGGCCTTGATGTGAAAAGCTCGATCCTTACCTTGGCTTCACTGATAAGATAGGAAAGCCGCTCAGGTGTCTTGTCCTGAACGGCTCGTGTGCTACTCTGCTGCTTGACCTTCTCCGACGTCAGCATCTAATGACCCTCCTTCTGGTGAGGAAGTATTTGTGGTCCCCTTTTGCTGACTGCTTGGCTTCTCTGACTCATAAATCTTAAAGTCATCAAGTGTTTTTAATTTATCCAACACTTTCTTATCCTTAACCTCAACTGGCTTGTCCTTTTGAAAACGAAAGCCGTAAGTCTGGAGTGAGGCATTCTCCCCAATGTATGTGACGAGCATTAAAACTCAACTCCTTCAACGTAGGCAACCGCTGCAGGTTCCTCGAAGATCGGGTCAAAGTCAGAATGGATGGCGTAGAATCGTTTGTCAGCATAGATTGCTTCCTTACCTTCAGTCGTCTTTCGGATTTGCATGTCGTAGGTGTGGACCATGACAAAATTCGGCTGGTACGTGAACATGATTGCTCCCTCAGGCATGTGTGTGACTTCCTCCACATCATAGGAGTTGATCTTCTTCACACCACCAGTAATCTGCAACTGGATGGATGCGCTCGTATCCTTCTCCGACAATCGTTGAAGACGCTCTGAATAGGTATTCGGATGCATGAAATATTTGAATACACCTGCTGAGCGCTGGCGAGTTGGAATAGCACGTTCCAGTTCAAAGAGAATACCAGCTTTCTCCGCAGGAGTAATCGTCGCCCAGTCAATAAAGTTCCCTTTTGATTTGGCTAATTTCAACCATCCGTCATTGATCTTCAAGAAATCATAATCTGGATTGGTGTTCGGTGTAGCTGTGTCCCCGTTAAAGCCCAAGTCCTGCATGTTATCGCCATAATTCAATGTCATATGTCGCAGAATAATTTCTTCAGCATTTTGCCCTCGTACGCGTTGTGTCTGACGAATAAATTCTTCAGTAATTTCGAATGGGAGAATCACAGGAGTAACAGAGTAAGGAACCTGCGGGAAATCAGGTTTTTTTGTATTGGTAGCCATGACGTCTTCTACTTTCGATCGCAGATTACGGCCCGTTACTCCAATTTTATCAATGGTGCCTTGGGCTGAGGTGCGAGTTTCATGACGGATTCCTTTGAGAAAGTCCGTTGAATCGTAAGCCATGTTAATCAGCTTGTCGACTTGTTTGTAATTTAGCGCAGAAGTGTCAAGCGACGTTGTTGTCGCGGCTTTTGTGATGATCTGTCCGTTTGTTCTCATGTGAACGCCCTCCTTACAACAGTCCACTAAAGGAACTATCGTCATCATTTTTTTGGATTGGGTCTGTACCATGCTGTTGCTGACTGGAACCTCTTGCGTTTTTGATTAATTGGACCTCGTTCCCCAATGTTTCCACTTGCTTTGTAAGAGGCTCTAACGCCTTGGTAATTACTTCAGTCAATGCGGATGTTTCTGGATCGGTTTGTTGTCCCTCATTACCAGCGCCCCCTTCTGCCTTCTTCAACTCGGCCACTTCGGATTGCAAATCAGTCAATTGTTTAGTAATTGGAGACATGGCTGCCGCTACTGCTTTTTGAATATCTTCTGTTTTCAAGTCTTCTTCCTCCTCGTCTTCAACCTCAGCCAGTATGTTGGTCAAGGTACTATGGGCTTCTTTCAATTTGTCCATGCGTGCTGCCGAAATCTTACGTCCAGCCTTGGCAATCTGTTCAGGCGGTTTCCCAAGCGCCTTGGCGATGTCATTTGCCCCAAGAATATCCTGTAGGATTTCTGCAAACTCCTGAATTGCTTCTCTTGCCTTCTCTGCATCGCTTTCAAATTCGTAACGATCGGTGTGGTAATTGTAGCGTTGAATCGTACCCGAAAACGAACTCCAAGCAGTCCAGAAATCGTTTGACTTCTTGTTACGTTCATACTTGTCTTTCACCTCGCCTTTGACAATGCGGGTCAATGCCTTGGCAAGGGAATGCAAAAGCCCCTTCTCTACCGTTTCATCGTCGGTATCCGAAGAGGCTCCCTCAATTTTTTCACGTTTACCTACTCCCCACATCGAGAAGCCAGTAATCTCGCCCTTTTCGATTTGCTCCCATGTGTCAGCGTCCGTCACCTTCACGCCAGCCACCCAAGAGCTTTTCTTGATCTCTTGATCGCCAAGCTCCAAATCTACAGGAGCAATGTACGATTCCACCACGTACCCTTTGTCTACGTCTAAATCGTGCTGCTTATCAATGTTGTATGTGTTCTGGCGCTCCATGAAACCATGAGCAGCCTTCTCGATTTCTTCGGCTGTCATCTGATCTTCATGGGTATCTTCGGTATCCGGCTCATAAACAACGCCATAAACAATCTGCTTTGCTTTGTCTGCCTTAGCTATGCGGATATCTTTCTGTAACGGCTCTTTTCCCTCTTCCTTGATGATGGCGAATGGCCTGCCATTTGCGCCTTTATCCACCAGAGAAATGTGAGTGATCCTTGCGTCCTTTAACATGTATCCCATTTCCTATTTCACCTCCTTTCAATCAAAAAACAGCTTGCATCGTGCATCTGCATTGCACGATTTGTTTTGCGCTTGCTGACGGGTCTCCGGGATGCATGAGCTTTTCACCTCCTACTTTGAATGGTTTGTCGATGGCGACAGTCTGGCCGTTTGCCTTTTTGTGATCCTTACGGGTGCGCTTGTTATTCGCTGCCCGCCAGCGTTTTTTCTTCACGAGCCCCGACTGCTTCCAGCCCTCCAGCTTACCGCCGTTTGCTGCCGCAGTGGAAAGCGTTCGGGAAACAGTAACCGCCCTGGTCATATTGAAAGGCCCCTCTTCTCCATTGGCAGCTTGCTTGCTTACCTCTTTGACCATTGCTGCCCGTTCTACTGGAGTCTCGCCAGCTTCAATCGCTTTCTGGAACGATCGAATCATACGATCAGCCGATGTCTCATTCATGTCAGGTACGAGCTTTTTCAGCTTTGTAGCAAACGCGACAGCAGCCTTGTTCTCCTGCTCCCATTTTGTATCTGCGCTGATGTTGATTACTTCCGACTCACCCGCCAGATGGAATAGGGGCATGAAAGCATCATGAACAGCCTGCTCAAACTGTTCTTGAAAGAAGTCACCTGTCTGAACCAGCAAAATCACTTTCAAGAGTTCATCGGCATCTGTAATAAGCTCGTCGCTCAACACTTGGATAGCTTCATCCAGCGCCTTACCCTGCAACTCAAGAAGGTCAGCAATTGACTCCTCACCTTCCTTGTACAGCTTCTCAAGCAATGCGCGTTCGGCGTAGGTAAGGTCAAGGCTATCAAGAAAGTCATCGTCATCTGCCTTGGCAATCAAGTATAGGCATTGATCACACATGCTGGCGTTCCCTCGTTTCACGAAGCAGACGCTTAGCTATCGTTGCCACTTGTTCTTGCGTATCTGATGTACCGAGTGGCTCTTGGGAAACTGAACTGCCCAAGCTAGCAATAGGTGTATCAAGATACTCTTCGGTGTACTTCGACTCATCAATGGCGGTTCCCAATACTTCCTCGGCAATTGGGATGAGATGGCGCACTAACATAATTCCTCTATCTGCTAAGAAATCAAGTAACGCTTTCCACTCGTCTGGATCGCTGATTTTTGGGCTGTTCAGTATAGCCTTCACGCGATGTACCTCGATGGCAGGTAGCAGTCGCTTGTTGAAAATCTCGTCCATAATCCATTTGCGATATGGTTGAAAAACCTGCTCCTCTGCAATTCTGCGGGCGTTGTCGCTTGTCGCTCTGTTATAATCTTCTGACTCACCCGTGAGAATTGGCGGCAGCCGAAATGCTGACCTTGTTTCTTTGCGTTTTTCCCGATTGTATTCGATGAAAAGTGCATCTTGTTGAAGCAAGTCATTCAGCTTGTCCAGTTTAATGCTGGTTTTTTCCTTTTCATCGCCAAGAAGCCCTTTGTCATACCCTTGCAATTCAAGATAAAGAATCCCACCCCGTGACTTCTTTCCTCTTGCTCCTTTTAGAGCAACGATTGACTGCGGAGTTAATTCCCCATTCGTCACAGTCAAAATCATGTCAAGCATTCGACCGTTATCAAAGTATTCGAAGTTGAGTTCTTCTGCTTTCCTAGAGCCAACGACTCCCGGCGAATTACCAATCCAGCGAGGTTCTCCATATGTCCCGTTTCCAAACTGAAGATGAATGACCTCATTCTCTTCACCGGGAGCTCCGAATTCACGGAACCACGTATTATTGGTACCGCGCTTTTGAGCATACTTTCTAACCCACTTACTTTGCGTAAATTCTTCCACCTTGCCTTGTACAAGTCGCCGATATTTCATCTCTACTTTTTCTAGTGGAGCAGTACACCGCATGTATTCGGGTGGAATTCGATAGAGAGCAGGGAGTCCGCCACCCCAAGCAACTTCAACGTAAGCATTACCACAGTGTTCAAGATCCTCAACCAACTGACTTAACAATTGCTCAATTGACTCTTCCAGATTAGCTGTCTGCATGAAACGATCAGCAATATCCCACTCTGCTTTAGATGTCTTGTCGCTTTCACCGGGTTGGTATACAAGCGCATAGCCATAACCAACCACGTTTGTTTTGTACGCTTCGACACATTGAGGGATGATGTTGCTCTGCTTCACTACTTGAACACACGCTACGGGGTCAATGGTTGGGCGTATGAGCTTGTGTTCATCGTAATCCTGCTCGAATTGATCAATTACAAGCTGCTTGCTTTCCCCTTCCCCCTCAGCCTTACCAATGGGATACCAACCTGTTGCTCCAGACATTAAATCCATCCTCCTTTCCCGTTCCTTTTCCTATCCTCACGCTTCTGTGCAAGCAGCAACATGAGCCAATCGTTGTACATTGCATATCGCTTTGAATCCTGTGTATGGTTGTCTTTATCAACTGGTTCTTCAAGCATGATGCCGTTTTGTTCTTTATACTTATAATTTCCTGTCTCTTTTATCGTCTCGATGGAAGTACGAGCAATGTAGAGATTTGGACGGCCAGAAGACTCTTTTACCTTATAGAGACTTGATACCCGGCGTATTCCTGGACCGATAGCATTCTCTGCTGGCTTTACAGGCAGTTTATAGCGACGGTAGGTAGAAATATCTTCTGGTTCGGATGGGTCAGCCCAAATGACATCCATTGGATACTTTTCTTGCAACTCTAGATAGTTTTTGACCAAGCAGTCCTCAAGTTTCCCCTGATCGTCTACGACCAGAACATTGGTTTGCTGGCGATAGCTTTCCTCGATCAAATAGTATTCTTCATCCGTGCATCCAAAGACCAAAAGCACCGCTGGGTCATTCCAGCCGTGGTCCATTCCGCCGATATACCGCTTGAACATTACCTCTCGTTCCTCGCCGTTCGGATAGGTAACGATAAATAAACGCCGCGCAAGATCAACGGGGCGTATATCTACACAGTGAACGCTTCGGTCAAACTCCTCATACACCTGTCCATGGAAAACGTTGAATTTCGCGTAAATCTCGCGCTTCACGTAACGCTCAGGGTACGTCTCAATCATCCTCTGGATATTCTTCTGCAATTCAGGGATAGGGTTGTCTTTCGAAGTCCAGTAGAAGTTTCGCCAATCAGGATCATCCTGGTACCGATCATCTTCTAACCCTGCATCGATAAACTGGCCCCGCAGCACGATTTCCTCCGCAAACCAGTTGATGCCCTCCGGTGTAGTTGTCCAAATAGACCAGCCGCCTTTATCAGCTAGGGCATAGGCAAGATAGCCCGACCACGTTTCTGGTTTCATTTTCGATGCCTCGTCAAGCCATACGCCGTCTAAGCCACGACCAACAAGCTTCTTCGGATTTTCTGCCGATTTAAACCGGATCAGAATGTATCCCGTTAACCAAACAAAGTTCCCCGATGCGTTCCAAGTGTCGATCATATCCTCGGGGATGACTTGCGAGAGCTCCTCTTGTTGAATCTCTGACATGTTGTAATCAGGCGCTACGCACCAGTATTCCAGCCGTGGTTTGGGCTTCTTCACTTTTTTCAGGTTTAACGGCGGCTTATAGGGCAATCCCTTCTCGCCTTCAATATCAGCAAGGATGTTATCGAAAAACTTGCGTGCTCCCACATTTGTTTTGCCACCGCGACGGCCACAGTTCATGACTACGTTTCGAGCGTCGCATTCCATAACTTCAATTTGTTTGGGATGTGGTGCCCAATCCGCGAATGGATCGAGGTCAAGTTCCAGATTTGTCACGGGACCACCTCCGGACGGTGATCTGTTTCTCAGGACCGCCGCCGCTGCTCAATAATTGTGCTTTGAGCTGAATAGCCTTCAATTTTTTATCTTGGACTCTGGTCAGTGCTTCTTCAAGCGAGAGGATATCTTCAATCGCTCGATACTCTGTCTCTTCGATTTCGGTAGTGACCAGTTCGTCCCGAGTAATCACCATCATTTTCTGTTTCCCAGATTTATCTTCATGAACCTGCACTGGTTCCTTTGTGGTGACTCTTTGTTGAAGGACACGCCGCTGCTTTTCTGTTAGCCCATTCTTCAAGTCACGAATGCGGAGCATCATTTCGCGCTCACGCCATGTAAACAAACGGATTTCTTCATCCGCTTGCTGGACTGGATCGAGGTTGATCCTATCAAGCACCTCTGCTTGCTCTGGAGTCAAGGCGTCCATCCAAATCGATTGGAATTCGCCCGTCTTGACTGCATTGGTATTACGCTTTGGTGCGCCGCCGCCAGCACCATGGAAACGGCACACATCCCAGCCCGGCTTAGCCCAGTTTTTGCATTGCTCGTCGCGCTGCTTGCTTATAGCTTTGCATCTTTGTTTGTCCGGATTTCTTGCCATCTACATGACCACTACCTCACCACTTCATGGGGTTGTTTTTCAAAAAGAAAAGCACCCTCGCTGGGTGCATTGTTATTTTGGATTTTGGTATGGGGATACCTTAAAAATTTCTGTCACTTCACTCAGTAGTTGATTGTATTCATGAATACCCTCAAACTTTCTAACGTTTAAAAAGTCGTAACAGTCTGTGCAGGCCTTGAAAAACTCAATAAGCGAGTCTCTCGTCAAGAGTTTACTGTGCCGTGAATGTTCATTAGCATCTTGAGGTTTATAGTGAATAAAAAAATTTCTCGCTCGAATAAACGGTTTGATTTTATTCCAACCGGGTTCATCCAAGTAAGTATCACCACTTGTTATTTGTAAAAGCCAGTCTAATTTTTCCTCTGCTGATAATCTTGATATTATGTCATTGACTTTTTTCAAACTAAAATGATACCTAAACTTTAATTCCTCGCTATAGAATTCATTTACCATTGTTTCAAAAATACTAACAGCTTTAAAGAGGAACATTTCATTGTTTCTTTCAAAGTTCACATCGTCAACAGATGAGAGAAATTCCAAAAAGTCATTACGATTCTTTTCATATTCCGTCGCAATAATAATTACATCTTTTCGATCAAATATTTTATCCGTCTTAAGCAGTTCTAACATTCTTTCTATTGCGGCCATTCTATTGTCTTTATACAATTCATCTAATTCGTAATGAACAATTAACCATGGTACAAATTTCTCCAATATACTTTGCCTTAATTCATCATCCAACACAATCTCCGTCTCATCATCCAACATAATCACCGACCTATATCCTGTTTTCGTAAAGGATTCTCTATAAAACATAATTTCCCTTTTTATCAAATATCTTTTTGTAACTCAATGTCCAATTCGATCAGTTTTTTCAGGTCATCTACTGTTTTGATTTCAATATTGCCTGATTGGAAGTCCTTAACCCACTTTGCAATGGCTGCTTTCACGACTCTCCTGTATTGATCCTTTGATTCCATGATGCCTTCCATCACTTCAATTTGATATTGCAAAAAAAGGTCAATAGATTTAGGAGAAGACTGTTCTGTTGTTGTTTTCATTGTGGCACCCTCGGCTTTCCTGTAAAATGGAAAACGAGATAGTGGCTTGAATCTACCGTGGCCACGGGTTTCCACTATCTCAGCCGGGGGGACCTGGTTGCATGGGGGGACGTTCGCGCGTCTCCCTTTTGCTTATATTTAGAAAGGAAGTGTCTGCTATGACGCCTTACTCATATAATCAATTCGTTGAAGATATAAGATCCGGTCGTGACATCGAGTTTATTTATAATAGCAACAGATACTCAATAAT
>NZ_JABSUV010000058.1:0-34998 GCF_013284275.1 Brevibacillus sp. HB2.2
TAGGAGGTGCTTTTTCCTTGTCTCAATTTACTGGGTCACTTCACTTGTACTCATTAGGGGATTTTCATGTAAACAGCAGGTTAATGTCCGGCAGGTGTGCTTATACCCACACGATCAATCAATCGCTTACTTTCATCATTAAGTCCGGTGATATATCAGTATCTCTCTATCTATTTTCTGAAAATTGAACAAGATGAAGCTGGTATTTCATATATACTTGAAGCAATGAGCTTAGCCCAGTTTTTTAAGAATGAGAATAGGCTTAAGCAGTGTTGGATTATCTACACAAACAACATAGATTTGAGCAAGGAAGAGCAAGGTTTGGTAAAACCCGAGATTTTAATTTCAGTGGTAGTGTAGAACGTTGAAATCAACTAATTGGAGGGAGAATAAGAAAGGAAATGAGCACATTGAAAAAGGCTTTGATATTAATCATTGCATCATTACTTATAACTGGATGTGCAACTAATCACAAGGATGTTGAAAAGCAAGCATTAACAGGATACGTAACTGAAAAAGATTTTGAAAAAAAAGCTCTCTTAGTTATAGAAAATGATGAAACCAAGACGAGCGATGAGAACTTATATGCAGCAGAGTGGTATTTCCCAAAAGAAGAAGCTGTATTCCTCGATAGCAAGGGGAATAACATCTCGTATGATGAAATCGAAGTTGGTCACACAGTATCTACATGGTCAACAACACCATCAGCACAATCTTATCCCAGTGGCGCAGAACTCAGTAAACTTGTAATTAATGAAGAAAGCAAAAATCCTATTAATCAAATGGATGAAAAAAGTGCGATTCAACACGCAATCAATTATTTAAAGAGCAAACATGATGACGGAATCATTATTAAAAGTGCAAGTGGACAGAAGGATTATTGGCAGATTAAAGCAACAGACTATGATCATAAAAAAGAAACTAATCTACAAATTCATGCACAAACTGGGGAAGTAAAAGAGTTTTAAAATTTGTACCCTGCTGCAACTAAAGAAAGGAGTGATGCATGCGTGATGGAGAGTACATTTATAGTTCGGTTGAATGAGGAATGTTTGTTTGGTGTAGATGCTGAGTACGCCTACGACTACCATTGGACTGTTGGTGTTGGGTATCTAGAAGATGGAACCGATAAATATCTCTATATTCAAGACAATGGAATTGGATACACGGATGGGACTTGGGATTGGTCGAAAGAACTGTACATTGACTACACAACAAACAAGCCAATTATTACTATAGTATCTTTAGAAGTTTCATGAGTCATTTAAATAAGGAGCAGGTGTTTCTGCTCTTATCATTCCATATAGATGGAGGGCATTCACCATTAAAAAAAAGATGATTTGGAGTGTAGTTAGTGTACTTAGTATTATATTAGTTTGGAACCTTTACACTATATTTTATGGAACATCTGGAGACAGGGCATTGGCTATTAACTATGCAACAGAGTATGTAAGTGAGAAGTATAATTTACCAATTGAGAGCTTAAGGACAGATGAGCCTACTTACAATTTCTCACATGGGACATATATGACAAAAGTCAGAAATACAAAAGCCCAAGAATCATATCTAATCAATGTTAAAATAACTTCCAATGGTGATATGCAGAGAATTGAAGAATACTCTAAGAATCCAGTAAGGGAATAATGTAAAAAATACCCTGAAAATTTTATAATACCAAGAAGCAAGTTTAATAAAAACAACCAAACTTTACATGCGTTAATGAGCACACGAGATGTACCTAGTGTAAGCAACAGTAAAGAATCGGTTCAAAACATCATGAATTGTGTAAAAGATGTTGATCTATTTACAGCACACAATCTCAGTATTAAGATTTGCACAAAGTGAAATTCAGGTTCGAACCTCTCATTCCTTGATGGAGAAGGAGGTTCGAGCCGTTTTTTTGTGCCAATGTGCTCGGCGAAGAAAAAAATTCCAATAAAGCATCGATATAAAAGACAAATCCATATATAATGAAAATGATTTTCAAAATCAAGCACTTGATACGATGTTGTTCTTGAGAGAGAGGAGTTGCTGCTTCAATGCTTCGCAGATTTTTTTCTTACTATCGGCCTTATCGTGGATTATTTATCCTCGACTTCACGTGTGCAGTATTCGTTGCTTTGTTGGAGTTGGGATTTCCGCTTGCAGTGAATATGGTTGTCGATCAACTACTTCCGAGCAAGGATTGGAACATGATTGTGTGGGCGTGCATTGGACTTTTGGCTTTGTATGGTCTGAACGCCGGGATGAACTATGTCGTCACGTACTGGGGACATATGCTTGGAATTAATATCGAGACGGATATGCGCAAGAAGCTGTACGACCATATTCAAAAGCTCTCGTTCCGTTTTTTCGATAATACCAAGACAGGGCATCTATTATCTCGCCTAACGAATGACTTGATGGAGATCGGGGAGGTGGCTCACCACGGTCCGGAAGATTTGTTTATCGCTGTGATGACGCTGATTGGTGCTTTTCTCCTGATGTTTAATATTAACGAAGAAATGGCGCTGCTTACGTTTTTGGTGATTCCGCTCTTGATATTCTTCGTTGTTCACTTCAACCGTAAAATGACGAAAGCGTTCCACCGTCTGTACGGCGACATGGCAGATTTCAACGCACGTGTTGAAGACAACGTAGGTGGAATGCGTGTCGTACAAGCGTTTGCCAACGAGCAATTTGAAAATAAAAGATTCGCAGAGAACAACCAGCGTTTTCGGATCACGAAGCTGTTATCCTACAAAATCATGGCCCAAAATATTTCCGTCAGTTACGTGCTGATGCGTTTAGTCAATTTGTTCGTCCTGATTTGCGGCAGCTGGTTTGTGATTCAAGGTGAATTGACCTACGGTGAATTTATCGCTTTCTTGCTGTTAACGAATGTATTTTTCCGTCCGTTGGAGAAAATTAATGCGATTATCGAGAGCTATCCAAAAGGGATTGCCGGCTTTAAGCGCTACATCGAAATCATGGACACAGCACCAGATATTGCGGATGCTCCAGATGCGATCCAGGTAGAGTCGTTGAAGGGCGATATCTCGTACAAGAATGTTTCGTTTAGCTATGACCAAGAGTCTTCTGTTTTGCAAAACATTGATTTAAACATCCGGGCGGGCGAGACCATTGCGTTTGTAGGCCCTTCTGGAGCAGGAAAAACCACGTTGTGCAGCCTCTTGCCGAGATTTTATGAGGTCGACGGGGGCAGCATCTCCATTGATGGAATGGATATTCGCGAAATCACGTTGGCGTCATTGCGCAGCCAAATCGGGATCGTTCAGCAAGATGTTTTCCTCTTTTCAGGGACGATTCGTGAAAATATCGTATATGGAAAACTGAATGCTTCGGAGGAAGAGATCTGGGAAGCAGCACGTCTGGCTAAGCTGGAAGAGTTTATCCGTTCTCAGTCTGCTGGTCTGGAGACGATCATTGGTGAACGCGGAGTCAAATTGTCCGGTGGTCAAAAACAAAGGCTGGCGATTGCGCGCATGTTCTTGAAAAACCCACCGATTCTGATTTTGGATGAAGCTACCTCTGCACTCGATACCGAAACGGAGGCGGCGATCCAGCAGTCCTTGCAGGAATTGTCCAAAGGGCGTACGACATTGGTGATCGCCCACAGACTGGCTACCATTAAAAATGCAGATCGCATCATCGTTGTGACGGAACAAGGCATTACGGAGCAAGGAAGTCATGATCAGCTCTTGGCTCGTGAAGGCATCTATAGCAGACTGTATCAAGCACAGTTCGGCACGTACCTCGACCAGTCAAACAGCGTTTTTTCTTGATAACAAATAGAGGGAGAGATCGTGTTGCAAGAATGGGATGACGATTTTATCGCACAGCGGTTTGCGATTACTTCAAATAAGAGACCCAATGCCTTATTTTCGATGAAGGCAAGAGATTTGGTAGACCCGACACATATGAATGAGCTTGTTCAAATCTATGCTCCGCTAATCAAGGCACATGAGCTGACTGCTGCTGGTACTTACATCAGCAGTTGGCTCACGAGCCCTTCTCTCGGTCTTTCGTACATGAGCTCTGTCTGGAATCGTGCACTGATCATGACGCTGGATCAGGTGACGATTGAATTGTTTTACGAGGAAGACTATCCGCAATTCTCCTTTGTGATCCAGGAATATCAGATCGTAGAAGCGCCAACCAGCGAAGCAGAGCGTATAATCTGGCTGAGGGAATGCTATCGTGCGTATTTCCAAGACTTCCTGCACCCGTTGCTCACGACGCTTGCAAAGGTAACAGGAAACCCCGAAGCGATGCTTTGGGGACAGCTCCCAACCAAGTTCAATTACTATATGGATGCTTTTGTGGCGTTGGTAGAACAGGATAGTATCAAGGAGCAAGTGAAGGCTGATTACGATGTCCTCTGTAATCAGTTGGAAGGCGAGAGCTTTGGATTGCAAAAAAATCCATTTCGCGTGAAAGTACGCTGGATTGAGGATATGCGTGATCCGCAAGGGAAAGTTCGGATCAAGAATCAATGCTGCTTGTACTATAAGACGGGGGAGCAAAAGTATTGTTATACCTGTCCGCGGATAAAAGAAGAAGAGCGCGCTCTGATGAGAATTCGTGCGTAGCTGACCCTCCCTTTACGGAGGGTTTGCTAACAAAATCAAACCCAAGGCTAGGGTCCATAACCGGATCAGGCCTTGGGTTTTTCACACTTACTCTTTCTTTGTTTGGTTATCGGAAAATTGCTGTTGAACAGCTTCCAAAAAACGCAGCCATGCCTCGGGCAGCTTGGGATCTTCTGTTGGACGGCGCAAAGTGGAATTGCCGTCGTTTTGTTTCACTCGCTCCATTCTCCATCTATCCTTTCGTATCTAGCCAATCATGGCGCAGGGTGAACAAGTCTCGCAGCTCTTCCGTTGATAGCTCTGTGATCCAGCTTTCACCCGTCCCGACAATTTGCTGGCTCAACGATAGCTTTCTCTCCATCATTTCATCGATGCGTTCCTCAATTGTCCCGAGTGAAATGAATTTGTAGACGTGAACATTGCGCTGCTGTCCTATGCGATGAGCACGGTCAGTGGCCTGATTTTCTACCGCAGGATTCCACCAGCGATCTACGTGAATGACGTGGTTGGCTTCCGTCAGGTTCAAGCCAGTTCCACCCGCGCGCAACGAAAGAATGAAGATGGCCCCGCGTTCATCGTCCGGAAGTGTCGGGTCTTGAAAACGAGCGATCATCTCATCGCGTTTTTCTTTTTTCGTTGCTCCATTTAGGAAGTAGACAGGTCCATAGCCTTCTCGCGTCAGCACCCGTTGAAGCATATTGCCCATTTGGATGTATTGGGTAAAAATCAGGCAACGCTCTTTCTTTTGGCGAATATCCTCCACCAATTCCAGCAGTCTTTCCAATTTGTGCGAACGACTGGCTTCATCTGTTGTTGCGATTTCATTCAAAATGAGCGCAGGATGGTCACACAGCTGTTTGAGACGTGTCAGTGTCGTCAGAATCAGACCGCGCCGCTCCATAGGGGAGGCTTTTTCCATTCGATCAAACATATCTTGAATCGCTGTCTCATAAAGTGCGCCTTGTTCGGTAGTCAGCGGTACGTATTCCTTGCTCTCATTCTTGTCCGGCAAGTCGAGCTGAATGTTCGGATCGGTTTTCACGCGACGGAGCAGGAAAGGCTGAATGAGTCGTTGCACTTGATTGATGAGCTGCTGGTCTTGGTCGCGTTCGATGGGATGGACAAAGCGCTGGGTAAATTCCCCGAGACTTCCCAAGTAGCCGGGATTCAAGAAATCAAAGATGGACCAGAGCTCACTCAGACGATTTTCGATCGGAGTGCCTGTGAGAGCGATCCGGTGCCATGCTTTCAAATCGCGCACAGCGGATGCTTGCTTTGTATAGGCGTTTTTAATATTTTGCGCCTCGTCGAGACAAATCGTATCCCATGTAACCATTCCTAGCTCCTGCTCATCCAAATGGGACAGGGCGTAGGAGGTAATCACCAGATCCGCTCCCTTGATCGCTGGCAAAAAGGCCTCCTTCTTTTGGCGATCATTACCATAATGAATCATCACCTGAAGAGAGGGGGCGAAGCGCTTCAGCTCTTTTTGCCAGTTACCTATGACGGAGGTCGGGCAGATTAAGAGAGAAGGAGTACTGGCTGGGCCATGTTGTTTGACATGAAGCAAATACGTAATAAATTGAACCGTTTTTCCCAATCCCATGTCATCAGCCAGACAAGCTCCCAACCCAAAGCGACGTAAAAAGAACAACCAAGAACTGCCCTCCAGCTGATAATGGCGCAACGTCCCGTGAAAAGTAGAGGGCTGCTCCATGATCGGGATGCGCTTTGTTTCTTGCAATTGATTCAACAGTTCTCGCAAATGCTGGTTTAGCTGAACTTCAACCGTTAGAGAAGTGTCGAAATCGAGCTCATCATCGGGTAGCTCCTCAACCTCTACAGTGGGGGCGAGGTGCATTCTCATGACATCGCGAAGGGACATGCCGTTTTTCGCTTGGTTTTTCTTGAGCGCTTCCTGTAGCTGCAAGAATAGATCGGGAGTCAATTGCACCCAATGCCCGCGAATTTTCAACAGGCGCTGCTTTTGTTTAATGAGTTCCTCAAATTCCTCTTCGCTGAGCTCTACAGGTCCCAAGGCGAGCTTCCATTCAAAATCCATGAGCTGGGAGACACCCAGGAACGACTGTCTGCTAGCCCCGACAGAGGTTGTAATCTTGGCTTTTAGCTTCGGTTTTACCCGACGCACTTGTTCCCACCATGCTGGCAAAAAGACGTGAATACCAGCTTGCACTAACTGTAAACTGCTCGAGGTCAAAAAGATCCATGCTTGCTCGTTCGTCAGTCGGGTGAGAAAACGGCTTTGATTCTCCTGGGTGTCTTTTTGCCAAGGGAGAATCTCTTTACATTTGGCTAGGTCCGTGAGAAAACGATTCCAGTGTTCACGCCAGTCAGCAGGGATGCGAGCGGTAGCTACTCCCTCAGCCGTCAACTGGTGTGGCTCAATGAGAAATAACTGATCTGGCTCTTCACGATTCTGCAAATACACGTGAAGTTGCCAGTCATTGGTGTGCTCCTCGGCCTCGATGATTTGCAAGCATGTGCGAAACGGTGTCGTATCTGGCAGCCAGCCTATGGATTGCAACCATTCCTGTTCCTGAAGGTGTGGAGAAAGCTCGGCGCCCATGACGTACAGAGCCGGGTAATGAGTCAATAGCTGCTCCCACTTTTGTGCTATCGCTCCAGTGCCTTGCAAGGATTCCTCCAAGACAAGCGAAAGCCACCTATGGCCATACTCCGGAAAATCGACGGGAGTATGCAGGGCTCTCCAGCCGATTTGTCCTTTTTTCCAAGAAGAAAAATCAGGGGCAAGGGAGCCTTGTGCGAGCGTATCACGGATCATTCCCGCTACATGCGTAAATTGTTCAAATGGCGTGCTGGATGAATAGGTCCGATGCAAAAGCCACTGGGGGGAGACGAAAAAGGAGAGGGCCTTGGCAGGACTAAGCAAGACGCCTTGCTCGTTTTTGTCCAGGAAGGTTCCGTAATAAGATGACTCATCCCACGCAAACAGTGTTCCTGCCAATTCTTCTGGATCGACCACTGCTCCTTGTGTGTCTTTGCCAGTAATCAAGAATTGTCCGTCTGCCAAAAGCTCTCCATCTAGAACCAGTGTAGTGACGGTATTCATAAGTTGAAATTTCCTCTCCTTAGCTCTTCTTGAAAAGCACGTAACCGATTATGTTTGGCAGATAATTGTTCCACGTATCGTTCCCAGCGCGCATCTTGGTTGGCTCTGTTGTAAATCGTCCTTACCTTTTTCATGAGCTTGATCGCTTCTTTGTAGGCGGTTCGATTACGTTCCGCAATGAGTCTGTTCACCTCACGTAAATAGAAAGGGAAGAGCAGAGTCGGTTCTGTTTCCTCAATTTCTTTCACCTGCACGATCGAGATGTCTGCCATGGGCACTTGAAACGACATTTGCAAATCAATCCATTGCTGAAACTGTCGTTCTTCATATAAATAGGCGGCATATTCGTGATAACTACTCGGTAAGAACTGCTTCAGCTTAGCGCCACACTCGGCTGATCGTCCCACTCGCTGCATCGCTTCCTGCCAAATGGCGATAACGAGACGGTATTGCTGTGCCTCGGCTTGACCGATTAAGGACGTCAAAGAAGCAGTCCATTCGAGAAATCGTTGCCATTCGCCATTGCGAGCGAATGATTTCATATAGGACAAGTAGAAGGAGAGGTTCAAGCGGCTCATTTTTTTCCAGATTTGTAGAGCAGCTTCGTCCTCCTTTTCCATCACATGAAAGTGGGCACGGAGCAGTAGCCCTTTTTCCTTTTCGGCGGCAGAACTGTTTTCATCGTTAATGAGCTGATCCAGCACATGGATCTCCTCTTGCATCCACTCTGGATTCTTCAAGAGCATCCACCATAACATTTGATAGGCGAATATCCAGTAGAGAGAGGTGGCTTCGTTTTCTTTCAATTCCTTCGTCAGTTGAAGTGTATCGACGATGGCATCCTGATGGTGAGTCAAGAGAGCTGGGATATCAGCAAAGTACAATGTCCCTTCTAATTGGTCCAATAACCGCTCGGCGGTCTGAACCAAATCCAGGAACCAGTATGATTGGCGGTACGTTTTGACGTATTGTGTTAGCTTCATGAGATGAAACAGATTGGCATGAATGACAAAGAGCTGTGCCCGATCCTTCGGCCACGAGGCAGCAACACTCAGTACATTTTGATAGCTCGATAATAACTCAGAGGAAGCCCGATACGATTCCATGGCCGCAAACAGATTGCGTGTCCAGCTCTCAAAAAATGCCCACCATTCTTTGACGGAGCTGTTCGCGGTAAGCGCCGAGGAAATAGACGCTGTATCCTGCTGAGCAGGAGCGGTATGGCTGTATTTATAAGTAGGAATCAGCAGATGAGGAGAAAAAGTAGCTCGCCTTGGTTGTTGGGAGCGGGTCAAAAATGTACGAGGATTCTCGAACACACTGTACATCTGAAAAAAGGTGGCAGCAATATGCTTGCAAATACGCGAATAAGGGCAGGTACACGTACTGTTTTGAACCGTTTCCATATCGAGGCGAACATGATACACCTCAGAACCTTGAACATCACTCGTCAAATACTGGCCTTGTTCTACGCGTGTATTAAAGACGACGCCATCTGAAAAGTACGTATAGCCCCGTTCAATAATGTGTCCTTCGACGGCAATTAGGATTTGCTCGCCTACCTGTATCGCTTGTTCCCGAGTCAACTCTCTTTGCAACATGTAGTCAGATCCTCCGAACGAAGTGTCATCCCTCCATTATAACCCAAAATGCGGAGAATGGAAAAAGATGCGTGTGTTCACAGGGGCAATAAAATGGTTTGGGCTATTAGCAGAAACAATGCTTAATTTTTCCGGGGACTGGGTGTATACTGTACACGTCGAATAAAAAGCAACTAAACGCAATGTGTTTGATTGCCTTTAGTTGTGTTTGCACAACATGAGAGAGAAGGGGCACACATGCTATCGATTTCGATTCTGCTCGTATTATCGTCAGGTCTTGCGCATGCAGTCTGGAACCTGTTCACGAAAAAAAGTGAGAACAAAATGGCGTTTCTTTGGTTGATTACCTTGCCAACAACCGTGATCCTCTTGCCTGTTCTCCTTTGGGAATTGATGCACGTACAATTGACATGGTCTTTGGTTCTTTTTCTGTCTATGTCCTTTTTCTTTCAAGGATGCTATACCTTATTGATTTCAAAGGCGTATACATACGGGGATATCTCACAGGTTTACCCCATCATGAGGGGAACGGGGACGCTTCTCATTCCGTTTTTTAGCGCCATTTTCTTTCAAGAGTATTTATCGGTACCAGGATGGCTGGGGGTCATTTGCATCGTGATCGGAGTCTTCGCCATTAGCGGGATGATAGGGCCAAATCGTCAGGCACAACCAGTGAATCCGCTCGCCCTGCGATACGCTGTTGCTGTTGGGCTATGCATTACAGGGTACACGTTAACCGACAAGCAAATCGTCCAACAATTGTCTCCATTCGCTTTATTGGAAATAACGAACTTTGCCTGTCTGATTGTCGCTGGGGGCTTCGTTTGGAAGAAGGGACTCATCCGCCGTGAGTGGCAAAAAAACTGGCAAACGATTGTACTCGGTGCCATCCTGTCACCAGGTTCGTATTTATTGTTTTTGTTTGCCATGACATTGGCACCGCTGGCAGCTATTGCGCCCATTCGTGAGGTAAGTACGGTTTTTGGTACGCTCCTCGGGGTCTTCTTGTTAAAGGAGCGACAACGCATATGGCGTCTGTCTATGTCGTTGATGATCACGATGGGCATTATTTCCATTGCGGTTTGGGGCTAAAGGATGATACAGAGTCGGTTGGGAGAATTCCTGGCTGGCTATTTTTTTTACTACCTGGGAAAGATGAAGGGGTAAGAAAATAACGGCTAAGGATGATCAAAATGGATGCAAAAGCAATTGCTCCGATCACTCATAAGCGGAAGAAAAAAAGAAGAATCGCAGTAAGAACTCTCGGGATCATCATTGGAGCCTTGTTGGTGGCAGTCGGACTGGAAATCTTTCTGGTTCCAAACAACATCATTGACGGTGGTGTTACCGGCGTTTCCATTATGGTCTCAAAGCTGACGGGAGGCCCACTCGGCTTATTTTTATTCCTGTTGAACCTGCCCTTTTTACTTATTGGCTACAAGCAAATTGGCAAGACCTTTGCCGTCTCTACGCTATTCGGTGTCGTCGTGATGTCGTTGGGGACGAGCTACCTCCATCATGTTCCGAGCTTGACGGACGATTTGCTTCTCTCTGCTGTTTTTGGTGGGATCATCATAGGGATCGGTGTGGGACTTGTCATTCGCGCGGGCGGTTCCTTGGATGGAACGGAAATTGTTGCGATCCTGATGACGAGGAAAAGTCCGTTTTCGGTCGGCGAAATGGTGATGTTTTTTAACATTTTTATTCTAGGCAGTGCCGGCTTCATTTTTGGATGGGACCGGGCCATGTACTCGTTAATTGCGTACTATATCGCTTATAAAATGATCGATATTACGATGGTCGGACTCGAACAATCCAGATCAGTATGGATCATCAGTGATTATCCAGCCGAAATTGGCGATGCGTTAACGGCGAGACTGGGGAGGGGAATTACCTATTTGAATGGGGAAGGTGGCTACTCCGGAGACGTTAAAAAAGTCATCTTCTGTGTCATTACCCGATTGGAAGAAGCGAAGCTAAAATCCATCGTGGAGGAAATCGATTCCTCTGCATTTTTGGCAATCGGTCATATTCACGATGTTTCTGGTGGACGGTTTAAGAAAAAGAATATTCACTAAAACCTTACGTACAAAATACCCCTGAGCCAGTAGGTAAAACGACCTGATTGCGAAGGGGTAAAAATATATTGACGAAAATAACAGAATTCATTTAATATTGTGTCATGCCAAAATACAAAATAACGTTCCGTATTTTGGGACAGTTGAATGGTGATGAAAATGGACAAAACAGAAAAAACGGCAAACCGAAGTGTGTTAAAAACGCTAGAGTTTCTCGAATATTTTATCCAAAACAGTGAATTAAGCCTGGCTGAGCTTGTCGAGTTGTCAGATATGCCGAAGAGTACGGTATTTCGAATTCTTCAGACGTTGGAAATGCGCGGCTTTGTCTCCAAAACGACCACTCATAATCCGCCTAAATACCAATTGGGATTGAAGCTGCTGGAGTTTGGGAACATTGTTGCCCAACGGCTGGAGATCAGGAAAATCGCGCTCCCGTATATGCTGCAGCTACGGGATACGGTGGATGAGGCAGTCAACTTGATTATTCGTGATCAAGACGAAGGGGTTTACATCGAAAAAGTCGATACCCGCCAGTATGTTCGTGTATATACGCAGGTAGGTAGAAAATCACCGTTGTACGCAGGGGCATGCCCGCGCATTTTACTCTCATTTCTGCCGGATCATGAGATCGAAGAATTGTTGAACCGGGTAGACATGAAGAAAATCTCACCAGACACAAATACAGACAAAGATCTGCTATGGCAATGGATTCACGATGCACGTGAAAACGGCTATACAGTCAGCTACGGTGAATTGGAGCCGGATTCCGCAGCAATTGCTGTACCTATTCGAGATTTTACGGGACAAGTTATAGCTGGCTTGAGCTTGGCTGGAGCTACATCACGCTTTCAGCCAGATCGATTGGAATATTTGGTACAGGAGACAAAAGCGGTAGCGAATAAAATCATGAGCAAGCTGGGCTATTCAGATGCAAAGGCGGGACTTTGATGCTGGAAATCAAAAATCTTCAGACGAGATTCCGAACCGATAATGGAGAAATTACCGTTTTGGATGGCGTTAGTTTTCAAATCAACAAAGGTGAGACGATTGGAGTAGTAGGGGAGTCGGGTTGTGGGAAAAGTGTCACCTCACTATCCATCATGGGGCTTCTGCCGAGAACCGCGCGAATCACTGGAGGAGAGATCCTGTACAACGGTGAAAATCTGGTTGCCTTTTCCAAGGATCAGATGAGGAAGGTACGGGGAAAAGAGATCGCGATGATTTTTCAAGAACCGATGACCTCACTCAATCCGGTTTATACAATCGGGGCTCAGATCATGGAGCTCATCTTGAATCATACAAGTATGAACAAAAAACAAGCCAAAGAGCATGCGATCCAAATGCTGAAGCTGGTCGGGATTCCGAGAGCGGAAGAAATCGTTGATGAGTATCCGCATCAGCTATCTGGCGGGATGAGGCAGCGTGTGATGATCGCGATGGCGATGTCCTGTAGTCCATCTCTATTGGTTGCAGATGAGCCTACAACCGCACTCGACGTGACCATTCAGGCGCAGATTCTTGACCTGATGAGAGAGCTACAGCAGAAGAGCGAGATGACCATTATGCTGATCACGCACGATCTTGGTGTGGTAGCAGAGATGTGTGATCGGGTGGTCGTCATGTATGCAGGGCAAGTCGTAGAGGAAGCCGAGGTAGAAAAGCTATTTGCTACTCCAAAGCATCCGTACACGGTCGGTTTGTTGGGCTCGATCCCGGATATGGACACAGAACAGGAGTATTTGTTTACGATTGGCGGGACCGTTCCCAGTCCAGGTCAGATGCCCCCAGGATGCCGTTTTGCTGAACGATGCCAGAAGGCTTTTGACAAATGCTACGAGCAAGCTCCACCGTTATTCGATCTGAATGATGGTACAAAAAGCAGATGCTGGCTGTATGAGTAAGCGTAAAGGATGTGAATCTTTTGGAAAAATCAGAATCTACTCCCTTGCTTGAGGTGAGAGGGTTAAAAAAATACTTTCCGATTCGTAGTGGATTCATGAAGAAGATAACGAATCACGTCAAAGCTGTTGACGATCTCTCTTTTACCGTTGCAACGGGGGAGACGCTCGGAATTGTAGGTGAATCCGGTTGCGGGAAGTCAACCACAGGCAGAGCCATTCTACGATTGCTCGAGCCTACGGGTGGCGAAGTGATTTTTCAAGGAGAGAATTTAGCGGCCCTTTCCCCAAATGAGATGAGGATGAAGCGAAAGGATTTGCAAATCATTTTCCAAGACCCGTTCGCCTCACTCAATCCGCGAATGACAGTTGGGGAGATCATTGAAGAGCCGATGATCATATTCGAACTGTATGAAACGTCAAAAGAACGCAAGGAAAAAGTAGCGGAATTGATGCAAGTTGTCGGTCTGAAACCAGAAAATTCCGAACGCTTTCCCCATGAGTTTAGTGGTGGTCAGCGCCAGCGGATCGGCATTGCACGTGCGCTAGCGCTTAATCCCAAGCTGATTGTGGCAGATGAGCCAGTATCTGCGCTCGATGTATCAATTCAATCACAGGTATTGAACCTGATGAGAGATTTGCAAAAGCAATACGGACTCACTTACATATTCATCTCTCACAACTTGAGTGTCGTGAAGCATTTTTGCGACAGGATCGGCGTGATGTATTTGGGACGGATGGTTGAGCTGGCACCCAAAAATGCTCTTTATGAAGAGCCGCTGCATCCTTATACGCGCTCATTACTGTCCGCCGTTCCGATTGCCAAGCCAAAAACGAAGCGAGAGCGCATCATCTTGACTGGAGATGTACCGAGTCCTGCGAACCCTCCGAGTGGCTGCACGTTCCATACGCGCTGTCCGGATTGTATGGAAATTTGCAAAACGGACAAGCCCGAATTTCAATCGATGGGTGATGGTCGATATGTTGCCTGTCATTTGTATAACCAATAGGAACAAATGACGGCTATCATATTTTTTTCAACATGAATTCCAGAACGCAAAGAAAAAAGGGGGACTTGTTTTGAAAAAGAAGGTAGGTATAACCGCTTGCTCCGCATTACTCTTGCTAGCTGCTGCTTTGGGTGGATGTTCGGGTAAGTCAACAGACACGAGCACACAGGCAAATCCGCAATCAAAGACAGAAGCGCAAGCTCCGGCAAAAAATGAACTTACACTTGGTGTGAATGGAGATCCGCACTCTTGGGATCCGATTGATACGTTTTTACTTGATTGGAGTACGGTAGCAACCTCTGTGTTTGAAGGCTTAGTCGAGCGTACCACTGACTTGAAAATCCAGCCAGGACTTGCTGAATCGTGGGAGTTCAAGGATGACAAGACCCTTCAGTTTAAACTTCGTAAAGGAGTTACCTTCCACAACGGCGAGCCATTCAACGCGGAAGCAGTGAAATTTACATTTGATCGCCTGCTTGGTGAAGAAGGAAAAAAAGGACCACAGCAAGCGAACTATGCTTCGATTGAACGTGTAGAAGTGGTAGACGAGTTTACAGTCAACATGATTCTCAAGGAAAAAGATCCTGTACTCCTTACAAAGCTGGCAGGTTATGGTGGTGTGATCGTTCCGCCTAAGTATTACAAGGAAAAAGGGGACGAGTACTTTAACACGCATCCAGTAGGTACGGGTCCTTTCAAAATGGATAGCTATGAAAAAGATAACAAGGTTGTACTGGTGAAAAACGAAAGCTATTGGAAGCAAGGTCAACCGAAGCTGGAAAAAGTAACGTTCCGTTTTATTCCAGAAGCAACTACACGTCTAGCTGAAATGCAAACAGGTGCGATCGACATTATGAAAAAAGTCGAGATTAGCCAAACAGAATCCATCAAGGGCATGTCTGATCTTGAACTGATGCAAGTCGGGTCGCCAACCGTTTATTCGATTCGATTCAATACATCGATGAAGCCAGTCGACAATGTAAAAGTCCGTGAAGCGATTGCTTACGCGATTGATGCAGACTTGATTATCGAAACGCTGCTCGGCGGATATGGTAAGCGCGTCAATTCCTTCCAAAGCGATATGTCTTTCGGCTATGATCCTAACCTGCCATTACGTAAATATGATCCAGAAAAAGCAAAACAACTGCTTGCAGAAGCAGGTGTGAAGGAAGGAACTGAGCTTGATCTCTTCCTCCCGGGTACAGATGCTACGTTTAAAGAGGTAGCACAAGCGATCGAAATGCAATTAGGCCAAGTCGGTCTCAAGGTGAAGCTGAATCTGGTGGACGCCTCCACATTTACTTCTGACCTCATCCCGAAAGGAAAAGCAGGACATATGTACCGGAATGGCTGGGGTGGATGGACGCTCGACTTTGATAATACTGCCTATCTGATGTATCACAAAGGCGAGTTCTGGAACCCTGATTTCTATGACGAAAAAGTAGAGGAGCTCTTGAAAACAGAACGCTCCACGTTTGACCAAGAAAAGCGTATGGCAGCATTTAAAGAGCTGAATCAACGCCTGTATGAGCTAGTCCCAGATGTACCGCTCTATCAAACGATCAACCTGTGGGCAGTAAACAAACGAGTAAAAGGCTTCCAACCTCCGACAGATGAACGTATCGATTTGCGCGAAGCATCGGTTGAATAAGGAAAGTTTTGAACAGGGGGAGTAGAAGATGTCTCTTCTATTCCCTTCATTTTTGATAAAGGAGGAGCGGGATGGCAGCCTTTTTAATTAGACGTCTACTACATAGTGTTTTTGTCGTTCTTGCTATTACTCTTGTCATTTTTGTCCTGGTGCGAATGACTGGTGACCCAGTATCGATCATGTTTCAAGCAGGAGAGCCTACCAAAGAGGCAATTACTGAGCTTCGGAAAAATCTCGGTCTGGACGAGCCCGTTTATGTACAGTTCGGGCTTTATTTAAAAGATATGTTTACCGGCAACTTTGGCACCTCGTTCCGAACGGGTGAGAGCGTGATCGACATGATGAATGAGAAGATGGGAGCAACTTTGCTGCTTGCCTTCGGGGGAATGTTTGTCGCTCTGTTGATTGCGATTCCAGTAGGGATCATTTCCGCTGTTTACAGAGGCAGCGTAGCTGACTTTTTCGGACGCATTTTTTCATTGCTAGGAATCTCTTTTCCTAACTTTTGGCTAGGGATTATGTTAATCATCATATTTGCCGTTAAGCTGGGCTGGTTTCCTGCTTCTGGTTATGAAGGTCTGGAGTATTTGGTTCTGCCTTCCGTTGCACTCGGACTCATCTTGTCAGGAATTTTGGCTCGATTGGTTCGCTCTTCCATGCTGGAGGTAATGAATCAGCAATATATCAATACGGCCCGTTCCAAAGGGATCAAGGAATGGCTTGTCATCATCAAGCATGGCTTGCGAAACGCATTAATCCCAACGGTAACCTTTATTGGATTGCAATTTGGAACGTTGTTGGGCGGTACCGTGATAATTGAGCAAGTATTTTCATGGCCAGGTATCGGGCGTATGCTGATCGATGCGATATCGCAACGCGACTTTCCCGTGATTCAAGGCTCTGTCATTATCTTGTCTTTTTTGATGATCTTCGTGAATCTGTTGGTTGATATCAGTTATGGCTTTATTGATCCACGTATTAGGCAGGGAGGAGGAAAAAGCGAATGACGACAGCGACGGTTCCAAACAATCAGACCAATCCACCAATCAAAAAACGTGGAAAATGGAGCAAGATGGGCAGAAGATTCGCTCGAAATCCGTGGGCAATGACGGGGATGTTCTTGCTTATGCTTGCCGTCGTATCCGCACTTTTTGCACCGATAATTGCCCCATCCACTCCTGATAAAGCTGATTTGCGTGCACGGTTGGTTGCACCCTCGTGGATGGACGATACGGGGAAATACGAGCATTTGCTGGGTACGGATCAGGTCGGACGTGACTTGCTGAGCCGAATCATTTACGGAGCGCGAATATCGTTATTGGTTGGTGTCGTATCCGTACTGATTTCCTTAGTTATCGGGGTGATATTGGGCCTCATCGCAGGTTTTTACGGGCGCTGGGTAGATGATCTGTTAATGCGCTTGGCAGATGTACAGCTGGCATTCCCTTTCATTTTGTTTGCGATTATCGTCATGACGGTCTTTGGGGCAGGTCTATGGAAGCTCATCCTTGTTCTGGGGATCAGTAACTGGGTAGGCTTTGCGCGACTGGTTCGAGGACAGGTCATGAGTGTAAAAGAAATGGAATACGTCCAGGCTGCCAAAGCAATCGGGGCTACGAATTTGCGGATCATCAGAAAACATGTCCTGCCAAACGTTTCTTCTTCGATCATCGTATTGGCAACGCTAAATGTAGCCACCAACATTTTGTTGGAAGCATCGTTGACGTTTATTGGATTGGGTGTAGACCCTTCGATTCCTACATGGGGCGGCATGCTGGCAGACGGTCGCAACTATCTGGAGACGGCATGGTGGGTTGCTACTTTCCCTGGCATCGCCATTATGATTACGGTGTTTGGAATTAACCTGCTGGGCGATTGGCTGCGGGATGAGCTAGATCCAAATCTGCGCGTGTAAGGGGGCTAACCAATGAGAGGGCTAGGTGATATTTTTACAACGAAAGGGTTAGTTGCGGACCGAAACAATGACGGTGTAGCTGATTCGTTGTCTGTTTCCTTCTGTTTTCAAACGGGAATCGTCGTAGAAGGATTCATTGATTTTTGTGCCCGATTAGGCCTTGAAACAAGTGAGCTGGATCTGCCCTCCATTCGTATGGAAGATTCACCAATGGTTGCTAGCAACACGAAAAGTGATGAGTGGCTTTGCACAGTATGTATCGAGCCATCCTGCGACGTGGATGATGCGTCATGCACTCTCGATTCAGGGAACAATCGAATTGCTTTCGTTGGTGGAAGCGAAGAGAGTCTTAGCCGATTACTGCGCTGGATGGCGGCATACTGGACAGAGGCAGCACCTGCAACGGCTTCACTCGGTGACATTGAAAGGATTCGTTGTTCTTTACATGAAGTTCAACTGTATGTTTGTGCGGATGCTTCACCTGTCTGTCAAATTGCGATACCTCAGTATGCACTGATGAGCTCTCATGAGGGAAGTCCTAGCGTAGAGAGACCAACTCCACTTGATAGTCTGACAGAGCTTTGGACAACGGCAGGGTTCTATCAAGCAGGGCGTACGGATTTAACGAGTCGGACAGATGTATTTTTTACAGGGCTCCAAACTGCAGAGGCGGTTATGTCTGCCGCCCGCTTTGCAGCTCGGATTGGTCTTGCCTCGACCGGGATACATTTCCCGCTCACAGGAGAAGCAAATCGGATTGCGGAGCTCACTTTTTCCTTACACATGAATGGTGAAGAACCTCTAGCAAGTGGAGTGGTCGAGGTAATCCCAGACCCTAAAGAAAAGACAACAAGGGTCATCCAGCTTTCAGGGGGAGGACAAGCGATTGTTGCGGCGCTTGATTATTTCGGGACGGCCACTCCGCACCGACTCGGGGGTACTTTTGGTGCATGGGAAGAATCAGACGAGCAAAAAGGGAAGGAATTCCCCTTATTTTTAGAGAAAACCTGGAAAGACCAGGGCGAACGAAATGAGATAGAACAGTTGTTTCATGAGCAGTTGATCGCGATTGTGAGTCAAAAGGAGACGGCTGGGCGCTTATCTTCTCCGCTCGCGGTCACCGCGTTTTTGTCAGAACCAAAAGAGATTCGACGTGCGTTGGAGCGATGCTGGAAGAACGCAATCACGGAGTTGCTTCCGGATAACGATAGTACGGTACATATTCACTCTGCTTTTAAACCAGGTTTGTGCTGGATAAAAGAAACGATCTTGCCGTCTCTTGTACGTACAGGGGAATGTGTAGAACGAATGTTGATCTCTTTCCAACGAGAAGAGAGAGAAGGCGGAATGGAGCTTTCTCATCGATGGCTTCAAGAATTATACCCGGTTGATCAGTTGTTGGAAAAAGAATTGGGCTTGTCCTTGTCGCAAGTATCATTCGTGATGGATGAGAACCTACCGACTACTTACCGAGTCAAGGCTTGGGGAGTCGGGCTTGCGCACTTAGGTACATGGAATTTAGACGTACCTGTAGCCACAGTGACGTATGCCGACGAGCAAAGTCGAGCTTATCCAACTACGTCAGGACTCTTCTTCTCCTATGGAACGACAAAAGAACAAATCTTGGTTCCGACGGATCGAGAGAGGTTTTGGCAATTCTATACGCAGCAGTTTTTACCTGAGTTGACGGAAGGATTGTTATGTAAACAAAATGAACCGTATCAAGGAAACAGTCCGCTCTTTCATTCGATAGAGGTAAACGTCACGATGAGTGAACAGGAAGAACGGCTAGACATAGACGAAGAAACAATATCGTCGTTAGAAGCGTTGCATGAAGATATTTATTTTTATACGCTGGACTACTATGCGTATTTGGGTGAAAGAAAAACGGGAGTGGCGTGGAATTCTCCAGGGGCGGTGCGACCATTTGTAAAGGTCAAACCAGCAAGCTCTCCAATGGCAACCATTCGCGTAAAAGAATATAAAGAAGAACAAGCTTTCTTTATCAAAACGACTCATTTATACTTCGAGGCAGAGCAATCTGCTCCTGTAAAAGCACGCATCCTGAGAACGAACGAAAAGAGTAGCAGCATCGAAGAACGGAAGCTTCCTTCTCTACACCGAAACCATCATCCAGATATGGGCGAATGGGCAGAGCTGGCTACACATCCGTCTGTGCATATCTGGGAAGTAGAGAAATCGTTTGAAGGACGGCCGATTTTTGCAGTGGAAGTAACAGCACCCCAGACATCCACTTACGTATCAACTCACAAGCTATCTCTGTATAAACCAACCATTTTGCTCGAAACCGGACATCATCCAAACGAGGTTTCCAGTATGCCTGCTGCACGTGAGTTGGTGGCAGAGCTTATAACCGAAAAAAAGGATTGGCTTACTCGTTTCAATCTGGTCGTGATTCCATTTGCCAATCCGGATGGGGTCGCCCTTCATCAAGAGCTCGTCAAAGATAATCCATTTTGGAAGCATCATGCTGCCCGTTATAATGCCGTTGGATTAGAGTATACCAATCACCGTTTTCAGCCGAGTGTTTTTGGTGAATCGCGGGTAGTTCCCCACCTGTTTTATCGCTGGTTGCCGGATGTAATCATTGATGATCACGGAATTCCTTCGCATGAATGGACACAACCATTCGCAGGGTACAATAGCCCGCCGAGATTCCCTGTATCTTATTGGATGCCGATCTCACTCTTTTACGGAATTGGTCGCGAGATGGACCGATCTGACTATCCTCATCATGCTGTCGCTCTTGATACAATTCAAAAGGCAGCCGAGGAAGGGCTGAGACATCATCCGCGCCTGTGGAACAAAAATAAACGCTTTATCGACCGCTACATTCGGTATGGACATAACTGGGAGCCCGCCATTTTCCCATTGCCTACTGATCAAGATTTCTTGTTTTATCGTTGGCCTACAAAGCCGAACAGAACCTCTCCTTCCTTGCTCTCTCGTTTTCCTGAATGGGTGACGCTTGATTTAATAACGGAAGCGGCTGATGAGACAGTCGCGGGAGGAGCATTGCGAGATTGCATCGAAACACATAAGATTTTCAATCGTGCTGTCATGGAGTGTGTGGCATCCAGCCCACGGCGTGTTTCGCGCCAGTATGGACAAGACCATATTCGACTCTCACGAATGAGACCGATGCGGATCGGAGGAGACAATGATGAAGACCATTTTAGTAACAGGGTTTGATCCTTTTGGTGGAGAAATAGTTAACCCTGCTTGGGAATCGGTAAAAGAACTGGGAAAAATCGAGTCTGATTTGTATAAAGTAGAGCTACGCCAAATTCCTACCGTTTTTGAAAAATCTATCGAACATCTGTATGCAGCGATAGAAGAAACGAAACCGGACATCGTGTTATGTATCGGTCAAGCAGGTGGACGAGGAGATATTGCGGTTGAGCGTGTAGCGATTAACGTTAATGACGCTCGAATCCCAGATAATGAAGGAAATCAGCCGATTGATATACCGATCAGGGAAAACGGTCCTACTGGCTACTGGTCTACATTGCCAATCAAAGCGATTGTCCATGAGTTAAAACAACAAGGAATTCCGGCTTCCATATCGCAGACGGCGGGTACCTATGTGTGCAACCATCTTTTTTATGGATTGATGCATTACCTTGCTGAGAAAAAAGCTTCCGTACGCGGAGGGTTCATCCATATCCCTTATTTGCCTGAACAGGCAGCAAGGCAAGCAGATCAGCCAAGCATGGCTCTGGAAACAATTGTAAAAGGCTTGCGATTGGCAATCGAGACGACCATATCTCATGACCGGGATATTGTCATGGAAGGCGGACAAATTAGCTGAGCAGGAGGAGAAACCCTCCTCCCTTCCATTCATGTGGCAGTGCCGATATTCGAAAATGGAGGGAAAAACGTTGCCTAGATATGAATTCTCTCCTCTTGGGGACTCGGGTGTCATGGTCAAACTAGGAGAGGTTATCGATCAACATACCCATGAGAAGGTCATCCTATTCTCTGAATACCTACAGGAGCATCCTTTCCCCGGGATGATCGAATCTGTACCTGGCTTTACGACTGTTACAGTCTATTACGATCCGATTACTCTTTTCGATCCACTTGATGATATTTTGCCATACGATCGTGCCGTTGCTATTCTTGAGCAAATGTCACAGCAAATCTCCAACACTCATTCTAAAGAGTACAGACTGGTCGAAATCCCGGTTTGTTATGGTGGGAGCTTTGGTCCAGATCTGGAGGTAGTCGCCAAACAAAATGGTCTGAGTATAGAGGAAGTGATTTCGATCCATTCGACAACAGAGTATCTGGTGTACATGATCGGATTTGCTCCCGGCTTTCCGTATCTCGGTGGAATGGATGAGCGACTGGCCACGCCGCGACGTTCCTCGCCACGACTATCTATTCCGATGGGGAGTGTAGGGATCGGAGGCTTGCAAACAGGTATTTATTCGATAGAGAGCCCAGGTGGATGGCAAATTATCGGAAGAACACCACTGCGCTTATTTCAGGCAGGTGAAAGTTCTCCAAGTCTCTTGTGCGCTGGTGATAAAGTTCGCTTCCGTCCTATCTCCGAGCGGGAATACGATAACGGGGAGAAGGTGTAATAGTGAGTATAGAGGTGATTACGCCAGGGCTCTGCACGACCGTTCAAGATACAGGTAGATTTGGCTTTCAGCAGGTTGGGGTTAGTGTCAGTGGGGGGATGGACAGGCAAGCTGTACAGATTGCGAACATGTTAGTTGGCAATCAACAAACGGATGCGGTTCTGGAGCTGACAATGAGAGGTCCTAGCTTATTGTTTCATAAAGACATGCTCATAGCCATTTGTGGTGGTGACTTCAACGTCACGATCAATGATAGATCCGTCTTGCCCAATCGAGCAGTCTGGATCAGGAGTGGAAGCATCTTGAAGTTTGGCCTGGCCAAGGAAGGCTGTCGCGCCTATCTCGCAGTCGCAGGCGGATGGGATGTGCCAGTTGTGATGGGAAGTCGTAGTACGAATCTCCGTGGAAGCTTCGGAGGCTTTGCGGGTAGAATGCTTGCGGCAGGAGATAAGCTAATTCAAAGCCCTCCAGGTGCATTCAGCCAATTTCTCGCTAACCAATTGGAAAAAAAGGCAGGAGCAGTTCCCTTCTACCAAGCGAATTGGTTTATTCCTTCAAGTACGTTTGTAAAAAATGGAGAAGCGGTTGTACGGGTGATACAAGGCGAGCAATTCGCAGATTTTTCGGAAAAGAGTCGTCGAAGCTTTTTCGAACAAACCTATCAAGTGTCTCCTCAATCAGACAGGATGGGGTATCGTTTAACAGGACCGGCGCTTGAACTTACGCAGTCAATAGAACTGATCTCGGCTGCGGTCACCATTGGTACGATACAGGTTCCGCCGAACGGTCAACCTATTATCCTGATGGCAGACAGACAAACCATTGGCGGTTATCCGAAGATAGGCTATGTGCCAACGATAGATTTGCCGATCGTCGCCCAGTTGCGGCCAGGCGAAAAGATCCACTTTCAAGAAATTTCTCTGCGCGATGCTCAAAAGGAGCTTATCGAGAGGGAGTCATGGATAAAGGCGATCAAGCTTGGTATAGAAGTAACCGTGGGATGGAGGTAAAAAGATGAAAACAGTAGATCTAAACTGTGATATGGGAGAGAGCTTTGGCGCTTATCAGTTGGGCAACGATCAAGAAATTTTGTCCTATATCACCTCTGCAAATGTGGCATGTGGTTTCCACGCTGGCGATCCTGCGACGATGAGAAAAACAGTGCAAATGGCTTTGAAGGCAGGTGTGGCAATCGGTGCCCATCCCGGATTCGCTGATTTGGTCGGCTTTGGTCGCCGCAACATGGAGATTTCCCCTGAAGAGGCATACGATCTAGTCGTGTACCAAATCGGCGCCCTGCAAGGGTTTGTACGGGCAGAAGGGGGCGTCATGCATCATGTGAAGCCACATGGGGCCTTGTACAATATGGCAGCCACAAGACCCGCTCTGGCTGAGTCTATCGCGTTGGCTATCTATAAAGTAAATCCGGAACTAGTGTTGTATGGCTTGGCCGGAAGCGAGTTAACGCGTGCAGGGGAAAAAATCGGTCTTATCACGGCGCACGAAGTCTTTGCTGACCGTACGTATCAACAGGATGGTACACTGACACCGCGCAGTCAGCCGAATGCGATCATTTCGGACCAACAGCAATCCCTCCAGCAAGTCATTCGTATGGTATGCGACGGACGTGTCCTGACCCAGCAAGGCGTTGATATCCCGATTCAGGCCGATTCCATTTGTATTCACGGCGACGGTGCCCATGCGTTGGAGTTCGCACAGAGCATCCGTGAAGCTTTATCAGGAGCTGGCATTACAATCGCAGCACGTTTTGCTCGATAGATCTCTATCGGGCTTTTTCTGTTTCCGCACTGGGAGTCTGGTATCGTGCGGTACTTCGCTTTTTTCCCCAGAGGAGGAAGAGCAAGAACAGCAGCGGGATATAGCCATAAATAAAAACGATGCTTACTTTCCCATAAAAATCGAGTGTCATGAGCAAGGGAGCCGTACCTTCGAGCAGATAGGAACCCATTGCCAAAGATAGTAAGAGAAGCAAAAGGGCGCGGATTTGACTGAGACCAAATATCTGTTTCATTCCGCGGGTAACCCCCCATAGATTGAGACAGATGTTGGGCAAAATCACGAACAGCCACAGAGAGATCACAATGAACTCCAATCGCTGCAAAATCGGAATTTCGACGATTTTGAGCATGGTCAAGGTCGGCCAAATAATCTTATCTAGCTCACCATGGGTGAACATGAGGAATGTTACGATAGCGACGGCTACATACAGGAATGTGCTGAAAAGGACGCCAGCGTGAGCCCATTTTTGCGAGTGGGCTGCTTGCTTGATAAACGGGTAGTAGATGACCAGTAATTCAAAGCCCATATAATTGATCACCGCGTCTTTAGCAGAGGCAAATAAGGCGGTAAAGTTATGTGAAAACATCGGAAACAAGTTATTCGGGTGAGCGTATTCGAAAGGGAATAAAAACAAAGGAAGCATCAAAATCGCCGGAATCACCACACCGAAAAAGCAGACGCCCGTAACTGTACGAAAACCACCAGCGACAATGTACAAAATGAGGAGCAAAATAATCAGCGTCGTACTCCACGTATGCATGAGCGGGAAAATAAACTGCTTCACAATACTGACGTAAGAACGCAAGATGAGAAAAGCAGCCATCCAGACGTAGATTAATACGACAAAGCTCATCAACTTGCCTAGCCATTTTCCAAAGCAGAGCTCGTGAAGGGAGAACAGGTCATGGCTGCCCGCATTCAGCATGAAATAGAGCATCCAAATAATGAGATGGATGCTTGCCCCAGCAAGTAGAAGGGAGATCCAGGCATCGTATCCGGCATGGGTTACGATTGTCCGTTGAAACCCTAGTATCCCGACCCCCACAATATTGGCATGCACGAGAAAAAATACGAAAAAAGGTGAAACCATCGCGCTTTCCCGAATGGAAGTACTCACCTGATCCCTCCTGGTTCTTCATTACTCACCCGTTTGCTCCAGCTTGATCGAGGCCGTCACTGCGATTTTTATTTGTGGATAAATCTTTTTGAAGTGGGAGTAGTTCCATGACGCGCTTCGACTACGAACGAAATCACCAAATCCAACCGGATCAACCTCAAGCTTCTGTAAATGCTTCACAAAGCTCGTCGCCTCCTTTTGAAGGTACAAGGAAAGTTCTTTTTCCATTTGATGTAGAACTTGTGGATTGGATAATTGCAGCCACTTCGAATAATCTTTGATTTGCCCATTTACGGTGAGCTTTACCATGATGCTGGGGATAGGCTTAGTCGTATTGAGATCGAAGACGGCATGGGAATTCAGATTTTTCAAGAGCCCGGATTCTTTTCGATTGTTGATTGTCACTTCAAACGGAATTTGACCACTCTTGGCTTTTTCGACCATGATTTTGAGCAAAAAGCTTTCTTTCGAATTGATGCGATGCACGAATTTGTCATCTCGAAAAAGCGCGACACCATCCAGCTTCACTCTGTCATTATGCATCACGAAATAGGGAAGGTAAGGATCACGTCCCTCGCCGTATAAATGAAACAAGAAAATATGCAGGTTGGTCTTGGGCATATTCAGCGTTTTGATATTTTGAGCGACGCTATCGGAGATGAAAAAAGGAACTTGCATATTACGCAAGCCTTTCAAAATCGTCAATGCTTTTGGTTCCGCGACTGCGAGTTGAAGGCGAAAACCGATAGCGGGGTCGCGACAAAGCGTATGTACCAGCGTTTCCACTCCGTTTTCAGCATAATTCCTCCCAACAATGACGGAGCGCAACTGACCAAGCTCGACTTGTGAGGGGGTGATGGCGTTAAAATCAGGGAGGATCGTAAACAAATTCGAGCTTTTTGTTTCCAACAGCTCTACCTGGGTTTTTTCCTTTCCATATATGTGAGTGATGGCTGCCCCTTTAATTTTTTGGTCTTCGAGATCGAGACCGAGTGAATGAATCAATTGTACTTCGCTGACAATTCGAGTCGAAGAGCAGCCAGCCAAGATCACGATCAATAGCACCAGTATCCATTTCCTCTTTGCAACCATGTTTCTTCGATGGCTCCTTCATCTATTCATCCATATCTCTTTTTTGAGTCGCCTTGTCAGGATCGTATCTCCACTGCGAGATGACACGCATGACAGCAGACCTTCTGGCCGTCCTGCTATAGGAAGAGCGAATGAAGCTGTCCGCAAAGCTACGTCTTCGAAAAGGGTAAAGCGGAGCCAAATAAGGTGTTCCTAATGATTTGAGTTGAAGCAGATGAGTCAGCATGAACATTAAACCGATAGCGATTCCAAGCCCGCCCCAAATTCCAGCCAAAATAATGAGCGGGAAGCGCAAGAAACGGATCGTGTTTGACATTTTGTAGATGGGGGTGGTAAAAGAGGCAAGTGCAGACAGAGCTACGATGATCAGCAAGATATTACTGGTCAAGGCTGCTTCTACCGATGCTTGACCAATGACGATTCCACCAACGATTCCAAGAGTCTGTCCGACTTTTGTCGGGAGCCTTGCACCTGCTTCTCGCAAGAATTCGATCGTTAGCTCCAAGAATAGTACTTCCAGGACGGGAGGAAAAGGGACGTACTTCCTGGATAAAATGATCGGAGCCAGCATGTCTTGTGGAATCATTTCCAGATGGAAAGTGAGAACCGCCGTATAGGCAGGTGTCATCAAGATCGAAAAAAGCACCCCGAAAATGCGAATCAACCGAAACAAGGACGATAAGATCCACGGTAAATAATAATCCTCGGGAGAAATGAAGAAATCAAAGATGGTAGTTGGACCTGTAATGACATACGGGGAAGCATTGGAAATAATCACAATTTGCCCGAGAGTTAACGCATAAATGACCCGGTCAATCCTTTCAGTAGACAGGAACAATGGAAAAGGCGTATTTGAATTGTCACTCATGATCTGATCGAGCTGTGATGAATCAAAAATAATATCGAAGTCGATCGCCTGTAGTCTTTGCTGAACGGTTTCAATGTGCTGAGGATTTGTAATACCAGACAAATAAACAACGGCGATGCGTGTATGAGAGAGCGTACCTAACGTTAACTCTCGAATGATTAATTTTGGTGTGCTGATTTGTTGACGGATGAGATGCAGGTTGATATCGATATTTTCAACAAAGCCTACTTTTGGTCCAACAACACTAAACTCGTTTTCCGTATCGTTGTCCGTTCGCAATCCTTCAGTCGGATTGGACAGATTGATCAGGGCAAAAAACTGCAAATTGCCTTTTGGCTGTATAGCAGCGTAGCCCGTCATGATCTTGGAGACGACCGTCTGTATGTCATCTGTATAAATAATATCCTCCACATATACGAAGCGGGAAAAGTGGCGGAGTTCTGTGAGCGATTCATTTGCTTCTATGCGTTCTTGATAGGGACGCAAGAGATTTTTTTGCAGCAGCTCTGTTTTTATCAAGGTTTGATAGTACGTAATGACAAAAGGACTTTCCTCGTTCAGTAGGGGGAAATGCTTAAAATCGTTCGAGTTTTGTGCGATGGAAAGAAACTCATTCCATTCCGTTATCATGTCGGTTTCGCTCCAGAAGCTGTTGATCATTTGTGTTTTACTATGTCCGGTTTGCAGTGGAATTATCATCTAGGAAATAGGAATGATTTCCTAGAGGGAGGGGAACAATCAAACAAAGAACGAAGCGTGAAGAGAAATGGAAATTGAGGGGTTCATATGCTGGAAGTTAACTGTGATACATCATCGCTGAAGGAGGAATTGCTGCAAGAGCTGAGGGGAATATCCGTTACATTGGATGAGAGCATCCATGCGTTAAAAAACGAAAATGAATGTGTGCTCGGGACGTTTGATCAAATACGGACGAAGTTTAGCCGACTCGAAACAGTAGCAGCCTCCTTTTATTTACAATGCTATCTCTCACCCTATACAGGAAAATATCTGGATTTATCCAAGGCTGTTCAGCACTTGGCCAAAAGGCGCCAAGGAGCATTGATTGTCGTTGAACGTGAGGACCCGCTTGATCTGCTGCTGCAAGCAGGCATACCGATTGAGGCCACGATGAGCCATTCCTTACTGGAATCGATCTTTTATCCTGGCAGCCCTTTGCATGATGGGGCCGTCCTGATTCGAGAAAATCATATCGTGTCCGCTGCCAATGTATTGCCATTATCTCAGGTTGTGGTAGGGGAAAAGAAGCTGGGAACCAGACATCGTGCTGCGTTGGGTTTGAGTGAAAAAAGCGATGCGTTGATCGTTGTTGTCTCCGAGGAAACGGGGAAAGCGTCCTTTGCCATGCAGGGACATTTGTATCCGATTATTTCCCCTTCATGAAAGCGTTTTGCGAAAAGTGGTTGTATGCGAGAAAAAAGAGGCTGGATTTGTCATGGTGATGATGAAATCCAGCCTCTCGCTATGTCATTCTCGTGTTAAATTTAAGCCCAATTTCCGTTGCGGAATAACGGTTCACGCTTGCCGTCAGCTGTTTCTCCATCAATGTTCATCTCGGCGGAGCCGATCATGAAATCGACGTGGGTGAGGCTGATATTGATACCACGGCTAGCCAGTTCCTCATTGCTCATGTCAGCGCCACCTTCAATATTCACACTATAAGCGTTTCCGATCGCCAAGTGGTTGGACGCATTTTCATCAAAGAGCGTGTTATAGAAAATGATATTTGATTGCGAGATAGGGGACAGGTGAGGAACCAACGCCACTTCACCCAAATAATGCGAGCCTTCATCTGTCTCAATTAATTGCTTCAGGGACTCTTCACCCTTTTCAGCAGTTGCCGAGACAATTCTTCCTTTTTCAAAAGTCAGCGTAAAGTTCTCGATCAAATTCCCATGATAGCTCAAAGGCTTGGTGCTACGAACGGTTCCGTTGACGCCTTCTTTTAACGGCGCAGTGAATACTTCTTCTGTCGGCATATTGGCCATGAAGGAGACGCCGTCTTTATTTACGCCACCGCCACCAATCCAAATGTGGTTTTTAGGCAACTCAATCGTCAAATTGGTGCCGGGAGCTTCGTAATGAAGATAGCGGTATTGTTTGGCATTGAGTTGATCCACCTTGCTGTTCAATGTCGCATGATGGTCATGCCAAGCTTGGACAGGGTCATCCATATCTGCGCGAGTGGCGCGGAAGATGGCATCCCACAGGGCTGGCTCTTGTTCCTCTAGTGGCAAATGCGGGAAGACCATGGCTGCCCATGCAGGTGATGGAACAGCTAGCACGCACCAGCTCACTTTATCGGACATGGTATAGCTGCGGAACTTATGGAGAGCTTGACCAGCTGTTTTGTTAGCCGTAGAAATGCGGTCAAGACTTACTCCCTTCAGCAAATCGGGATTCGCCGCAGAAATGTAGAGAAACGCCGCGCCATTTTCCGCCATTTCCTCTAATCCCTGCACCTTCCATTGCGGGTATTCACGAAACGCTTCATCAGGGGCCAAATCATATTTCATCCGTGTGAGTTCATCGTCGGTCCAATCAATATGAACGTGCTTGGCACCCGCTTCATACGCTTTTTTGGCCACCTTTCTTACAAAGGGAGCAGTAGATAGCGGAGCAGATACGACTAACGTTTGCATAGGCTGTACGTTGACGCCGACTTTTACTGCGAGATCAGCGTAACGGTCAAACAAGATTTCAAAAGACATGGTTCATTTCCTCCTTTTAAGAACAAAAGGCTTACTTGCATTCTATCTATTTAACCTTCCCCTCCAAAATCACCTGCTTATCATTTGAAAGAATTTCCTAGGAAAGCGCAGAAAAAGACAGATTACGGCCTATTTCGAGCAAGTTATCCACTTGTTTATTTTGATTAATTGTAGGAAAATTCAAATGAAAAGGCAATTTTAGTACATAAAAAATATTTTATTGGCAGAATTAAAGGAGGCAGTCAGAGTGAAGACAAGACAGACACGTGATCAAGTCGCTGTCGAGTATACGTGGAACCTGAACGATCTGTTTGAGAGCCAGGAAGCGTGGGAGCAAGAATTAGCAGAAATTATACAGGATCTGCCTGTCGTCACTGCATTCAAAGGTCAGCTGCATAAGAGTGGAGAGACGTTGTTGGCATGCTTGGAGGCAAATGAGGCGCTCAACGTTCGGGCGAGTGTCGCAGCGACGTATGCCAGACTGCGGTCGTCTGAAGACGGGACGAATCCACAAAACCAAGCGAACTCTGCACGGGTAGGGGATGTCGTATCCCAGCTAAACGCTGCCCTTTCTTTTATACCTTCGGAGATATTGGCGTTGCCTGAAGGAAAAATCGAGAGCTTCTTGAAGGAAGAACCAGGACTCGAAACATTCCGCAAAAGCTTGAAGGATTTGCTGGAAACAAAGCCGTACCGATTGTCGGCTGAAACCGAGGAAGCGTTTGCGGCGATGGGCGAGGTTTTCGGTGCACCATACAACATTTACTTGCGCGGAAAGCTGTCCGACATGTCATTTGCTCCCGTCCATGATGACGAGGGAAATGAGCGTCCAGTATCCTTCGCGCTGTTTGAGACCGATTATGAGATGTCTTCCGATACGACGCTGCGCCGTGCTTCGTACGAATCCTTTTCGAAGACACTCGCTTCCTACCAAAACTCCTTCGCTGCGGTATACGCATCAGAGGTGAAAAGACAAACCGTCATGTCTCGTCTGCGTGGCTATGAAACCGTAACGGACATGCTGCTTAAGCCACAGCAAGTTACACTGGATATGTATCACAACATCCTGGATATCATCGGGAATGAACTCGCTCCACACATGCGACGCTATGCGAAGCTGAAAGCAAAAGAGCTCGGCCTTGCGAAGCTGGCCTTTTGTGATTTGAAGGCACCGCTTGACCCGGAATTCAGCCCGCCAGTTACGATCGAAGAAGCTGGGCAAAAGATACTGGCATCCTTGCAAGTGATGGGGTCTGAATATACTGCCATTATGGAAAAAGCACTGAATGAACGCTGGATTGACTACGTAGACAACGTGGGCAAATCGACAGGTGCGTTCTGCTCAACGACATACAGTAAGCACTCTTACATTCTCATTACGTGGTCGGGAAATATGCGCAGTGCTTTCACGCTGGCTCATGAGCTGGGGCATTGCGGACATTTTATGCTGGCGACAAGAGAGCAAAGCTTTACGAACTCTCGTCCATCGCTGTACTTTATCGAAGCGCCTTCCACACTCAACGAGCTCTTGCTCGCGCAGCACATCGTGGAGCAATCCGACGATCCTCGTCTGAAGCGCTGGGTCATTTTGCAATTGATGAATACGTATTACCATAACTTTGTCACGCATCTGCTAGAAGCGAGAATGCAACGAAAAGTGTACGAAGCAGCGCAAAATGACGTACCATTGACTGCTAAACAACTCTCCGAATGGAAAGGGCAAGTGCTCGCAGACTTCTGGGGGGATGCAGTTGATCTGGACGATGCAGCTAGTCTTACATGGATGCGCCAACCGCACTATTACATGGGGCTGTATCCGTACACGTACGCAGCTGGTTTGACCGCTTCTACCGCAATGGCAGCGAGCATCAAGCAAGAGGGACAGCCTGCGGTTGATCGTTGGATCGAGGTGCTCAAAGCCGGAGGGACGCTGACGCCGCTGGAACTGATGAAAAAAGCTGGTGTGGATATGTCAGATCCGCAGCCAATCCGCGAGGCGGTTGCCTACGTCGGCAGTCTGGTTGACGAGCTGGAAAGACTGTTTTAACCTGAAATAAGAAGAAAAGGCTTGTGATCGCAAGGAGTCACAAGCCTTTTGATTTGATCAAGCAAGAAGGAGTCGTCATCATGACCGAATTTACGCAGCGCGCACTAAGAATCATTGCCGGGATTCCAGCTGGCCATGTCATGACGTACGGACAAATTGCAGCGTTGGCCGGGAGTCCGAGAGCTGCCAGACAAATCGTTCGCATCCTTCATTCCATGTCCAAAAAGCACCAGCTTCCTTGGCATCGAGTCATTAACGCCCAAGGCAAGATCGGATTGCAAGATTTGGATTCGTTCACGCTGCAAAAAATGGCCTTGGAAAGCGAAGGGATAGTCGTGTCAGCAGCAGGAGAAATAGCGTTGGAGCGCTATCAGTTTCGCCCACAGGTAGTGGATGAGCCGGGATTCTAATAGCCGACCTCTACCGAAGCGATGACGATATAGGCAAGATCGTTCTTGTCCTCTTTTTCAGCGATCACAACCCCGCTGCTTGTCAGCATGCCGCCATCGACGATTTCGAAGGAGACTTCCCCGTAAGGCAGTGCTTGACGAACCGTTTCCAAGTCGAGCTTCTCCTTGTCAGCAGGAACGGCAAGTCTCACATGTACTTTCATGTTATGGATATCGTTTCCTGGCAGGACAGAACGCAATCCAGGCATCGAATTATGATGGATAGCATTTTGAACAGCGCGGACTGCGGCTTTGGTGACGTTTTGACCATGCATGTCGATGCCCATTCCAATTTCAATAAACATTACTTTTTCCATTGGCTTGTTCACTCCTGTTTTATTCTACTTTTCTACCATCCTTATCTTACCACGAAAAGGAATGGTTTTTTCTCTCATCTGTATTGTGTTTATCGTCAAGACATGTCATCATAACATGTTAGCATCTATGCTTGACGATTCTTTACATTATTGGAGGCAGGTCACAATTGGAACGTTATCCTTTTGACTACGATCCGTCCCAGCCGTTCATCTCTCAGGTGAGTGATTGGGTAGCGGACGTTTTTTATGAAGTATTGCCTGAGGCTGGGTTCGAGGTGCGTGATGAGCAAATCTACATGGCCTTTCAGCTTGAACGGGCTTTTATAGAAAAGCAAACGATTTTTGCAGAGGCGGGAGTAGGCACGGGGAAAACATTGGCTTACCTGCTGTACGCGATCAGCTATGCACGATATACCAGAAAGCCCGCCATCATTGCCTGTGCGAATGAGTCGCTGATTGAGCAGCTCGTAAAACCGGAAGGCGATATTGCCAAACTGGCTCGCCATCTCAACCTGACGATTGACGCGAGACTCGGAAAATCTCCGGACCAATATGTCTGTTTGCGCAAGCTGGATGAGGCGAGATTCCAGCCTGAGACAGGTGAAGCTTTCCAGCATATTTATCAAGAGCTGCCATCGTTTGTTCATACACATGAGGCCTTGCAGTCATTTTATCCGTACGGGGATCGTAGCACATATCCTGATCTGGATGACCAAGAATGGGGGCAGATGAACTGGGATACTTTTCAGGATTGCTTTGTGTGCGACAGACAGCACCGCTGTGGGCAGACCCTATCCAGAAATCATTATCGTCAGTCAGCCGATTTGATCATTTGCTCCCATGACTTTTATATGGAGCATGTGTGGACTTATGAGATCCGCAAGCGCGGAGGTCAGCTACCGTTGCTGCCGCCGCATAGCTCGGTTATTTTTGACGAGGGTCATCTGTTGGAGCCTGCTGCCCAAAAAGCATTGACGTACAAGCTGAATCACTCCATCTTCGAAGAAACGATTACGCGTGTCTTGAAGGGTGAGATCAGGGAAGAGCTCGCTATTGCCATTGAAGAAGCCATTGCCCAGAGCGAGGAGATGTTCTCCCGATTGAATGAAGAGAGCAAGGCTGTGATGGGCTCCAACCGCAAAGAAATCCATTTTCATCCGGAACTCCTTGCAACCATCCATCGTTTTACGAGTCTCGTCAGTTGGATTGAGGAAGAGCTGGCGCTAGAGGGTGGTCTGTATACGTTGGACGAGTTCCAGCTGCGAATTGTCGAGGAGCATCTGGAAATGATGCAGCTCGCACTGGGACTTTTCCAAGACCCGGATCACGTCATTTCCTGGATGAGTGAAGAGATTACAGGGCCGACCTTGGTCGTCATGCCAAAAAAGGTGCAGGAAGTACTGGAAGAGCGCGTCTTCTCACAAAAGATGCCGATAGTCTTTTCGTCGGCGACTCTATCTGTAGATGGATCATTCAACTATGTGGCGGACAGCTTGGGCATTGAGCAATATCTGTCGTTCTCGGTGGCTTCTCCATACGAATACGACAAGCAAATGGAAGTATACGTACCAACCCTATCTGCGACAGACTCCTTTGCGGAAAAAATGAGACAGGCTACCCAATTGCTGCAAAAATCAGCGGGTAGTGCGCTGTTGTTGTTTTCTTCCATGGAGGAATTACAGCAATTCAAGGCCGCTATCAAAAACGAGCCTACCTGTACGGATCTGCGATTCTTGTTCGAAGGAGATGCGGAAATCAGCCATCTGATCTCTCAGTTCCAAAACGACGAGAAAAGCAGCCTCTGTGCGGTGAGCCTGTGGGAAGGGCTAGATGTACCGGGGCCTTCGTTGTCCAATGTGATTATTTGGTCATTGCCATTCCCGCCGAATGATCCGGTGTTTACAGCAAAACGAAAAAGTGCAGCAAATCCTTTCGACGAGGTAGATATGCCTTACATGCTGCTGAGACTGCGTCAAGGCATCGGGCGTTTGATCCGTACGAGAGAGGATAGCGGTCTGGTATCGATCTTGAGTCCGGAATTGAGCCAAAATGACAAGCTGAGACAGCACGTACAGGATGTATTTCCGAGTGGCGTAGAATGGAAAACGTCTTTGGACCGTGTGTTGGCGT
>NZ_JABSUV010000059.1:0-28840 GCF_013284275.1 Brevibacillus sp. HB2.2
GTTGGTTCATCGGTACCTTATAAAACG
Organism: Brevibacillus sp. HB2.2; assembly: GCF_013284275.1. Taxonomy (NCBI): domain Bacteria; kingdom Bacillati; phylum Bacillota; class Bacilli; order Caryophanales; family Paenibacillaceae; genus Brevibacillus; species Brevibacillus sp. HB2.2. The sequence continues at coordinate 28 of NZ_JABSUV010000059.1, forward strand.
GTAGAATGATCATTGTGATTGTTCTTTCAAGATGTCACAACCGTTATCTCAGAACGAATAACCGTCTATCGAAAGGATACGGGCTTTCGCACACACCAAACTTATAAATTCCTATACGCTGAAAAAGGGCCCATATAAGGCCCTTTTTTCATGCTCCGAACATCCGTACTTCTTGTCTGCTATTTAGTCTTTGTTCAGCCGATGAAAGTGCGTAAACAACTGATCACAGTCCTCACGCTTCTCCACCTTGATCATGTTCAAAACCCTCTGATCCTTACCGGAAAAATAGTCGCGTAGATGCTTGTCCGAAAAGCCGTGCTCATGCGCATCCTCCTCAGTCGAGCAGTAATGTACAACCTTGATCCCCGACCAAATGATGGCGCCCACGCACATCGGGCAAGGCTCGCAAGTCGCGTAAATTTCGCAGCCTGTCAGGTCCATCGTACCGAGCGCCTTGCACGCTTCGCGAATGGCTACCATCTCTGCGTGCTGGGACGGGTCCATATCTGCCAACATGCGATTGCTGCATACGGCGATGATTTCGTCCCCTTTCACGACAGCTGCTCCAAAAGGTCCGCCAAGCTTGTTGTTCATGCCTTCCATCGTTTTTTCCACTGCCAGCTTCATGTAATCCATAGACTAGCATCCTCCCTTAAGAGGCCTTTATTTTACGATGTGTGTCCCTGCTTTGTTCGTAATCGCATCCTTTAAGCTCTCCGGGTTCGTAATGATCACGCTTGACCCGTTTTTCTCCAAAAAGCTCAGGCTGGCCTCAATCTTTGGCAGCATGCTGCCTTTTGCGAAATGCTCTTCACGAACGTATTGCTTCGTTTCCTCTACCGTGATGCGTTCCAGCGCCTTTTGATTCGGCTTGCCGAAGTTAATACATACCTGCGGAACACCTGTCGTAATGATCAAGGTCTGTGCATCGATTTGTTCTGCCAGCAAGCTGGTGGCAAAATCCTTGTCGATGACAGCATCAATCCCATCGTACGTATTTTCGCCCGATTTCACAACCGGAATACCACCGCCGCCAACAGCGACTACCACATATCCCGCTTCGATCAACGATCTGATTGCGTCTTTTTCCACGATGTCGATTGGTTTAGGGGATGGAACCACTCTTCTGTAGCCGCGACCGGAATCCTCGATAAATACCCAGTCTGGATGCTCTTTGCGCATCTCTTCCGCTTGCTCCAGCGTGAAGAAGGAGCCGACTGGCTTCGTTGGATTTTGGAAGTTCGGATCATCCTTGCTAACTTCTACCTGTGTGATGACGCTGGCAACCTTTTTGTTGATTCCTCTTTTGGCAAATTCGTTGGTCAGTGCCTGCTGGATTTGGTAGCCGATTCCGCCCTGCGTATCCGCCACGCAATTGACCAGCGGGATCGTAGGCATCCCGGACACTTCATTGGCGATTTCGCATCGTTGCAAAGCAAATCCAACCTGCGGTCCGTTGCCGTGAGTAACGACAACGTTGTACCCTTCCTGCACCATATCTGCTATATTTACTACGGTTTCACATACGGCTTCATATTGGTCTTGAATCGTGTTGCGACCATTATCCTTAACTAATGAGTTGCCGCCGATAGCAACAATAACGAGTTTTTCCACTGGGCACTTCTCCCTTTGTTAAGATGCTTTTGCAGCTGTTTCACTCTGCGTGATCGTACTTGGTTTGTTCCATTTATAGCACAGCGCATATAAGACGCCGGATATGATCGACCCGCTAAGGAATGCTGACTTGCTGATGTTTGCCAATAGTGGCACATTTGGCAGGAAAGAGCCGGATAGCGTAATCAAGAAGCTGACGATCAATACGCCGCATGCCACCATATTAAAGCCGTTTTTGTATTCTCCGTTTTCACCCGGTTTTACGTAGATTGCAGATAAATCTAGCCTTCTTTTTCTTTCAATGAAGAAACTGACTAGCATGATCCCAGTAATCGGACCGTACATGGAGCCGATAAAGCTATAGAACATATACAGCGCCGCCGTACCATTTACCAGCTTCCAAGGTAAAATGACAGTCCCCAATACAGCTGTCAAGATAGCTGCTGATTTCACTGTAAACATTTTCGGAAGAAGCGCTGTCATTTGCAGTCCAGATGGAAGTAAATTTCCAAACACAACATAGCTCGTCGAACCTATATTCAGTGCCAGCAACAAGATAATGACGGCAACAGGATTCCCAATTTGATCAATGGCAACGACTACATTAAAGTCTTTGATGCCAAACGCGATTTGCGTCCCAACCAACAATCCTACACACGTAATTCCAAACAAGATGTAGGATGCAATCATTCCAAGCGGCAGACCAATCATCGGAGCTTTCGGGTGTTTTGCCCTTTGCGTAAGGTCTGCGATATTTACAATCGGGCCACCCCAGTTCGATACCAATGCACTTACACATGCGATAAATACAAGCCAATTCTCCATCGGTTTGGCAGGAGCATAAGCAAAGATTGGACCAAATCCGCCAGCAACGCTGATCGCCCAAATCGCTGCACCTACGATGAAAATATAGATGATCGGTGAAGACCATTTACTAAACAGACTGAGAATTTTCATTCCACCTAAAAACAATCCAACTGTAATGACCCAGAGGATCACATAAGAAAGCATGGTCGGGAAATCTAATCCGAGAAAATCAAAGCCTGGAACCATACTCTTATAGCCAGGGAATATTTTCTCAAAAATGACATTAAAGGATTGTGCGCCAATAATTGTTTTTGTCCCAAAAAACACGACCCCAGCGATGAGCCCACGACATATAGCAGGAATGATCGAGCCTTTTACACCAAAGGAGCTGCGTAGCAGCATCGAATAGCCAATCCCGTACTTTGTTCCCGCATAGCCATTCAACACATAGCCCGCCGAAACGATCAAGGCAGCAATCATGACTGCCCATAAGACTTGCGGAACGGATAATCCGAGGACAAAGAATCCGGCTACTGTCATGTACGACATGAGATTATGCACAGCGCCCATCCATACGGTTACGTAGTTAAAGGTGCCCCAATCTCGATTTTCGGAAGTCTTTGGCAAAATATCGTCCGCGTATCCATAGGACTTGAATTCTTCATTTGATTCCTTTACGTTTGCCTGTCCCATGTTCATTCACCTTCCTCTTTCAACCCAGCTTTCGCAACCTTCTTTTGCTGCGAAAGCTGAGTCACCTAGGATGAAAAGCTATTGGCTAATCGTTTCCGTCACTGCGAGCAATGCCTTTTCAAAAGCTTCCATTGGCGGATAGGTAATACCCGCACCGATCATGCCGATACCTGCGTCTTTATGCGCGATGGCGGTGTTGATAATCGGCAGGATGCCGGTTTGGATCACCTGACGAATATCGATTCCTGTTGCGACACCTTGGAAGTCTAGGAGTGGAATCGTTACGTTTGGATTTTCTGCTGTCGTAATTTCTTTCATCGTGGTGGAGAAGCCGATCGCTTCTTCAACCGTTCCGCCTACGAGTGCAACAATCGCTGGAGCTGCCGCCATCGCGAAGCCACCAATCCCGTATGTTTCGGTGATCGCACTGTCCCCGATATCCAAGCCGGAATCCTCTGGCTTGTAGCCTGCAAACATCGGACCGATTACCTTTTGTGCTGGCCCAGTAAACCAGGTGTTTCCAGCCATACCGCTTACACGGATACCGAACTCAACGCCATTACGCGCCATCGTGGTGACAATCGTGCTATTCTCAATGCCGTGCGCTGCGTCAAGTGCGCATTTGCACAGAGCCATCCATGTCGGGCCAGAGAAGTAATCGCTGCTTGCGACGAAGTCGAATACTTCGCGCTTCTGTTCTTTTGTGAAATCTGTCTCCAAAATGTACGGAGTCAGCGCTTGAATCAACAGGCTCGTACCTGCGTTGTTGCGGTTGTGGCATTCGTCACCCATGTGCAGCGCTTGCGCCAGCATGAGACGAAGATCGATTTCGCCAGCGATTTTCATTGCATCACGCAGCATTGGTCCCAATACATCGCGCATCCAGTTCAGGCGAGCGATAACACTTTCATCATTGGCACCCATGCGCAAAATTTTAGCCATTTGCTCACTCAGGTTGGTGTAAGCGACGTTGCCATACGTTTTGTTTTTGACTACATGCATGAACATCGAAGCGGATGTCACACCTGCCATGGAGCCTACGCAGTTGTGCTCGTGGCATGGAGAGAACGTGATTGCGCCGGAAGCAGCTACCTGTTCAGCTTCCTCGATGTCTTTTGCCAAGCCCTCGAATACGATTGCTCCGGTTACAGCACCTTTCATTGAGCCGCACATTTTGTCCCAAGTGATCGGCGGACCTGCGTGCAGAATCGTGGTTTTGGTCATGCCTGGTACCACATTGATCGCTTGGTCGAACCCAACAAGCATCGGCTGGGAGTTGATGATACGCTCTACCGCCAGCTTGTTTGCCGCAGCGATTTTCTCGGCGACAGCTGCATTTTCCAGTCTGTCGAGAGCGTTGATCAGCTCAGGCTTTCCGCCACCTGGTGGCTTCCAATCCAGATGAGATGCATTCGCATTTTGCTTGATGATATCGTCTTTGAAAAACTCGATCCCTACGTTGATCGCATGAATTTTCCCGTTAAACAGCTCGTTGATTTTGCTCATGATTATTCCCCTTTCGCAACAAATTCTCTAGCCAGAAGACCTGCGTTCGTACTGCTGCTCGCAATCGTGACACCCGCATCCATCAGCTTCTTCACTTGCTCATCAAAGTTCGGTGTATCGAGGTCTGTACCCAGCACGTAGCCCAGGATTTCCAGGTGTCTGCCTTCCTTGGCAGCATTCGCTTTTGCTTCCATAATCGCTGGCATCATCACGCCGACAGGATCTTCGTGGGAACCGAAGCCCAAGATAAAGTCCATCAGAATGACGCCGACAGAAGGATCTTTTGCTTCCTCCAAAAATCTTGCGATGCGCGTGGAAGGATCAATCATCGGGTGCGGCTTGCCATTTGTAAAGTCGTCATCGCCCATGTCGAGGAAAGTGTGAGCCTTGCTCTCATGGATGTTTTTCAGCTTGTAGTCTGCTTTCTTTTGGATGTTGCTGTATACGTCTTCATACTTGTCCATCGCGAGGTACATGGCTTCGTCGCACAGCGTACCGCCGCAGAACAGCCCGCGAACGTACTTTTGTTCCGGCGTCAGCTTTGCCCGCACTTCTTCAATCAGCGGCCAGTTGAGTGCGCGCTTGTTAAGCTCATCTTCGTTGGCACCAGCCAGCACAACTGCTTTGATGGCTGCTTCCTTGCTCGTCTTGGCAAAATGTCCGCCTGCTTCCAGAACTGGCGTTTCTTCTCCACCAATGAAGTACACAACGACAGGCTTTTTGCAGCTTTTCACTTGCGCCAACACTTTTTCCTGTACACTTGGTGCTGGTGGCTTGGAAATGAGCACGATGACCTTTGTCGCCTCATCCTCTTCCAGCGCTTTGATTCCGTCGAGCATCATGATGCCGCCGACTTGCTCGGATAGGTCGCGACCGCCTATACCGATCAGCTGCGTGATACCGCCGCCGAAGTCGTGAATACGCACGCTCACCTCTTGGCTTCCCGTACCAGATGCACCTACGATCCCGATGTTGCCTTTTCTCACAGCATTTCCGAAGCACAGTGCCACATTGCCGATAATCGCTGTACCGCAGTCAGGCCCCATCATCAAGAGACCTTTTTCGTGCGCGAATTGCTTGAGGGCGATTTCTTCCTCGATGCTTACGTTATCGCTGAACAGCATGACATGCAGATCGTTTTCCAATGCTTTTCTCGCTTCTCTCGCTGCGAATGCACCGTTTACCGAGATGACAGCGAGGTTTGCCTCAGGAATGCTGGCTGCCGCAGAATCAATCGTGGAGTATTTGATCTCCGTTGCAGATTTGCTGCCGCCTTTTTTCTTGAACAGCTCTTCGATGGCGATGAGAGCGCTCTCGCACAGCTCGTCTGTCGCTGCCTTCACCACGATCATCAAGTCGCTCGTTTTCGCTGCTTCTAGCTCAGGTGTGAGCAAACCGACGTTTTTCAATACCTCTTTATTCATGTCGGTGCCCATCGCGATAACCGCTTGTTCGACACCTTCAATTTGATTCGCTTTTGTAGAGAGAGACATCAGGGATACCGAGTCAAAATACGTGCTTTGCTTGATTACGACTTTGGTAGACATACATTACCTCCAGCTTCTAGATTTCGTTCCAAACCACATAGGATGCCAAGCAGGATATCCGTACCCGACGACGAGCCGATCCTGATGATTTTGTCTAAAGCAGGGACAAGCTCTTCCAAGGAGCCGGATATCATGCATGAAAGCAGGTCATTTAGCGACTCTCTTACTTGTCCATGGGCTGCTTTTTTCAGCGTGATCGCACTGATTTCGTTCGTTAATACTTGGGACGAACGGACGATTTCATCGAAAAATGGGCATGACAAACAAGAGGAAATGTTTTGCATTTTGTATACACTGCACAATCCCACTAAAAAATCGTCACCCGATGGTGTTAACCCCGGCCCCAGTCCGATAAGACTTATCGCATGCTGAGTAGCTGACTCTATGCGTTTGTTCGCCAGATCGTCGGAAAGCATACCTGCACGCTGGATCAGCATACGGGACATCTCTTTCTCAAACGGACTGGCAGGTTGGGAGGACATCTTCATGCCCCCCGTCTTGCCGTATTTGTCTACGTAGTTTTTCGTGAACGCCACATTTCGGCGCAATACTTCTACGGCTTCTATATCACAAGGATAGGAAGGAAGGACCCCTTCCCACTTTGCTGCTTGCTGAGTCCACATTCGCAAATCCGATCCGATAACGAGCGTGCCATCTTCCGTAATGACCGGAGTATTAACGGGTAGCCCCAGCTCTGAAAAGCCTTTTACATCAATGATGAGCGTGTTCGGTGCATTGTCTAGCTGATGGTTGCCAATGGTGTACAATTCCCCGTTTTCGCTGCATTTCAGATTGATCGTGCGCTCAAAAGTACTGTGTACGGTCCCGCTAAAGTTTGCTCGTGCCAAACGCTCAAGGAAACCAGCATCGCCAGACAACGCCTGGATGTACATGGGACGCTTTACTTTGCTCCTGCTTCCAGCAAGATGTTTTCGATCTCGGTGTAGCCTTTTCTTCTCGCAAGCTCAAGCGGTGTTACGCCGTATTTATCTACCATGTGCACATTGCAACCATGCTCAATCAATAGCTTGATGATCGTTTGTTGCTTTTCCCCGCCATCACCTAAGATGATCGCTTCGATGAGTGGTGTCCAGCCCACAAAGTTCGTATGGTTTACATTGATGTCAGTCGTCGTTACGAGCTCACGTACGATATCCACATGACCTTTTTCGGACGCTGGGGTAATCCCTACGCCACCAAAACGAGTCAACAGCTCCAGGTTTGTTCCTGCCTTGATCATCATTTTGACGAGCTCCAGCTTGCCGTTGATGCAACCGAACAAGAACGGGTTGAAGCATGTCTCATCCTGCAAATCTACATCTGCACCCGCTTCTACCAAAAACGATACCGCTTCCAATTTGTCGTTCATCGCAGCAGTCAGAATCGCTGTACGCTTTTGTCTGTTTCTTGCGTTAATATCTACGCCCTGCTCCAGATGCTTTTTCAGTGCTTCGATATTCCCCTCAGCCGCTGCCTCGAGAAATGCTTGTACTACGCTTTTGTCTGTCATAGTAAGCCCTCCATGATCTCGTGATTGAACAACCCGCCAAGATTGGCTCGGTGCTTGCTTTTCAAAAAACAATTAGACAAGCACCACGTACTTACATCATTATTTTAGACAGGGTGGATGGAATCGTCATTGTGTATGGAAACTAAAAAAATTGAGGTTCACTTGTGCACATTGCACAATTACAGGAATCCCTTTGTGGCAAAGGAGTGAACAAGGTGCTGACCATCAAAGATTTGCTTACCATTCAATCCATAGACGGCATCAAAATCATCGCGGGAGAGCAAGGCATTAACAATGTTATCTCCATCGTCAATATCATGGAGAACCCGGATGCTTTTGACTGGCTGTCTTCTAATGAATTACTGCTCTCCACTGGATATATTTTCAAGGACAATCCCGAGCTACAAAATACAATCATCAAGGAATTGGCGGAGATCAACTGCTCCGGGCTCTGCATTAAGATGCATCGCTATTTCGATCAAATCCCGCAAAACATGATTGATCATGCCAACAAGTACGGTCTCCCGCTTTTGGCCCTGCCTTTTGAATACACGCTGTCGAAAGTGATTGCCATTATTAACGAGAAAGCCTCCGGGCGCTACGATTTGTTGAACCGCAAAACATTGGACATGCATAACGCCCTGTTTCGCATTGCGCTTGAAGGTGGCGGACTGGATCGCATCGCCTCCGAGCTGTCCGAGACGATCAACAACCCGATCCTTATACTGGACCAGGACTGGCATCTGCTTCATTACACGGAAATCTGGCACAATCCGATTCCGCTTGACTCCTGCCTGACCTTAAGCAAAAACAGGCCTGTTTTTACCCGTGACTTCACGGAGTCCGTACCGCGAAATATTAGCCAGATCAAAAAGTCGATCAAGCGTATCTACCATGCGAAGGATTATGAAATTAAATGCAGGATTCTACCCGTTGCTGTAGCCAATCACATCTACGGATACATCGTCGTCTGGCAAACCGTTTGGGAGCTTACCGAATTTGACTACATCGTGTTGGAGCAGGCATCCACCATCGTGGCGCTGGAGCGGATTAAGGCGAGGGAAATCGAGGAAGTGAAGCTGAAGATCAGGCAAGACTTTTTCGATGACTTGCTCACAGGTAAAATTACGTCCTCTGACTCGCTGCAAACCTTGTGTGATTTACACGGACTGCAATCCAGCTACATGTATTTTTGTATGGTCATGAATATCGAGCCGATTGAGCTGGAAAATTTGGAGGATATCATCGATCGCAAATACGAGCTGGATCGGATCGCAAAAAAATGTGTCGACCTCGTCTATGACAATTCGAGTAAAGCTCCTGGGGAAATCACCTGCTTTTATCGGAACAATCGGATCATTATCCTCATCGGACAAAATGAGCAAAAACCCGTGGTGTCTGCAAGTGAAGCCAAGCAATTCGCGAATGAGCTGTACAGCGCTCTCGTGGATAAAATCAAGAAAACCTTGTTCTTTATTGGGGTCGGACGTCAGTATAAAAACATCGCTTCGCTTCACAAGAGCTTTACCGAAGCACATGAAGCGATCCGCCTGATGCAAAAGTTCAACAGCAAGGGCGACGTTTCTCATTTCGATGATTACTCCGTCTATCATTTCCTGGGTTCCAACATTAAGGACATTGAACTGGAAGACTTCTTTTTGAAGCGTCTGGGGAAGCTGTACGAGCATGATCAAGAGTTCGGTACGAGCCTCATGGTGACCTTGGACAATTACTTTTTGTACAATCAAAACGTCAGTGAAGCGGCGAAAGCGATGTTCATTCACCGCAATACGTTTATTTACCGGATCGAGAAGATCAAGGAGATTTTGAACATGGACTTGAAAAACTCGGAGGAGATGCTTCAAATCCAGCTGGCGCTCAAGATCGGTAAGCTTTTGCATAAGGAGTAAAGCTCGAAAGAGCGTTGTCTTCCTGCTGCTGTGGTCGGGAGGAAGGCGTGCCGAAGATTTCGCTTGAATACAAAAAGAGCCTCTTTAAAGAGGCTCTTTTCTCTTAGTTGCTACTGTTTAGTTATGAATGTATTTTTCAAAGACTTTACCAAAGTCTTTCACGACATACTTGTATCGGATGTCCTCCAGCCAATCGAAGGTGTATTGGTTGATGGACTTGAATTGTGAAGCTACGTCTGCTTGTTGTCCAGTTACGCGACCCAGTGTGCTTTGGGCGACGTGGAGGCTTTCTTTTGCATGCTGGAGCGCAAGTTCGTTATCGTGCATAGTCGAGGCGATCTTCACAAGTGCTTTGTAGAGGTCTTTTAATTCCTCCAAATGCTTTTTGTTTACATCGATCGAGTAGTGCTCATTGCCCATCGTGAACTTGATTTCTACATCCAAATCGACGGTTCCGGCTGTTTCCAGATACACGTTAGAGATCGGGTGTGTATGGTAGGAATAGCGGCGCAGCATGCGTTTTTTACTGGTGGCACTCGTTCCATCCAGATGAACTAGACCCAGATTGGTGAAGCAATACTCGTCGGACTTTGATTTGATCAAAAAATAGATTTTCTCATGGTCCTCATGCATGATGTAATCATCAGCGTCCACCTTGTCGTAATCCGCTGGTTTTACCACAATTCCCACATTGCTCAAGCCGAGCGCGTCTGCTGCAAGCTTTCCAAACATTGATGAAACAACTCCCCTCGATATGTACGGTGTAACCTTTACCATTTATACGTCCATGAGGAGGCTTAGTTGCAAAGTGCTTCACTCTTTTTTGAAGATGATCTTCCTTTTGAAAAACAAATACATCCATTTCGAATGAATCTTCATCCCTTGGGTGTCATTTTACAGCCAGGTCGTCTTTTCTTCCGCTGCTACCCGACTGGTCTCCGGAGCATCTGCCTCGGGATAGCCAATGAACAACGTGCCTACGACCTTTTTATTTTCAGGCGATCCGAGGAATTGCAGCAAGCGCTCGTCGCGAACCAAGCCTACTCCTCTCGTGCGCCAAACCATGCCCAGTCCCTGTTCCTTCGCTGCCAGCCACATGGAGTGAATCGCGCAGCAAACCGCGTATTCATTATCCTCTGAGGATGCTTCATCCCCTGGGATCACATCAGCGGTGGCAACAATGACGAGCGGTGTTTTTTCCAGGACAGCCAAGGAATCCTGCACGAGATTCGGCTTGGTCGGAAAACGCTCCAGCAAAAATTCCTTCGCGATTTCCTCGAACCGCAGCTTCGCCTCCCCTCTGATCACGTAAAAATGCCACGGTTGACGCAAGCGGTCGTTCGGGGCTAGCACTGCGCAATCTAGCAACGCTTGGATTTTTTCGGTTTCTACTTCTTTTGGAATATAGTTACGCACGGCTCTTCTGCTTTTGAGTGCCTCTAGTACGGACATGCTGGTTCCTCCTCGGTTGTACCATTTTCTTACCAATCCCAATTATTATATCGTATAGGCACCCATCAACGGGAATGAATCGCCAAATGTGCTTGGTGTTCGTCTTCTTTTGCCACGTAGATATCATACTGCTTATGGTCTTGTTCTTGGGGTAACATCCCTATGCCTCCCCCTAAATGACGAGCTGCATGAGAATGAATGCGTGTGCGAAAACGAATGCCATGAGCACTTAGCTTGCTTACCACGCGTATGTATCCTTCATGACCAAATGCAGTGTGGATCAAGCACTTGTACTTGGAAAAAAGGGTGAGAAAAAAGTCCATAAACCACTCCACTCCCTTTCTTTTTTGTAGTATATTCCAATTATTGCGGAAAAGAGAGGGGCATTCTACTATGAATCGCAAGAAAGTGTTCACGGGTTCGCCTTGGGAACCTGTCGTGGGCTATTGCCGTGCAATTCGAGTCGGCGACCGTATTGAAGTAGCTGGCACTACTGCCATGAAGGACGGGGAAGTCGTTGGTTTGGACGATGCCTATGAACAAACGCGGTTCATCCTGGAGACGATTGAAAAAGCATTGCGAGAACTAGATGCTGATTTGTCTCATGTGGTAAGAACGCGGATGTTTGTAACGGATATCAGCAAGTGGGAAGAGATCGGAAAAGCACATGGAGAGTTTTTCCGCGAGATTCAGCCAGTCGCTACGATGGTTGAGGTCAAGGCATTGATTGACCCGCGTCTGCTCGTTGAAATTGAAGTGGAAGCCATTATTTAGCATGCTGGTTAGTTGGAAGCGGACCGACGACTTTTCTTGTCGATCCGCTTTTTGCTTTTTCTACGATTGTGTGAGCTCCTCAGGGATATCAAGACCTGCCTTCTCTGCTTCTTCGAGGTGATGTTTCGCCAGAAGCTCGTCCGCATATTGTGCTTCGTTCCGGTAAATCCTTGCCAGCTCGATATGCGCATGCGGGTAATCTCTTTCCAAAGCAGCATGAAAATAAGTGATGGCGGCGTCGATATTTTTGGCTGTACCATACCCATTACTGTAGAAAATCCCCAAATTATAGGCACTGAAATCGCTGCCTGCTTCGTAATCCTGCTGATAATAATGCAGCGCCTTTTCATAATTCCCTTTTGAATCATGCAAATAGCCAAGCCATTCAAAAACCGGAGAGCCTAATACCTCTCCCTGTTCATAATGCCAGAGAGCTTTGTCCAAATCTTGCGGCACCAGCTCCCCTTCATAATAGGTGGCGCCAAGATTGTTGTGAGCCAGCGCATGACCGTATTCTGCTGCCTTGCCCATCCAGTACATAGCCTGATCGGCATCAGGCTCCGTGCCTATCCCGTGTCGATAGCAACAGCCTAATCCATTCATAGCATGGTGGTCGCCTACCGCTGCCCCTAACGCATACCAGTAAAAAGCTTTATCAGCATCCTCGAAGCCTTCCAGACTGTAGTACATATGAGCAAGGTTGTTCATGGAGGGGGCATAGCCCTTTTCAGCAGCAAGCGTATCGTACAGAATGGCTTTCTCATAATCACCTGCTTCATACGCTTCCATGCCCAAGTTGTACAACGTTTCCACCGGCGTGTACTGATCTATGCTGTCACCATCGGATTGCTCCCCTTTGGCATAGGCCAGCAGTCGCTTGCGAACCTCGGCATCAAAATAATAGCTGTAATAACGATCGCAGGCTTCCTCCAAAACGAGCGTTTTATCTGCCCTCGACAGGCCATACTCGCTTACTAAATAAACGTCGTGATCCTTGAAGGCATAAGCAAAACCCTCGACCAGTGCCTTTTTCACCACCAGATCGAATTCGAAATCACTCCATCGCTTTTCCGGCGATAAGGCAATGCTCCATAATCCATTTCTCTTCAATGCGTACGCATCCTGATGCAGCCAAAAAATGTTCTCATAATCGTCTAAGGGGAATAACCACGCTGGTTGATCGGCATCTCCATGAAAAACGCCTAGCCTTCCATCTTTTTTCGCCAGCACCTGATTGCCCTGTCCAGCCTCCGTATACACCTGTAAATCAATCAGTTCATCATATTCGTACGGTAGCAAAAGGCTTTCCTGCTGCTTACCATAAGCGGCGTACTTCTTCCCCTTGCGCAGAACGAGCAGATTCGGGAAATAGGTTTGCCGATTCAGTTTATCGAAGCCGGATGCGCCGACAGTGCCGTCTTTTTTGTACAAGGTGCTGTGGCTTGCATCCTTGTGTGGTTTGACGAGGGTCAGCCCTTCGCCGATATGTTCGACTGCATCCAGAGGGAATTCCCCCACGTATTTCCAATATTCGTTAAAGATTTTCCGATTTTTCCTGCCTTTGACCGCCGTATGGTAAATGCCGTCCCCACACTTGAAAGCTTCTTCAAGCTCAAAATCTATCGTGACAGAACCAGCTTGGTCCAGAACGCCCCATTTCCCGTCTTTCTTTGCCGTATAAAATCCTTGGTAATCGAGCGGTTCCAATTCTTCATAGTGGATCGGGACAATCGTTTGGCCCTCCAGATTGATCAGACCATATCGACCGTTTCGTTTGACAATGGCACCAACAGAGCCGTATTCAAAATCGTAGGCATCCTCCCACTCTAATGGAATGACGATTCGCCCGGATTTATGTACATAGCCGTATTTGCCATCTCGGGCAACCACGGCGAGATCTTCGGAAGCGAAATCGTAAAAGGCATCGAACTGAGGGGCGAGCAATACGTTTCCCTCTGCGTCTTTGAGACCTAGCAAGCCAGCTTCCTCAAAAATCTCCACGTCAGGTTGTTCTTCATAAGGCTGCCAGATGTGTCCCCAGCCGTATTGGTAGTCCTCATAATTGAGCAGCTCGGCAAAAGAACGAAAGCCCGGGTTCACGTCCATCAATTCGGAGTAGTTCAGCAGTGAGATGTCATCGTTGTCCATTGCCTTTGTCATGATCTCGTTGTTATGGGCAATATTGGCGCGCAGGGTTTCCGCCTGTTCGTCATGAGGGATGTCATCCATATTGAACACGTCCCAGGCATCGATGTGAAAATACGGAAGCGTTCGTTTTTCCAGATAGCTAAGAAGCTGATTTCTCGCTTCCGAAAATGCTTCTTTGTTACCGATTAACCCTTCCTGTCTCTCCAGAAAATCGTAGAATCGCTTCACGTTTTCGATGCCTGCCTGCGCGTCGTAATAGAGTCCGGAATTGTCCGGTTCGGTATGGTTGTTGTAATTGTTTCCGGCGATTATACCACCTTCTATGAAGAGCGGTTGCAAGAGTAGGGGGACTTCATAGCCCCATTCCACCATCATCGTGTCGTTGTCTTGCGCTTGAGAAGGCTCACTGACGTTATAAACATAGACTCTGTGTGACATGTCTTCTCTCCCTTTGATTTCCAATTGCTTCTGATAACATTGTAAGCAAATCTAGCAGGGCAAAACAATCCGACTGATGGGCTATCCAATGAAAAAGGCTGACTAGCAAAAATCATGCTGGTCAGCCCTTTCTACTTTTTAGATTACAGGTCAATGAGAGGAATACTCCCACCTACACTAACGGGCTCGATCGCCTTGCCCGCCGACCGCACCAATGTAAAGTACTCATAGCAGCCAATGACACCAAAATCCCCATCGATCACACCCGGGTAAGCGCGATTCACGGAATACTCCTGACTTAAGTGAGCCTTCAGCGCCTCCCCTTTTTGTATCCGATAGCCCGAAATATCGACCTTGCCTGTAATCGGAACCGCTGGCTTTGGACCATGATCCGGGCAATGATCGTAGTAGTGCGGGATCGAAACATAGTACAGATCAGGATATTCTGCCTGCGTCAAGCTCGCTTCCGCTTGTTTGACGGCTCGGGTCGTTGCCTCGCACGTGACGATATGATCGGGATGGCCCGTTACCCCGTCCGGCGGAAACGTAACGACGACATTCGGCTTCCATTCCTCGATCGCTTCCCGTATCTTACCCACCAGCTCATCCAGATCGGCATTTTGCAAGGAACCATCCGGGTACCGGAACAATTCGAGACGACTGATTCCCAGCACTTCTGCCGCTGTTTTCAGCTCTAGCTCTCGATGTTTTGCTAGCTTTTCTCTACAATCGATATCGAATGGACCGCTGCGTCCTTTGCAGCCGGAGGTAATGCACAAATAACACGTTTCGTGTCCGGCGTCCTTGCACTTTGCCAACGTTCCCCCGCAGGCAAAAGACTCATCGTCCGGATGGGGGAAAACAACCATTACTTTTTTCATTTCTGACACCTCACTCGCCGTCCGATTGGCGTTCTAGATAAGCCAATCCTTTTGCTATGACACCGTAAATCGGATCGTTTTGCGCATTTTCGATGACGACCTGAGAAGCGTACTCTCGGACGTGCTCTACGACAATCTCTCGCACGCGATCATCGTTTTGCAAAACGCCTCCCTGCATAATCATCTGAAACGGCTTGGCTTTCATTTGCAACGTATCAATGACCGCCCGGGCAGCATCGAAAAGCTCTTCGCCTGCGACCTGCAAGATAGCAACTGCCACCTTATCTCCGGCGAGTGCAGCCTGGCTGACCAACGGCGACAGCTCTCCTACCTTCTCGACGGAATAATGCTCACTGTACGTCCAGTTAAATAACTCATCTACGCGTCCCAGTCCAACGTGCGGGAGGAGCAGCTCCTTCAATACGGTCGGCTCACCACGGCCATCTGCTGCTTTTAATACCGCCATAATCGCTTGCTTGCCGATCCAGTAGCCGCTGCCCTCGTCACCGACCCGATGCCCCCAGCCTCCTGCTCGCGCCGTTTCCTGTTCATCGTTTACACCAAAGGCAATGGAACCAGTGCCTGCAATGACCAGAATGCCGGGGCTGCCTCCAGTCGCACCGAGCAAGGCCGCAAACCCGTCGTTTTCCACAATTAGCTGCTGGACACGAATACCGAGCTGGTGCAGCACCTTGCTCACCATCCGCGAGATCACCTGTCGATCATACTCCGTGTCCAGGCCAGCGATCCCGAACACCGCGCACTCGATTTCCCATTCGATTCGTCCATCCGGGTTCGGAGTGCCGTTCATTAAAGGGGCAACTGTTTGACGAGTGACCGCATCGTCCAAAGCTTGGCTGATCGCTGCAACCAACTCACGAGCTGCCGCTTCCTCCCCGATTCCTTGATAATTGCATGAACCGGAGCGTCCTGCACCGATTTCCTTTCTGGAGCGGTCCACCAGTACCGCCAGACACTTGGTGCCCCCTCCGTCCACTGCCAGAAGAGGTATTCGCACCACTGCCATTACCCCACACTCCATTCAGCTGTCATCTGATCAAGCCCTTTCATCACATTCGCATTCGCCTGCTTTTTCTGTGTCAGCCATTCTGTTTCCTGCTGGAGTAGCGTTTGGCGAACGGCGATCATGCGCTTCATTTCCTCTGGATTTGGTCCACCAGGAAGCTTGCGGATCATTACGAAATGAACGGGGTCAAGCGCCAGTCTGAGTTCTTCTGCTGTGAGCGACAGCTCCCGCCCGATTACTTCCACGGCGGCACGGTTTACCAGCTCCAAGCTGATTTGGTTTGCAGTGAGCTGCTCGCTCATCGCTTCTTTTACCACACGACTCACGATGTGATGAGATTTGCGGAACGAAAGCTGATCCGTGCGCACCAATGTATCCGCGAGCTCAGTGACGGTCGCAAAGCTGCCCTTTGCCCGCTCCAAGAGGACGTCCTTGTTCACTTCCATCGTCCCCACAACGCTCGCCATCAAGCGATACATCTGCTCGAGCACTCCCATGCTCCGCCACGCGTATGGCTGCATGTCATCCTCAGTATCCACGATATCGCCAAAAGGCGTATTGTGCATCATCGTAAGCACTGTCGTCGCATTGCCTGCCGCACTGGACAACAGCGAGCGCATATGTTCAAAGGAAACCGGATTGCGCTTTTGCGGCATGATGGAGCTGATCTGCACGTACGGACTTGCGACTTTTAACCCCGCGAATTCCTGTGTGCACCAGAGCAGCATATCTTGAACCGTACGCCCCAAATTAATGGCGGCTAATTGTACAGCTGTCGCTACTTCCCCTAAATAATCCGCGCCGCAGACTGCATCATAAGAATTTTCCACCAACTCATCAAATCCGAGCAATTCGCGCATCCGCTCCCGGCTGATCGCAAAGCCAGAAGTCGTCAATGCCGCTGCCCCCATGGGTGAGCGATTGACCGTGTGATAGGCTTGGATCAGTCGCTTGATATCACGGCTGAGCATGTCAGTAGCCGCCATGATGTAATGCGCCATTGTCGTCGGCTGTGCCTGCTGTGTATGTGTGTAGCCAATCATAATCGTATCCACATGCTCATTTGCAAAGAGGAGCAAATGCTCTTTCAGATAGAGGGCAGAAGTCAAGGTCACCAACAATTTTTCACGCAGCACCATGCGGTATATGGTTATCCCCATATCGTTGCGGCTGCGAGCCAGATGCAGATTTCCTGCCACATCAGGAGCCAGTTCCAGCAAACGGCTCTCTACCTGAAAGAACAAATCTTCAAACTGCCCGGTGTAATGCGATTGGCGCAGCTCTTCCATTTCGATTCCACACAGTGCACCAGCAATTCTTTTGGCCTCATCGTCTGTGAGCAATTCTTGTTCACGCAGCATGATCAAATGTGCCTTGTTGATCGCCATCATCGGATGCAGCAAATGGTGCTTTGCTTCATTAAATGCAGGCTCCAAAACCGCCTCCACGTATGTCTTGCCAGGGAAACTGGCTCCCTCCTGTTGAAAAATTCGCTCTCTGTAATTCATCTTTCTTGCATCTCCTTCCTACCCATTCGTAAGCTGCTTCTATTTTTGCGTCTGTTCTTCTTTTAGGGAGGGAGGCGACCGCCGAACGATCGCCTTCCCTTCTACTATGATTACTGCTGTGGGCTGATCATGTTGACAAACAATCGGATCGCACCCGGTACGAGTGACGGAATTTCGCGATACCACACAAGCGAGCTGTAGGTATATGTTCCTTTTCCATACTTGGCAGTGAGGTACGTACCCGTAAATTCCTTCTCGCCTTCGTCCCCATTGGAGATTAGCTCGGTGTATTCCTTGCCCCACTCGGATGGATTGTAAGCGGAACGATCCTGAATCCAGTTGTCCCAATCTTTCTCCGTGATTTTGTTTGGTGAGTGAAACAAGACATGATCAGGCGCCAATACTGTCACTTTGGAGGTTTCGTCTGTGACACGCCATTGAATCAGCGGAGCACCGATTTTGATCGGATAAGGAGCCAGCTCCGGCTTCCATTTATCCTCTGGCTTGTGGTATTGCACGACCAGATTACCGCCGTTTTCCACGTATTTGAGCAAGCGTGCATTCGATGGAATCAGCTCAGGTCGGAAACCATAAGCGCGAATGCCCAGCACGATCGTATCGTATTGATCCAGATCGCCAGACTCAATGTCTTTTGCCGACAGATTGGTCACATTGACTCCCAATTGGGACAAATACTGATCGATATTGTCAAAGCCACTGGATACGTACCCGACCTTCAATCCTTCCGGCACCTTCAGGTCAAATGCCTGGATGGCAAGCGTCGCTGGTTGGACAAAGTAAGTCGTGCCGATATGCGGGTAACGGATGACCTGGGCCCCGTGTCGGCTCTCTTTTCCACTGCCTGACGCTACGGCTGTCACCGTATACTTATCCGGTTGGACCGAAGCGTCTGCTTTGATCGTAAAGGCAACAGACTTCGTTTCTCCCTTGGCCTCAAAGGCGAGCGGTGCTGCTTGTGGCTCCACGCTCCAGCCTTTTGGTACATCGAGAGAGATGGATGTTTTCGCTGCACCTGGATTGTAGTTTTTAACCGTAACCTTGACCGGGATTGGCTCCTCTGGCTTCTGCGTATTCAAAACCGTCGCATTTGGACTCAGCACCATAGAAAAAGATGGAAGAACTGCAATGGCATCTGCTGGTGTCACAAGGCTATTCGCCGTCGCGCCTGCAAAGCTGTAGCTGACGTCTGCTGTAATGGCAGGAGCGGCATACGGTTGGAACAGAGCGGCATCAGAAGGAACTGTGACATCAAAGGTTGTCTTCACTGTCTGATTGTAGCCGAGCGATGAAAAGCTGGTGGTCGATTGCGGCTTGGCTTGCCAGCCTTTTGGTACATTCAGCGCGAGATTGATCTTCCCGACTTTTGCTTGGCCGCCGTTATAAGCCGTGACCGTTACTTTCGTGGTTTGGCCTGCTACCAGCTCAGTTGTCTCAGGCTTTACTTTGGTTACGAGCGAGAGCGCTTCGGCACTGGCTTTGTTCAGTTGGGATTTCTTCACTCCCAAACGATGGCGTAAGTCTGTTTTCGTGTCAGTTGGCAGGGAGGAGGCTTCGACTGCTACCGTCGCTTTTTCCACATCCGCCAGCATCTCATGTGCTTCCTTGGCTACGGAGGCAAAGCTTGGGTACGCAGCAATGACCTCTGCGGCATCCTTTTGCAGCTTTTTCAGTTCACCCGCGACTTTTTCCCCGCCAGACTGGCTGGCAACGTCCTTGGCTAAATCGTCAAATGAATAGGCAATTCCCTCAAAAAAGTCTGCTTCCTTGTCTTTTGTCTCTACGATGGATTGATCAAGCTTGTAATAATTGAAGCTTGGCCCTTCGTCATAGTGACGTCCCATGCCCTGGCTCTTATGCATGAAACGGGATTCTTCGCCGAGCTGGACGTAAGAGGCACCATAAATTTCGTCATAGTCGCCCACAGGCACCTTGACCGAGTAATCCTGTTCCTTTGCAGGCAGATACAGCTTCTTCACCTGCCAAGGAGCCAAGCCTTCCTTTGCATGCTGTGGAAAAACGTTTGGATCTGCGGCATCCTTGAATGCCCGCACCGTAATGACATTAATCGCGCGATGATGACCGTGAGTCGAAGGTTCGTTCAAAAATGCGGGAATCACGACATCGGGTCTCAGTGTCCGGATACGACGGATGAGCTTTTCATACGCGACATCCTCGCCCCATTTTTGCAAGGTTTCATCCGGGCTTTTGGAAAAGCCGAAGTCAAAAATAGGATCATCGATTTTTTCACTGAGGTTCTCCAGATGGATGTTCGTGATTTTGGAAGCTTCCTGCAATTCGCGGGTACGAATGATCCCCAGCGCATTACCCAGCTCGCTGCCTATCTCGTTCTGTCCTCCCTCGCCTCGGTTCGCAATGACACTGGATGTGTCCACCCCTTTGCCAAGCGACAAGTACGCGAGCATTGAACTGTGCTCATCGTCCGGATGTGCTCCAGTGTTCATCGCACTGGCAATCGTGGTGAGCGGCTTGATGGCCTTCCACAGGTCGACAACCCCGCGGTCTGCATGGGCGGTCTCGGGTGCTACCGGCATAATCAGACTCGTGGCCAGCACCGCAGCAGTCGTAATCGTGTACAGCTTGGCAAGTTTCCCCTTACTCAATGAACGTTCCTCCATTCCATTTTCAGATTGATGTCTATATCAATCATGGCGGTCTGTACGTTTGCATTTCATTGATGTAGCCATGGATCGACCCACGTTGGCCCGGAGTGGATGGGGCATTACTGCTTCTGACTGATCATGTTGACGAACAAGCGAAAAGCGCCAGGGACTAGCTGTGGAAGCTCGCGGAACCAGGCAAGCGAGCTGTAGGTGTACGTCCCTTTTCCATAGTGCGCCGTGAGGAAAATGCCGCGGAACTCCGGTTCTCCCGGATCACTTGTCGCAATCAGCTCGGTATACTCGCTCCCCCAGCGAGAAGGATTGTAGATGGAGCGCTCCTGCACCCATCCATCCCAGTCCACTTGGGTAATCACGTTTGGCTCCTGGAACATCGGATGGTCAGGGACCAGCATACGGACGTCTGATTGCTCATTGGTCACCCGCCAATCGATCAGCGACTCGCCAATAAAAATGGGGTATGGCGCCAAGTGCGGCTTCCATTTGTCCTCCGGCTTATGATATTGAACGACGAGATTTCCGCCGTTTTCTACATAGTGCAAAAGACGCTGATTGCTCTCGATTAATTCGCGACGGAATCCATATGCACGAATACCGAGAACAATCGTGTCGTAGCGGGACAAATCGCCCGATTGGATTTCGTTTGCGTCCAGATTAAGGCAATTTACCCCAACTGCTCGCAAGTATTTATCCAGATTGTCAAAGCCGCTGGATACGTAGCCGATCCGCTGATTTTTTGGGATGGCCAGATCAAAGGCTTGAACAGTCAGCGTAGCAGGCCGGATGAAATACGTGCGACCGACATGCGGGTATTCAATGACCTGCACATCCTGTGCTATCTCTGTCACACCATCTGTCCCCACGACCGTAGCGCTAATCTGATATTTGCCATTCGTCACCTGCGGTGTGGTATGAACAGTAAAAGCGATTGTTTTCGTCTCGCTGCGAAAAGAAAACGGAACATCGACAAAGGCTGGCTCCGCTGTCCACCCTGCTGGGACAATGAGAGCGACCTTGGCTGTAGAGCTTCCCGGACGGTACTGTTTCAGTGTTACCTTAACCGGGATCGTCTCATCCGTATGCAGCGTGTTTCGCACGACATCTGACGGGGTCAGCGTCACCGCATACGGGGGAAGCACAGCCACACGGCTTTCCGGCTCCACACGAATTGTACTGGCTGTCTCGAAGGCGAAATAGAGCACCTCGACATCGAGCACGGGCGGCTTGTAAGGATGGAACAGCTCCGTCTGTGCAGGAATCGATACCTCAAATACGGTACACACCGTCTGATTGTAAGCAAGTCGTGGAAACGCAGTTGGGGTCAGCGGTTTCGCCGTCCATCCAGCAGGGACACGCATACGCAGTTGCACATGCTCAACCTCCAGCGAGCCGCCGTTGTACGCCGTTACGGTAACCGTTGTCGTCTGGCCTGCCACCCACTCGCCCGTCTCCGGCTTGATTTTCACGACCAACGAAAGAGCCTCGGCACTCGCACGGTTGAGCTGCGCTTCCTTGAGTCCTAGCCGATACATCAAATCCATCTTTGTTTCTTCATCAAGTGGAGCCTTGCGCACTTCTTGTTGTGCAGTCGCAAGCAAAGCCTTCATGCGGTGAACCCTTTGTGCCACTTCAGCAAATCGCGGGTAGGCATTCAATACATCTGTTGCCGCATCGTGCATACGGTGCAGCACTTCCGCGAGTTCTTTCCCGCCTTTTGCAGCAATACCCTGCGCCAGATCAGCAAAACTGACGGGCAATCCGGAAAAAAAGTCGCGCTCTTTTTCCGGCGCTGGGAAAACTGATGCATCCAAGCGGTAGTAATTGTAGGTCGGGCCTTCATCGTAATGAACACCCATACCCTGTGTCTTATGCATAAACCTCGATCGCTCACCAAGCTGTACATAGGATGAGCCGTAGATTTGGTCGTATTCCCCCACGGGTACCGCGACATGATAATCATCATTGTCCATGATAGGCAAATACAGCTTTTTCACTTGCCATGGCAAAAGTCCAGCCTGCCTATGCGCAGGAAAGATCTGTGGGTCGGCTGCTTCGTGGAAAGCTCGCTGTGTCAGTAACGTAATCGCCCGGTGATGTCCGTGTGTCGTCGGTTCATTTTCAAAGCAAGCGATGACGACATCGGGGCGCAGCTCCCTGATTTTTCGAATCAATCGCTCATACACGACCTCTTCGCCCCATTTGCGGAAGGTTTCTTCGGCGCATTTGGAGAACCCGAAATCATGAATGGGATCATCCAGCTCTTCGCTTAAGATGCCAAGCATCACATTGCTAAGAGATGAGGCTTCTTCCAGCTCGCGCGTCCGGATAATCCCCAGCGCGGTACCTTGCTCGCAGCCGATTTCGTTTTGTCCGCCTTCCCCTCTCGTCGCGATCACACTCGTGGTATACACGCCTCTCCCCAGCGCCAAATAAGCAAGCATGGCACTGTGCTCATCGTCTGGATGGGCCCCTGTATTCATGGCACTAGCAATAGTAGCGAGCGGCTTGATCGCTTTCCACAGATCGAGCAGTCCGTGTTCCCCCTGCATGGTGCGAACAGATGCGGGAATAGGCGGGCAGGGCAGTTTGGTTGGCTGTACGATCGGTGATTTCTTGTCCATCGGTTCACTGACATCCACGTGAGCTCCCCCTTTTTGACGAAGGCATCCAGCTTTACACGGCAGTTCCCGCTTTATCTCCGGTCAGTTTTCTGGAGATGAACAACACGATGATGATGACCACGATTTGCAAGACACCATAGGCGCAAGCGGTGCCGAATTCATTACTGTACATGCGTTGGAAAACCGCGACAGACAATGGCGTTGTCTTCGGTGTGAAGATCAGAATCGAAGCCACGAACTCCCCGATACACTGAACGAATGCCAAGAGCGTACCTGCGAGAATTCCTCCCCACGCCATCGGGAATACGACACGCCTGAAGCTGTACCACCAGGAAGCACCGAGATTTCGCGCAGCCTCCTCAACAGATGGGTCCATCTGCATCAAGGTCGCATTGGTAGAACGAAACACAAGTGGCAGATGGCGGACAAAATACGCCAATGGGATAATCCAGAATGTTCCGATCAAAACCTGTCCAAAGCTAAATGCATTCGGCTCGCTGAACGCAGCAATCAGGTTGATCGCTACAACTGTCCCTGGCAATGCCCATGGCAGCATGATCAATACATCAAGAAGCGTTTTCCCGCGAAACTTGAGACGAACCATGGCATATGCCGCAGCTACACCGAAAATGACGATCCCGACTACCGCAATAGCAGACAACTGCAAGCTGTTGAGAATCGGACGCCATGTCTTACTATCCGTGAACAAATCCATGTAATGCGACAAGGTATACTCAGGAGGTAATATTTGCACCGTCCAGGTACCATCCACTGAGAAGGAAATGAGTACCAATACGAGAATTGGCAGCATCAGAATGATTGTACCGATAAAAGACAGCACAATCGTGGTGTAGCGTCCCGCTTTGCTCTTGATCTCGGTACGGTGCACGCTTACCCCTTTGCTCAAGTTCTGGTAGTTGCGCGCGCCTTGGTACCAACGCATGATCAAAAGAAAAGCCACAGAAACAATCGAAAGAATCGTAGACTGTGTCGCAGCCATGTCCAAATCTCCATTGGTGCGAGACAGATAGATTTGCATCGTCATCGTCCGGTCAATGCCGAAAATGAGCGGTGCCGTATAAGAAGCCATCGAAACCATGAAAACCAACAGAGAAGACGCGACCATGGCTGGCGTGAGCATCGGCAAAATAATGCGCCGCCAAACGGTAAAGCGATTCGCTCCAAGACTGGCTGCCGCTTCTTCCAAGGACGGGTCGAGTCCCTTGATTGCTGCTGTAGCGGTCATGAAGAAGTAGGTGTACATCGTAAACGTATGAACGACGACCACACCCCACATTCCTTTTAACGAGAAAGGAACCTGGGCAAGTCCGAACAGCTCTTTGATTGCCCGTGGAACGATTCCACTTTCTCCGTACAAAAAGGTAAACGAGAGAACACCAATGAGGGGAGGCAACGCCATCGGAACCAAAGCCAGCACAGAAAGAATTTTTCGTCCGGGAAACTCATAGCGCTCCAATAAAAACGCCATCGTAACGCCGACGATTCCGCACGTAATGACACTCAGAACCGATATGTAGATACTGTTCCACAACGCTTCCAGGTTGGCGGTATGCTCCAGACTGAAGAAGCGAATGTAGTTTTTCCACGTAATTTCCTCATCGATTTTGATACTCGCAACGAACGTTTCGAACAATGGATAAACGACATAAGCCAACAATATTAAAAAGAGTGGTGATACCAGCACGTAGACGAAGGCGGGTGAAGCGGTGATGGACTTTCGTCTGGCTGCTGTCGGCGCTTGCTGCAACTCTGCTCTCAAAAGCTTCTTCCCCCTTATCCGGCAAAATAAATGCTCTCTTTCGGTATATGTAGGCCGATGGCATCGCCGCGCTGTTTAATCGGTCGTCCCAGGTTGATCGACATGCTACGAAGGCTCTCCGTTCCTACCTCCGTGACGTAATTGACACACGCCCCTGTAAATTCAGACATGACAACAGAGCCTGTCACTACATTTTGTCCCTCGTTGCCTGTACTCTCCAGAACGGATTCAGGACGAATGGACATGGTTACTTTCTCCCCAACTGACAGCTGTGCACGTGGAGAAGCATTTCCCTTCAATCCACTGAGCATTTGTCCAGAAGCCGTGCGAACCAGCACTTCATCGCCGTCAAACCCTGCAACTGTCCCTTCCCACAGATTCGTCTCGCCGATAAAAGAAGCGACAAAACGGTTTACAGGACGATGATAAATCTCATGCGGCGTTCCGATCTGTTGCACTTCTCCGCTCTGCATGACCATGATTCGATCTGACATCGACATCGCTTCTGCCTGATCGTGCGTGACGTAAATCGTCGTAATCCCCAGCTCCAGCTGGAGTCTCTTGATCTCGAAGCGCGTCTCTTCACGAAGCTTCGCATCCAGATTGGACAGCGGCTCATCCAACAGCAGAATCTGCGGCTCGATGACCAGCGCCCGTGCCAGTGCTACCCGTTGTTGTTGTCCTCCAGAAAGCTGATCAATGCGGCGTTCGCCATAGCCTTCCAGACGGACCAGCTTCATGATTCGTTCTACGCGCTCTTTTGCATCTGTTTTGTTCACTTTCCGAACCTGCAAGCCAAACGCGATATTTTCAAAAACAGTCATGTGCGGGAACAACGCGTAGTTTTGGAATACCATCCCGGTATTGCGCTTATGGGGAGGAAGAGATGTGACTTCCTGTGATCCAAAGCGGATATGGCCTTCCGTTGGATAATAAAAGCCGGCAATCATGCGCAGAGTAGTCGTTTTGCCGCAGCCACTCGGACCGAGAAAAGTAAAAAACTCTCCAGATTCGATATGAATGTGAACATCTTCGACCCCTTTTGCCTGACCAAACCTTTTGTAAACGTGATCAAGTGTTACGCTGCTCATCGGGTTGTGTTTCCTCCTTCATCGCAAGTCATTTCAAGCTGACGACCGTTTTCAAACAACTTCTATAAGTGACTAGACGGAAAGGACAACGCCTTCCCGCCTAGCTGCTTGGAAAAAATCTTTCTTACTTCTTGCCTTTCCCCTTGATGTTTTCATCCCAATGCTGCATCCACTCTTTTTCTTTTGCAGCCATGACAGCCCAATCGATTTCCATTGGCTTCAGCTCGAGATTTTTCATGAAGTCTGGCAACTGGTCCTTGCTGATGTCTGTACGAGATGGGAACTGGAAGCGTTCCTTCGCCAATTGGGCAGCTATTTCAGGACTCATCAAGAATTCCATGAACTTTTTCGCTCCATCCAGGTTCTTCGCGCCTTTTACGAGAGCCACGCCGTCTACGAGAATCGGTGCCCCGCTCTTCGGATAAATGAAGTCATACGGATGGTTGTTCTTTTTGCTTTGGATCAGAACGTCCTGGAGGTTCCACAAGGAGATGACGCCCTCTTGACGATCCAGCTTCAGATACAGATTTGTCGGGTCTTGCGTGTACTCTTTTGTATTGGCATCGAGCTTGGTCAGCCATTCAAAACCTTTTTCAGGAGTATCCGCCCCTTGACGGAAGATCATTGCGGAATAAATGGTACGCATTGTGCCGGACTGCAGTACGTTTCGGATCACGATCTTGTCTTTGAATTTCGGATCGATCAATTCGTCCCAATCTTGCGGCGCTTCTTCTGGCTTCATCACCTGCGAGTTGTACATGATGACCTCTGGCAAAAGCATTTCGCCGTACCAGCGATCTTGCGAATCTTTGTACAAATCTGGAACCTTGTCTGCAAAAGTCGGTTTGTATGGCTCCAGCAGATCCTCATTGGCCGCTGTTGTTAGAGCAGATTGGGTGCCGCCCCACCAGAAGTCAGCCTGCGGGTTCGCCTTCTCTGCACGAACGCGCTCCAAAATTTGTTGGGCACCCATTTCGAGTGTTTCCACTTCAATGTTCGGGTACTTTTCTTTGAATTTTGGCAACACGATTTCAAAAATGTTTTTGTCCCGTCCGGTGTAAATCACCAGTCTTTGTGGGTCACCCGATGAATCAGCAGGTTGAGCAGCCGTACCAGATTGGCCGCCAGCGCTGTTGTCGGCAGGCTTTGCTTCCTGTCCTCCAGTGCCGCACGCAGCTACAGTCAGAGCCAAGGAGCTGACAAAAACGCCCTTCATCCATGTTTTCAGCTTGCTAGTTGTCTTCTTCAAAACGAACTCCCCCTTTTGTTCTTCTCACTCTTTGTCAAGCAGTCGTGTGAAAGGAAACGCTTCCAAAACACTGTGGACAGCACCAATTAAACCAGCTCGCTCCCCCAGACTTGCTTTTTCAAGATTAGGCACCTCGGGCACCCATTCTCTCAGCCATTCGTGAATTTGCTTCACCCCTTCACCATCGACGTGGACCATCTCCCCGCTCAGGATCAATATTTCCGGGTTCAAAATACTGATGATGTTCGCCATTCCGTACGCCCAATGTCGATACACATCTGCAAGAAGCTTCTTTGCTTCCGGATTATGTTTGGCGTGCCGGATCAGCTCTTCTATGACACTCGACCCTTCCTGAAGGTCAGAGAGAAATCCCTTAGCCTGCTCTTGGATGCCCGGAATCGAATAATGCGTCTCAAACACGCCTGACGCCCCATTCGGTCGATTATGTACCGGGCCGATCATCATGAAGCCGATTTCTCCTGCTGCCTCACGACTCCCCCGATAAAACTGTCCATCCAAAATGATCCCGGCCCCAATCCCCGTTCCTACGTACATGTAGACGACGTTGGTATGGCCGACCCCTGCTCCACGGACGTACTCGCCCAGTGTCATCATATTCACGTCATTGTCGATAATGACGGGCAGTCCGAGTCGCGCTTCGATGGTCTGCTGAATCGGTGAACCCATCCAGCCTGTGCTGGGTGAAAAGCTGACGGTTCCACTGCCACGCTGTGTGACCCCTTGCAAACCGACGCCCATTCCGAGCAGGCGCTCTCGCGGGATGCCGCTTTCACGCAGCAAACGATCCAGTCCAGCTGCCAAATCTTCGATGACGGTTTCGCCATTCGCTGGTTGTGCCAGCCGTTTGCGATAGCGAGCCAAGAATTCACCTTTCATATCTGCGATGGCCATATCCAAGGTAGAGCCTTCAAAAATCGCGCCGGCTATGGCGTACGCCTGGTAGTTGTACTCCAACAAAATCGGCTTGCGGCCGCCTTTGGAATCACCCATTCCTACTTCTTGCAGGAGTCCTTCCTGGATCATTTCATCTACGAGGGCGGAAACACATGGACGGCTGAGCTGTGTCTGTTTGGAGATATCCGCGCGGGAAATCTGCCCGTGCAAGACGACCTGCTGCAATACTTCTTCTTTATTCAGTTTTTTCACGAGTTTGCTGTTACCTGTTTTTTTGGGAACTTGCACGCGTCATCGATCACCGCCACACAGTTAGTTAACATTACTAACAAAGATAACCAAATTATAGACACGGCGACCATCAATAGTCAAACAATTTACATTTGTCTTTCAGATATTTTTTGGGTTTTTTAGTGTATATAGCCATTGTTAAGAGATACTAAAAATTCGGTCGTCACGCTGTTGTGGTGGGGAGGAAACAGGAGAAAACGCTCAGATTCTTGTCCCACCCTCTGTGGGATTCACTGCCCGCCTCCATGCAAAAAGCGAAACCGCGTCCAAAGTGGTTCTTTCAGGATGTATTTCAGAGGTGGACGCTTAAGAGCGTGTTTCGCTTTTTGCATTCCGTCTCGGTCGGTGTACCAAAGATCTTCGCTGTTTTCTCCTGTTTCCTCTACGAGCT
>NZ_JABSUV010000006.1:0-188261 GCF_013284275.1 Brevibacillus sp. HB2.2
TACTATTATTCAGAACACACGACCGCGAGCTTGTCCTGGATTGAGTGTTGAATTTAAAGGTGTACTTTTCGCTAATGGTCGGTTTTTCTCAGTCTTTGACGTTGAAAATTCAACAGATACTTCAGTACTTGTTAGAATCAGCCGTGAACGAGCGCAAAGGCTTATTCGTAATGGAGCACGGAGAATCCCAGTGATTAGAAGAACTTTTTAAATATCTCGGCTGGATTCTTTCAGCTACTGCGATGGAAACCCTGTGGAGAAACTGCTGCAGGGTTATTCCATTTACACATTATGTTAATGTCGGCTTGATACCGTGTTGTTCTTCTAGTTTCTGATAATGCAAGCGATCTTCCATTAAGCTGAGTTCGTCTGCCACTTCGCCTTGTCCATTCTTTCTGAGATAAGTCCGAATAACCCATTTTTCCTTTTCATCAAGTGTGAGGTAGAACGATGATCCATTTTCTCTAAGCATTCCTTTCCTCCTTATCACGTTGAGCAATTTGTTGTGAAGATGTATTGAAACCAATTTCTGTAACATTCGTATTTAAATAAAAGATGAGTAATTGGAGTGTGAAGCCAGTGGAACTAATAATCTTTGTGTTCGAATTTATCGGTAACCTCGTAGGATTGATTCTTGGCAAAGAAGATCCGCATTAAGTGCCGTTACTAACTTAATTGATCTTGTGTATCCAAATGCATTCGATCCGCGCCACTGGATACACGTTATCAATTTAATTAATCAATCCGTTTTTCTCTTCCGCCTCGATTGCCATTTCATCTACATGTCCCGACAAGCACCCCAAGGTACAAAAATGATCGACAGAAGGTTTTTTGCTTACCAATATCCACTCTGGCTTGTCCCCCACGATCTCTTCATAACAAAATGCACATTTCATCGCTTTTCCCTCCTTGTTTGTGGGTGAGGAACAGGGGATTAATCCACGTGATAAACGTGTGCATTGTAGTCTTTGTTGGCTTTCCCTAGTAAGTAAGCCAATTGCTCCAGGTTGGCAACCTGTTTATCGAATGCGTTAGCTGTTTGAGTCCTTCCAACTCGTAAATGCAATGCCGCTTTATTCTTGCTTTGATCCGCTGCGCGTGAATTACATGAATTGAAACTATGTAAGGCAAATCAAAACAAATTGCGCCTTCAATTTGGCGAGGGCTATGAGGATAATAATCTAGTTGTCTGCTACGATGACGACCGACCACAAGACCCTCGCAACCTACTGAGACACTACGAACGAATCACGAGGAAAAGCGGACTCCCAGTCATTTGTTTTCATGATCTACGTCACACTCACGCTACTATGTTATTACAGCTGGGCGAGCATCCTAAAGCCGGGTTGGAATTACAATGGATGTATACAGCCATGTCATGCCGGACATGCAAAAAGAGGCTGCTGACAACTTCGAGAAAATACTGAAACAGAAACGCTCAAAATGACTCTTCTTGAATAAAGGTTGTCAAAATGTTGTCAATCGACTACTTAGGGGGACTATGTTGTCAGGGTGGATGGACGAGGACATAAGAAAAACCCTTGATTATCAAGGGTTTCAACATTCGATATATGGTGATCCGGACTGGGTTCGAACCAGCGACCCCCACCCTGTCAAGATGGTGCTCTCCCAACTGAGCTACCGGATCATGGGATATGTGTGTGATCGTTTAATGGTGGGCCCTGTAGGACTCGAACCTACGACCAATCGGTTATGAGCCGACCGCTCTGACCAACTGAGCTAAGGGCCCGAATCGTATCGGACGTCGATCACATTTATTACTATACAGCATCGTAAAATGGATTTCAAGAGGAAATGAATAATTTCTTGTAAAAATTTTCACTCGTACCAAAAGAACACTAAGAAACCCAGTGAAATCAGGCTTGTTTTCCCCTTGTAAAAAGCCATTCTCCACCGCTGCTGCCCACCTCCCCCTACAAATCAGGGAGATCACCTACCTGATGGCATCACTTCTTACATGGCTGCATCAAGCATATGAGCTACACCAGTGGAGAATTGACTCTGCCAGACAAAAACGATCAATAAAGCTAACAAGAACAAACAAGATAATTAGGTAACAATTGAAGCAAACACCCTCATCCCAAACCTAACCTACCCGGCCTGCTCCGTCCCTTTCGCTTTCTCCTCGACACGCAGCTCGGCTTCCTGTTGCTTCGACGCCTCACTTCGTGCCAATTCCGCCTCCTGCTCATCTCTCATCCGATGGGCCATGCGGCTAGACGCATTGGCTGCCACACTCGCCACGAGGTCGTCCAAAAACGTGTGAACACGTCCCTCGCCCGACTTAGTATCCAGCCTTTTAATCACCCCGACCTTGTGCTTATCCAAATGCCCAAAGGTGGTCACTGCGATACTTCCATATCCAAATACGGAGCCTAGCGCCAATGTTTCGTCGCATCCGAATAGTCCTTCATCTGACGCAATGATGGATTGGAGCGGCTCTGACAAGAGGCCCTTTTCTGCTAACGTATCCAACTCAACGCCAACCAGGATGGCGTGCTGCATTTCTCTTTTTTCCAAGACCGCTTTCACGCTCTCGATGCACTGCGCCATTGTGAGATCTGGATGGTAAGGCGACTGCATGAGATAGACGATCTCTCCGATATCATCCAACGTCACTCCGCGTTCTGCCAAACGTGCGAGAGCAGCGTTTCTGACTTCGATGCTGTGTACTTGCTTCTTCATATAAGAGACAACCCCTTCCACAAATCGAGTGAAGTCGTTTTCCTACCATAGTATCACACACGAGCCAAATTGCGACAATCTTTCGCCCAATGCCGAACTCTACACCCAAACTATTGGGCATGCCCGCTCGCTCCTGTATAATAATGAACAGGAATATCCCAATAAGGAGGACAACGCAGTGGCCCTTGAGGAAATCATCTTGGAAAGCCGGCATTTGGGGACGCCGGAAAAGCTGATTGTCTACACACCCCAACGCTACTCGCCACTCTACTCGTATCCAGTCCTCTACGTACAGGATGGGGAAGATTACTTGGCGATGGGCAGAATGGCTTCTTTTCTGGATCAATTGAATGGGGACAAAGAATTGCCTGATATCATCGCTGTCTTTCTCCCTGTCGAGAAAAGCAAACGGAACGACCGTTATCATCCGGATGGTAAGGAGCACATGGCCTACCGACGCTTCCTCGCCGAAGAAGTCGTGAGCTATGTCGATACCCATTACTCCACACATCCTTTGGGAAACGCACGAACACTTCTTGGCGAATCTTTGGGCGGGGTTGTCTCTCTGTTCACTGCGCTTAACTATCCACATACGTTTGGACAAGTTGCCTGCCAGTCGATTGCCATGGACGCAAAGCTAAATCGTCTGGTAGCTGATGCTGACTTTTCCGTACCACAAACCATTTATTTGGAAATCGGGACGGAGGAAACGGCAGTAAGCACGGGGCGTGGCACTTTGAATCTCCTTGCGGCCAATGAGGAATTGCGCGAGATTTTGGGCACGAAAAAAGCCACCCTCATTTATGAAACGTTTGAGGGTGACCATACGTGGGGCCACTGGCAGCGCAATCTACCGCGTATGCTAAAGACGCTTTACGGGTAAACTTACCGTGGCTGTTCTTCTTGTGGACCTTCATCCTTGATCGTCGATACGAGAGCCTCTTCAAATTCTCCTTTTCGTATCGCAGTCAAGATCGTGAAGGTCAGCACAGACAGTAGAAGCAGGACGAGAAAAATGAATGTGATCATCATAGCCGTATGCATGCCATGCGGCACCTCCTTGCACTACACAGTCTTTCCTTTGGCGCAAGGAATATACGGACCCACGCTTAACATTACACAAATGAAGAATTTTCTGTTAAAATAATATCTTGTAGAGCATGATAGATAGTAAGGAGGAGTGGTTCTGATGATGTACAGTATCGTAATATTCCCATCTAGCAAGGTGCAAGAAGTAGCCAACTCTTACCGGAAACGTTATGACCCGGGCTATGCTTTGGTTCCTCCGTATATCCGTTTGAAGGAAGCCTTTGAGCTGGACGAAGCGAAGCTGCCTGAGCTGGTGAGCCATCTGGAGCAGGTTGCCTCCTCTACTGACAGTTTTTCGGCTCATTTCCATCGGGTATCTTCTTTCCATCCTACCACCAACGTGATCTATTTGGCTGTGCAAAACAAAGAACCATTTAACGAGCTGCATCAAAAGATTGCCAATCAGTGTGTGAATGAAAAAGAAACCTACGCATACGTACCGCATCTGACCATCGGGCGCGACCTGTCCGACGATGAGCTGCGTGATGTAACTGGTCAACTAAGCATGGCAAAAATTGATCTAAACAGCGAAATTGATCGCTTCCACTTGGTTTATCAGCTCGAAGATGGCATCTGGAGCGTTTACCAGACTTTCCTTCTCAAAAAATAAACACCCTATCCTCAACAACCAACCCTCCCTGCGTATCCATCGTAGGGAGGGATATTTTCTAAAAAAGGACGAATACGATGAACCTGCAAACCTACCAGATCCAAAGAGTCACCACGGAACAAGAATTGGCGGATGCCCTGTCGGTACGCCGAATCGTTTTCATCGAGGAACAGGAAGTACCAGAAGAATTGGAAATCGATGAGCATGACACCCTTGATGGCGGGACGATTCATTTTGTGGCCTACCGCGATGGAAAGCCAGTGGGCGCAAGCCGTATCCGCACCTACGCACCTGGAGTGGGAAAAATCGAACGGGTGGCGGTTGCCAAAACAGAACGCGGTACCGGGCTGGGCCGCAAAATCATGCTTGAGATGGAAGAGCTGTCCAAGCAACACGGTTATGACAGCCTGAAGCTGAATGCACAGACGCAAGCCCAACGGTTTTATGAAAAGCTCGGCTATGAACCTTTTGGCGACTTATTTGACGATGCAGGTATCGAGCATATTGCGATGGTCAAATCCATTCGCGAATAAGAGAAGCTGCGTGTAGCTCCATTCTTCATTTGGAAAAACAACCTCGTTTTCGTTATGATCAGCATGCGAAACGAGGTTGTTTTTCATTTGCCCCAGAGAAAAGAATTAGTTCACCAATGGTTTCCGGATTGCCTCAATGACGCGATCAAAAGAGTCAGCACCGTAGCCCTCTGCTACTTTCTGTGTGGCCAATGTTAGCAATGGCATCAACCACTCAACAGGGATTCCCTGTTCCTGGCTGGCATTGATGATGTGTTCAAGTCCTAGTTTGTTCGTATTCAAATTGGACACATCTGTCGTGAAGTTTCCTTCATCACGTGCACGTGCGGCAACCGGATCTGTTAAGAGCGGGGCAATCAAGTGATTTACCCAGTTGGTTGCGTATGGAAGAAACTCTGTTCCTGTTATGTTTGCCGTACTTAATAGGGCATGTGCATGCATGGAGCCATACCAAGCCCCATACATCATGGTAAGCAGCGACAAATCATAGATCAACGGAACACCATAGTCTTCACCGAGATAGGCAGCGTTACCTCCCAACAGTTTCAATGTCGGTTCATATGCTTCAAATAGAGCCTTCGACCCACCGTAGAAAATGAGTGTTTCGGGCAGTCCAATCATTTGAGGGATAGCCATGATCGCTCCATCCAGATATTGCCCACCGTGCTCGCTTACCCACTTGGCTGTCTTGCGTGCATCCTCCGGTGTTCCGGTAGTGAGGTTGACGATGACACGCCCTGATAATTCATTTTCTAATGGCGCAAGCTGCTCTTGCATGACTTTGTAGGTTGATAAGCAAACAACGACCAAGTTGCTTGCCACGATTGCCTCTCTCACACTGCCCGCCAGCACTGCTCCCTTCTCAACCAGACCTTTGGCTTTATCTGCTGAACGATTCCAGACAGTCGTTGGATGACCGCCTTTTAAAAAAGCATCCGCGAGTGCTACTCCCATATTGCCAAGGCCAATAACAGTTACAGACGCAGGAATTGATGCTGAATTCACAGGTCGACACTCCATTCGTTTTATTTTTCTAAGCGAAAAGATCCAGCACTTCATGCAAGGTCTATCGCTCTTGATTGCGATTCTAAAGCTTTACACTAGTGTGAATGTCAATACAAAATACAACTCTTCTTGACACTTCACACCCAGTGGAATAACATGGAACCAGAAACATACGATATCGTATCTTTTGAGGTGAACCATGCAATACGTACGTGAAGATTGGATTCGGGCGGGGCTCGATATGTTGGCTGAAGCAGGCATTGACGCTGTTCGTGTGGAGCCTCTTGCCAGAAAACTGAAGATCAGCAAGGGGAGCTTTTATCATCACTTTCCGGATCGTCAAGCACTGTTAGACTCCATGATCGATTATTGGGAGGAGCATGCGACCGAGCGGATCATTCGAGCGCCACACTCGGACAGCATGTCGTTGGAACAGCTTTTGTCGAGCGTTTTTAGCAGCGAGCGAAAAACCGAAGCCGCTATCTACAATTGGGCGAAACAGCATCCTGCCCTTTCCAACCGTCTCGTGGAAATCGAGCAGCGCAGGATCGGCTTCGTAGCCGCCCTGTATGAGAAAAAAGGGCTTGCTCGCGCTGATGCAAAGGCACGCGCTCAACTCGCGTACCTCCTCTACATTGGTTGGCTCGTTCGCCGAGAGCTGGAAACGCCTTTTGATATGTCCGCACCCTTGGAACATTTTATGACCTGGATTTGATTCCCACTTCCCCCTTTCTGCCTGACAGATTGTCTCGTGCAGATTTTTTTACCCAAAACATACGGGTACGTATCTTTCGTGAAGACCTTACAAATCAATAGGAGGCATTTCCATGACGCATATTTTCCCCATCTCATCTGCTATCTTCTTGGTCATCGTGTCCTTGCTGCATTTTTATTGGGCCTTCGGAGGAAAATGGGGGACCGATTCCGTCATTCCCACAACAGCCGATCATGCACGCCGGACTTTTTCCCCTGGGAAAGGCGGAACGATCATCGTTGCCTGCTTGTTGGCTTGTGCCGGTTACATTTTGCTCGCCCAAAGCGGCTATCTATCACCCGTACTCTCCCCTTCTTTGATTCAATGGGGATGCATGGTCTGTGCTGCTGTATTTGTCCTGCGCGCTGTGGGAGACTTCAACTACATTGGCTTTTTTAAAAAAGTAAAAAATACGAAGTTTGCCCGTCAAGATACGGCATTGTTTACCCCTCTTTGCTTGTGGTTAGGGATATCCTTTCTGCTCGTATTGTTTTAAACTCACCAAAAACCCTCTTCCCATAAAAGAGAAGAGGGTTACTTCCATTATGTTTAGATGAATTACACCTTCCGCTTCTCCGCAATCGCACGTAGCTGTTCAACAGCATCCATCCCTGCGGTATGTGAGCCGAGCATCGCATGAAAAGGCTCCTCTCCACGCCAACCATGGAAATCAGAACCCCCGGTGACAACAAGTCCGTATTGCGCTGCCCACTTGCTGTAGCGCATTTTTTGTACCTCATCATTGTCCGGGTGATTGACTTCAATCCCGTCCAATCCGAATACAATCAACTCCTGGACGAGCTCATCATCGTCATACAGACCCGGATGAGCCAGCACCGCCACTCCGCCAGCCTCTTTGATCAGCGTAATCGCTTCCTGGGGGGGAATGCGTGGAGGATTGACATAAGCCGCTCCCTCTTTGCCCAAGTATTTATCGAAGGCCTCTGCAATCGTTGAAACGACACCCAGCTCCATCAGTTCTTCTGCAATATGCGGTCGCCCGATGTTTTTGTCCGTGCCCTGCTTGCGGCGGTATACCTTTTCCAAGGAAATGTCGATACCGAGCTCCTGTAGCCGTGCGATCAGCAGTTGGTTACGCTCATGCCTCGTCTCTCGCAGACGAAAGAGACGCTCTTCAAAAGCTGGGTCTTCATACGGGACAAAATAGCCGAGAACGTGAATATCCTGCCCCTTCCCTACGGAGCTCACTTCCACTCCCGGAATGATTTCCACGCCGAGTGCGCGGGCAGCCTCCATTGCTTCTGGAATCCCTGCTACCGTGTCGTGATCCGTGATCGCCAGTGCAGCAAGTCCTGCCTCCTTCGCCAAGCGTACGTTTTCCGCCGGCTCGCAGGTACCGTCTGACGCTTTTGTATGGGTATGCAAATCTGCCATAAGTTCCATTCTCGTCCACTCCTTCTTTTCTTTATTCTACAAGTCTGAATTGGTATTGCCGTACATAGTATGAGACTAAGCTTCGATTCCCAATGGTTGAACCGAGGAGGATGTCCATGCGGTTAAAAAACAAGACCCTTACCGGTGTCGTTCAGCCACTCTCTTATGTTGACAAAATGCTGCGGCAGCAAGGCTTTCATCGTTCAGGAGGGGACAGTATGCCCACGTACGATGTTGTCATGTACGATTCCGCCAGCAGCAGCGCGTATTTTTTGCGCATCCCTACGAACTACACCAGCACAACGACCGGAAAAGGGGAACTAAATGTCAAACTGGGTCATCCGTATTTGGAAGCAAAGTTCTATATGAACACCACGTCCGAAGAAGTTTTTTTCATTCCCAAGGCCGTCCGCGAAGCTGCAGAGCATAAGCTAGCAGAAATCGCCGATTACCTTTCTTCTCCTTCGGCTCCATCCTGAACAGTTCTCCACAACCACCGATTTTGTTTAAACCGGTATGCCACCCTCTTTGTTTTCTGCAGCCCGACCAAGTAACCCATAAACGCCGTCCGAAACAGGACATAGCTCGAAGCATTCTCTATGGAAATGTGTAAACGCTCACACAGGAGGGCTAACGCTTCTTCTGCTGTTCTCTCCTCTACGAAAATGTCGCAGATCACCGAGAAAATCCGCTCATGCCAAGCAATATTTTTATTCACGGCATCATGAGAGGTGGTGGTATATGCTCCGTGCCCAGGCAAGTACCCCTTGTAGTTGGTTGCAAGAAGTTTATGAAGACTGAGTAGGGTCTCATGCGCATCCACAAGAAACGGCAGCTTGTGCTTTTCCAAAACCTCTTCTCCTAAATAACTGTCGGCAGCGAAGCATATCTCATCACAGACGACGCCAACCTGTTGCCAGCTATGCCCCGGCAGAGAAAGGATAGAGAAAGGTACGCCACCAATTTCGATCCCTTCATCCAGTGGAAGGAGGTGGTCCACCCGAGAAGGCTGCGCCAGCAAAAACTTGTTTTTGAGATCCTCAAGTGGGGCTGCACCCATGTTCAAGTAAATGGGCTCAAGTATCGGGTTCCGAATGATCGCCTCTTCCAGCGGTGGCGCATAGACCCTTGCTTCGGGCCAGCATCCGAGCAAGTAGGCGTTGCCACCGAAATGGTCGGCATGAGCGTGCGTTTGAATAATGGCACACAAGGGCTGGGCGATAGCGTCCAGTCCTTTCTTGATTTTTTTGGCGGTTTGGGTATCCAGACCAGAATCGATCAGGATCGCTCCATGCTCACTAATGACAAGTCCTATGTTAACATGACCAGGAAAATAACCAACACGCTCCGTTATCATTTGAAATGCTTGTCCAGACAAAACAGTCCCTCATTTCATCCTTTTCCTATTTATTTTCTCCAAAACATCGCCTTCCCCTTCCCTATTCCTATATCTCGTACTCGTGTTTACATTGTGGCGCGATGAGCGGTCATCCATTTTATGTGAAAAAAGCGGGCCAATGATCGTATACGGTGGCAGAGGTCGTCCGAGTCCACTGAACATATGCGTGGTCGCCGCAATGGAAACGATTGTCAGAAACGAAAAAACCATCCTCTCCATCCCGATGGTCTGAATCGAGCAGAGTACGATTAGCCCATCAATGAGAAAAATCAGCAATGCAACGCGCAGCTTGTATCGTCTGGCAAGAAATTGCGCGAACAGGTCTGTCCCACCCGTATTTGTCTCGTAGGCAAGCATCAAGCCGACACCCATTCCGATTAACACACCGCCAGTAACCGCGGAAAAGGAAGTTGACCACAGATTCCAGCCACGCATATCCGAGAGAATGTCTATAAAAAAAGCAGAAATTAGCATGCCGTGAAAGCTGTGAAAAAACAAGCTGCGATCATAAAAAAAGACGATGACATACACAGGGATACTGATCAAAATCATCATGAGACCGGTCGGCATCTGCATGTAATATGTCGCCAACAAACCGATCCCGATCATGCCCCCTTCCATTAAGCGATGCGGAACTAAAAACAGATTGACTCCAACGCCTAGAAGCACGCTTCCTGTGAGAATCGCTACACTTTTTTGCAGCCAGTACATGTCGCTCCCCTCCTTAGACCGTGCTCGTTTATGTTTATGATCAGAAAGAAGCAGGTATGTCCAAGCAATGCTTCAGAATGCGCTGGTTCAAATCGGAACGTTTTGACTGTTCGGTTGACCTATTGGTATACTTACGAGTAACAAGAAAACCTGTAGCTTGGCTCATGAAAAGCATATCCATTGCAGGTTTTAGATCGAATATTTATCCATTTTTGGTCGTACATGTAAAATACCATTATCGTATCGGAGGTGAATTCTCCCCCTTTCGCACTGCGGGAGGCGGAGGTGTGCTTGGAGAGTCCGATAGGGGAGATTACGCTGAATCTGCTGCTCGTGGTATTTTTGGTTCTTCTGAACGGCTTCTTCGTCGCAGCAGAATTCTCGTTGGTAAAAGTTCGCCAAACTCGTCTGACCCAGCTTGTCAGTGAAGGCAATCACAAAAGTGCCCGCTACGCGCAAATAGTCACACGAGAGCTCGACGCCTATTTATCCGCCTGCCAGCTAGGAATTACACTGGCTTCGTTGGGGTTAGGCTGGGTCGGTGAACCTGCCGTCGCCCATTACGTCGCGCCCGTCATAGCATTTTTTCATTTCCCATCTTATTTGGTCGGTCCGACCTCACTTGCGATCGCCTTTGCTATCATCACATTTTTACATATCGTCTTCGGAGAGCTTGCGCCCAAGTCTTTGGCGATTCAAAAAGCGGAGGCCACTTCCCTATGGACTGCCGCACCGCTCATGTTTTTCTACAAGCTGAGCTATCCGCTCATCTGGCTTTTAAACGGAGCAGCCAATTTCCTGATCAGACGCCTTGGAATCAAGCCTGCCAACGAAAACGAATCTGCTCATACAGAAGAAGAAATCCGCCTTCTCATGAACCAGAGTCATAAAAGTGGTCACATCGACCAGACCGAGATGGCACTCGTCGACAATGTCTTCGTGTTTTCCGAGCGTCTTGCCCGGGAAATTATGATCCCACGGATTGATATGATTTGCCTCTACGACGACAACACGTTTGACGAAAACCTCGAAATCATGAGAGAGTCTCGCCATTCACGCTTTCCCGTCGCCCATGAGGATAAGGACAGGCTGATTGGCTTTGTGCACATTTCAGATTTTTATCTCTCTGCGCTGACGACAGGGAAAGCAGAGTTAACCGATTTTCTCCGCCCATTATTGACGGTGCCGGAGTCCATGGAAATCAGCCACGTCTTGCGCTTGATGCAAAAGCGCCGTTCCCAGCTTGCCATCGTGATTGATGAATACGGCGGTACAGCAGGGTTGCTAACGATGGAGAACATTTTGGAGGAAATCGTCGGTGACATTCAGGATGAGTTCGATGAAAATGAGCGCCCTGAAATTGAAGAAAGCTCCAGCAACACCCTCTCGGTTTCCGGCAAAACTCTCTTGACAGAACTGAATGATTACATATCGATTGAAGTCGTTTCCGACGAAGTCGACACCATTGCCGGATGGCTCTACAGCCAGTTAAATGAAGAGGTCGCGAAAGGTAAAACCGTCACATTCCAAGGCTATCTTTTTGCGATCAGTGAACTGGAAAACCATCGCATTACACGGGTGAGCATCACGTATTTGGGAGCAAAGGATTCGTCCGCTCTTCCTGAGGGCATCGTGTCGCTACACTCCTAATCGAAAAGAACAACCATAATGGCAAGTGTCCCCTGCCGACAGGGGGCACTTCTTGTTTCCGAGGTGTCCTGATGAACTACGCTTTACTAGACAACAAACCCATCCTGTTGCTACCTGAGAACTACAACCGCATACCGTTTTGGCGCATGGCTGCCCGGCAGGACAAGGTACGCTGTCCAGCCTGTGCATCGGCGCTTCGACTTCATGCTGGCATCAGCTTTGAGCCGCATTTCTTCCATCCCGAAGGAGCAGAGTGCCCGCTTCTGACGGAAAATGGTCCTGCTCCTCTCGATTCGCTGCAAGCGATAAATGAAACGGCAGCCACTGCCTTTCAAGCTGTTTTGGCTGCTACGGCCGCAAAGGATCACAACGACGATAACGCGAAAGAACTACTCGCTTTCTCATCTAAGGAGCACAGCGAGGCATCCATAGACGTAGACGAAGCAAATACAACAACCATCGGCTCCTTTCGCCTTCCGAAAAAGAGAACGATTGGCGCGAGCACGACGCCTCCCCCGTCAGCTCCGAAGCCACCGGTTTTCCGCAAACGCTTGATGCCGAAGAAGACCATCTCTCACATGGCTGAGCAAATGCGCGATCAATCGCTGCACCCGGGACAACAGCAAGCGGTGCACGCTACCGAGGGGCCTTTTCTCATCCTCGCCGGAGCCGGAAGTGGCAAGACGCGCGTCATGACTGCAC
Organism: Brevibacillus sp. HB2.2; assembly: GCF_013284275.1. NCBI lineage: Bacteria > Bacillati > Bacillota > Bacilli > Caryophanales > Paenibacillaceae > Brevibacillus > Brevibacillus sp. HB2.2. The sequence continues at coordinate 12,555 of NZ_JABSUV010000006.1, forward strand.
GCACGACTCACTTGATCTCAGATTTGGGCGTCAAGCCGAATCAAATCATGGTCGTGACCTTTACAACCAAAGCCGCCGATGAAATCCGTCAGCGTATTGCCCGGCAGCTACCCGCTGGACAAGCACGTGAGCTGATTGCTGGAACGTTCCACAGCATCTTTTACCGAATGCTCCTGCATCACCAGCCTGAACGCTGGGATCAGCAGCGCCTTTTGAAAAAGGATTGGCAAAAATGGCGGTTGATGCGCGAGACTGGTGCACTGCTCGGTCATGACGACCTTGCCACGTTAAAAGAAACCGAGATCACCGAAGCACTCGGCATCATCAGCCGTTGGAAAAACGAATACATCCTCCCCCATGAGGTCGCGTATCGGGAAGCAACGAGCGATGCTGAAAAACGGGCGATCCAGCTGTATCCCCTCTACGAGGCCACAAAGAAAAAGCATCAATGGTTTGACTTTGACGACATGCTCATTGGCTGCTACGAAATGCTGCGCGATGATCCAGGACTCCTGCGCCGGTATCAGGAACGCCTAACCTATGTGATGGTCGATGAGTTTCAGGATATCAATCGCATTCAGTATGAGACGGTCAAGCTATTAGCCGCTCCGCAAAACAATTTATGTGTCATCGGGGATGATGACCAGTCCATTTACGGGTTTCGTGGCAGTGATCCGCAGTACATCTTGGGCTTCACCAAAGACTTTCCGCAAGCGTCGACATTTACACTCGAGGTCAACTACCGTTCCCATTCCTCGATCGTCAGTCTTGGCTACTCGCTGATCGGTCACAACCGGGAGCGATGGGCAAAGGAATGTCAGTCCTTTCATCGCGAGGAAGGTGACACGTATTTATTCGAGCCGGAAGACGAAGAAGAACAAGCTTCCCGGATCGTCGATGAAATTATCCATCGTCGCGAGCTGGGTGCCATTTTGGGGGAATGCGCGATCTTATACCGTACCAATGAATCGGCACGCCCCATTTTGGAGCGCTTGAGCGAATACGGAATTCCTTTTCATTACACACAAGAGGAGGAATCCTTTTACCAACGCCAGACGGTTCGCTGGACGCTGAATTATTTGCGGCTCGCGTTAAACCCGGATGACACCGATGCGCTAAAAGAAATATTGTCGACCCTCTACATCTCAGCGGAAATGTGGAATGCCTTGCGCAGCCAAGCCATCATCGAGGACAAGCCGATTCTGCACGTTCTTCCGCATCTGACACAGCTCAAGCCGTATCAGCGCAAGCACATGCAGCAAATCAATGAGATACTCACCGCGTGCAAGGATGTTCCACCTGCTCAGGCATTGGAGCTGATCTATGAGGATGGCAAACTGCGCGATTATCTAAAAAAACGCGCGAAAGACCGGGAAGATGGCCGGGAACGTTGGAGCGATGAGCTACAGCAAATACTGGCAGCATCCAAGCGCCATGCGACGATCAGCGATTTTTTGGCTTATATCGATCAAATGACGCGACAAGAAAAAGAGTGGCGCACCATGCGACCACTCCCGGACGAAGCTGTTCATGTTTTAAGCATCCATCGGGCAAAAGGCCTCGAATACGACCACGTCTTCTTGCCCGATCTGGTAGAGGGTGCCCTTCCTCATGAGTACACATTGGATGAGCTGCGAAAAGGCGGCTCCGGTGCGCTTGAAGAAGAACGCCGTCTCTTATACGTCGCGATTACCCGGGCCCGTCACAGCTTGTGTATCGGTATCCCCCGGGAGCGATTCGGACGAAAGACCCGCACCTCCCGCTTCATCGCCGAGATGGGAAGGTAAGTACTGAAAGCCACCGCCCATATAAATCAAGAATTCTTCCATGTTCGTAATCAATGGAAACATAAAACAGGCCCCCTTTCACGCATTCATTTTGGGTATAGTATGCGAGAAAGTGGGGCCTGTTATTCTTTTTCGGGAAATTCGCTTCTGGTTAGCCGCCCATAATGCTGTAGCCAGCGTCGACGTGCAGAATTTCACCCGTGATTCCTCGGGAGAGATTGCTGAACAAGAAGAGAGCGGTGTCGCCTACTTCCGATTGGTCAATCGTGCGGCGTAATGGCGCTTTTTCCTCAATTTCCTTCAGCACGGAGTTGAAATTGCGGATTCCTTTTGCGGCAAGCGTACGGATTGGACCAGCAGAGATCGCATTGATACGAATGTTCTCTTTGCCCAGGTCGTTTGCCAAATAACGAACAGAAGCATCAAGTGCAGCTTTGGCTACACCCATCACGTTGTAGTTTTGAATCACGCGCTCACCGCCAAGGTAAGTCAACGTCACGATGCTTCCGCCCTCCGTCATCAACGGACGAGCAGCACGAGCAACTGCTACTAGGGAGAATGCGCTAATGTCTTGTGCCAATGCGTATCCTTCGCGGGAAGTGTTCACATACTCACCTTCGAGCTCTTCCGTTTTCGCAAACGCGATGCAATGCGCTAGGCCATGAATCACGCCCACTTTTTCTTTGATCACAGCAAAAGCCGCTTCGACGTCCTCATCCTTCGTGACATCGCAATTTACCAACAGCGACTCTACTCCCATTTTTTCCGTGAGTGCCGCCACGTTTTCACGCAGACGCTCCCCTTGGTACGTAAAAATCAGATTCGCTCCAGCATTATGTAAGGATTGCGCAATTCCCCAGGCAATACTGCGGTGGTTCGCTACGCCCATGATGACGATGTTCTTTCCTTGCAACAATGTATTCATTATGTATCTGCCCCTTTCCCAACTTATTCCCCTGCATTATAACCGATCTTGTCCATGGATACGAGTGGATAAACGAGAGAGGCAGTGTAAAAATTTAATCGGTACTTCCGGCCTGATCACTTAGCGTTGATAGAGCTTCAGAGGAAGCCCACGATTCCTGCAATGGATTCAACGATGTCCCCATGACCGGGAATTCAGTCAGTGACTGCAAATGATCGTCTGTTTGCATTTGTTCTTGATGGTTCATGCTGTAAGTCCACACTCCCTTCCTTCAGACTAGACTGGCTAGGAATGGGGCCTTTTATGCATGCAAGTGGTTCGCGTGTAAAAAAGCAGACAAGATCAGATACACGGCCATCGCGCCAACAAAATAAACCCCGTACTGTGCCTTTTTGGTTTGTCCGATATAAGGGACGAGATGGCTGGCGGATACATATAAAAAAATACCAGTCGTCATGGCCAGCATAATGCCAGACCAATTCGATGGAAACATTCGCTCAGCAAAGCCAAAGCTGAGAGCTCCTGCAATCGTCGCAATCCCAAGGGACGTCGCGCCCCAAAATGCTTTCTTTCTCGAGTTGGTCGCTGCCAGCAACAGAGAGGCTATGGTTACACCATCCGGAATTTTGTGCAGCAGCATCGCCACCAACACGGATACCCCAACTTCTGAATCCATCCGCAAGCTCGCGACTAAAGAGACGCCTTCGACAAATGCATGTAATAAAAAACCGGTCATGACCCCAATCATTCCCGTGGAGCCAAACTCTCCACTCGACTTGCTGATTAATTCCAAAGCAAAAAGCGTAACAAAGCCAACGAGCACAAATGGCATCAACCACAAGCTCTTATCAGAAAAGACATGTGGCATCAAATCTAGAAGCGTAATCGCCAACAGTAGCCCAGCCCCTGCACTGATCATCGCAAACAACGCCTCGGACGACCAAGCACGCAGACATAACAGCAGTCCCCCGATACTGCTCGCCAAGACAGCAGTCAAAAGGACAATCCAGAAAACAGATTGCATCATCCGGTCCTCTCCTCACCCAACGAGCAAAAACATGCTTACTCCTTCCATATGTACGCGCCTGTCCCGGTCATTATGAGCAGCCTAGCAAATTTGACAAAATACGACGACCTGTCCGAATCGGACGAAAGATCACTAGTTTTTAGAACCTTTGTCGATTCTCTCTTACCCGGAAAATATTGGTGCTATAATGAGTCCACCGGGAATACCGAGAGGAAAAAAGGGAGTGATTCGGGATGGATGTACAAGTTTGGATGGCTTCAAAAGAGGTAGCTGATCGCCTTGATGTGCATGTTCGTACACTACGTAACTGGCTGGACTTGTTCGTACCTGCTCAGGAACGTCTGAAAAATCCGCAGGGTCACTATTTGATCAGCGAAGCAGGCTTTGAACTGCTCAAAGAAGTGAAAGAAAGAAAAGATAACGGTAACAGCTCGTTAAAAGATATTCAGCGCCAACTGATAGAAGAAGGTCGCCTGTCCGAGGAAATGCTCATGGAAGAAGAACTCTTGGGTGCGGAAGAAACCGCCGTTACGCTCAGCGCCACAAATAAGCTGGGTACGAGCATGCGAGAAGTGGAAATGACAGTCCACGAGACACTCGTCCAATTTCAGCAGGAGCTCACTCAACTCTCCTCCATGAATCATATGCAGTCGACCATTCTGCAAAAGATTGCGGACATAGAAGAAATGCAAGAGTCCCTCCGCTTGGAAATGCGTCGCGTTACTTTTGAACTGGATCTTATGCAACAACGCTTGACTCGTCGTAAGGAGCGCTATGCCCGCTATGAGCCTCGCTGGTCACTCAATCCATTCCGCTGGTTTACACGTTCAAATCGCGCAGCCGAGCAATAATCGTGTTTTTTCACAAGGTAAAAAATGACAATTAAGAGAAGTACCTCGACAGCGCTAGTCTCCCCATGTTCTACTGTGATAAAATGGTACTACATGAACTGCCAGAAAATCAGGACTATTTACATTCCACAAAAAAAGGACTGGGGCTTTCGTTGTGAGAAAATTGCATATTACTTCGGTAAAGCCGGGCGATGTCATCGCCAAGAGCATTTTCCAGGAAAATGGGAACGTTCTGTTGGGGATCGGGGTACAACTAACTCCCCGTTACATTGAACGCCTTGTTCAATTGGGAATTGATACCCTTTACATTCAAGACAAGCACACAGAAGATATCATGCCGGAAGATGTAATCCGCGATGAGACGCGTAAAGAAGCCGTGGATGCCGTGTACAAAACGATGACCACCCTCATGGACCAGCCGCAGATCAAGCGCCGTACGTCCGCACCTGATTTCGGAAGCAGTTTTCAAAAGGTTTTTCGAGAAATCTTTCAAGACTTGAGCAATCGCAAAGACATCTTAGTCAACCTGTCCAGTCTTCACGTGCTGGATGGTTACCTTTTTCACCACGCTGTCAATGTCGCCATTCTATCTGGTGTGGTAGGGATGGCCAAAGGCTACAACCAGCAGCAGATGATGGAACTGGGAATTGGTGCGCTTTTGTTCGACATCGGCATGACACAGGTTCCTAAGGAGCTCTGGACCATGCCTACAGAATTAAGTGCAGAAGAACGCCAACGTGTCCAATACCATACCGAAGAAGGCTTCAATATTTTGCGGAATCAACATAATATCTCAGTCGTCTCCGCACACTGTGCGCTCCAGCATCACGAGAGATACAATGGAACAGGATATCCCCGTCAGCTCAGTGAGAATAACATTCACGAGTATGCACGAATCGTGGCAATCGCCGATGTTTACGATGCCTTAGTTTCCCCGCGCCCATTTCGGAAAAGCTACTCGCCGAGTGATGCTACCGAGTACTTGTTCGCTACAGGAAACACCTATTTCGACCTCGACCTGCTCAAGCTATTCTTGCAGCACGTCGCTATTTATCCAATTGCTTCTACGGTATTGCTGAGTACAGGACATACCGGCGTCGTTTCCAAAGTAAATCCATTGGCTGTGAATCGACCTACCATCCGTATTCTTACCAATGAAGATGGCTCTGAAGTAGCCAGCACCTATGAAATCGATCTCTACGATAAAGAATGGATGAGCGTGACGATCGTCAAAACCTTATAGGCCCACGACAAAGCTGAGATTCCTTATTCATCTCAGTTTTTTCATGCGTGGGTCCGTGTCGTTTTTGTACGTTGCAAATATCCCGCTATTACTACGAGAGCGACCAACCCAATTTTGATCGCATATTCGAGCCAACTCCTCCCTGCGATCCACTCACGCATCGTATTTTCCATGAGAATCATATTCGCCGCTGTGACTGCCAGGACACCTGAACCAACATAAACAAGCCATAAAAAGCGCTCCATTGCCCTTAAAATGAGTTGGCTACCAAAAACCATGAGAGGCACACTGATCAAGAGGCCCAGCACGATAAGCACAATGTCTCCTTGCGCTGCTCCCGCAATAGCGAGTACATTATCCAGTCCCATCATCACATCCGCCACAACAATCGTCTTGACCGCTTGAATCAAGTCTTCACTCGAGTTGAATGCTTCCTCTCGCTCATCCTCGCGCAACAGGTTGTAGCTGATCCAAAGCAGAATAATTCCGCCAATCAGGTATAAATACGGGATTTTCAGCAAATAAACAGCAAGAATCGTAGCAATCACGCGTACGATGATAGCAAGAAACGTCCCCCACAAAATGGCTTGTTTTCGTTGTTCGACAGGAAGCTTCCGGCATGCGATGGCAATGACCACGGCATTATCTCCACTTAATACGAGGTTGATGGTAATGATGAGTAGCAGCGACGAAAAAAAAGCAGATTCAAACAAAGGATGCACCCTCCCTAAACTTTTTGAGCCCTACTCGCCACCCTTGTACGGTGCCCCTGATTTTTTGTATGATGGTAACGAGGAGGGTTGTCGAAATGTCGAAACAATTCGTTATAGAAGCGATCATGTTGGCTATCTACGGGGAGTTGATGGTCCCATCGCAACCAGTAGAATATCTGATACCCGCGTCGACAATCTATGAATTGGACGAATTTATCCAGAGTCCTGAACCTATCATGCCCTACTCTGCTGATGATCAGTATGTCCGGCGGATTATGAAAGAAATGAGCCAATTTTTTGCCGATCCATTCAACCGCAAGCGAATGGAAAAAGGACTGATAGCCCCATGGTCCAAGGTTCCCTTTTCTTTTCCGAACGGCGTGACCCTGACGGTCGTAAAAGTAGAGGACAACGCCATGTGGGGGGAAATATTTGATCCCGTAGAGACACAGCTATTGTTGACGGCCATGAAATTTGAGGCCCCACTTCTCACAGACCAGCCTGATTATCAGGATCGGATATTGGAATATATCGTGCCTGTTCAATTTTACGATGTGGATGATTTTGATTTTGCTCTTGAGCAAGGAATTTCATTGAACGACCTTCGTGAACCATAATCAAGAAAACAGACCGACGAGCCTGACGCTTGTCGGTCTGTTCTAAGTCTTTGCCTGAGATAAAAAAACGTCCTGAGTAGGTTTGCCCATGGTACAATATGGGTAAAGACATGGAAAGAGGTTCGGGGAGGAATCATGTACGATGGAAATGACGAAAAGAAGCAATGGTTCGGATTCGGAAGCTGAAGCTGCTGTTGACCAACAGATTTTGTTTAAAATGGGGAATGAATATTACGGCCTGTCGATTTCGCTCGTACGTGAGATCATCAAGCCGCTGCCCATTACACGTTTTCCAAAATCTCCACTTTATGTCGAGGGAGTCATTGATCTGCGTGGACGGATCTTACCGATCATCAACTTGCGGAAAATGTTTGATTTGGAACCTATGGAAGAAACGGATGACACTCGCTTTGTCGACTTGCAGATGGATGGGTTGAACATCGGAATTATCGTGGATGCGGTCTCTGAGGTCCTGAATATTCCGCAGAGCTTGATCGAGCCTGCACCACCCATTATCGCTGGTGTAGAGGGTAAATATTTGCAAGGTATTGCCCGAATGAACGACAAGCTGATCATGCTGCTTGATGTGGATGAAATTTTTGGACAGTGGAAAAAGAAGTAACGAACAGTGTAAAGCCCAGTGCGAAGAAAATGCACTGGGCTTTTGTTCTCTTTATTCGTTATTTCCTACTCTCTGCCTCCGCTTGCTAAATACGCGAAGTTCACCCACACCATCTCTTCGATTCCCAAAATTTCTTTGAACAGGTCAACCGAGTCGTACAACAGTGAAGCCCCTGTGTCGTCATCGACGTTCGTCAATAACTGCAAATCAAAAAGGGAACGTAACTGCTGAATCTGCTTGGGACCCACGATCCGACTAAACGACTGCGGCTTGATACGTGTGATCCCTTTACCTACCTCTCGCCGATACAACTCCGAACGCACTACCCTCTCCAGTATGTCTTCATACTTTTGCCGAACGTCCTCGCTGTCTACAATTCCTTCCTGCAGGTCAATCTCTGGATAAAGCCTGCCGAACTCGGCTTCCGCCATTTCCACATCGAGCGAGTAGCTGATTGTCGCGGACGCAACCTCGAAGCCTGCATCGAACAAGCGAAAGCCCCAGCCGTTGTCCTCAGCGTCATGAAACCAGAGGAGGGGAACGAATTGCTTGGACAGTCTCAGCAAAAAATCAAGCGTCGTGGAGGTTTCCAGCCACTCATCCTGCAGGAAAAATGCATTCCAGTCGCTGTTGACGTTTCTGTGGAAGTGTGCCTGCTCTGTCTTGGATAAGGCAATCAGTACTTTCGGTTCGTATTTGCGTGGATAAAGAATGCCGGTCGTGAACTCACCCATCCGTTTTCCACCGCTTTCTGGAAGGCTTCCCTGATCCTTTCTTCTTAGTCTATTCAGGCAACGCTTGTTTTTTGCTGTGATCTTTATCAAACGTGCTCGTGTGGATAATCGTATGTACCGCACCCTCTGGCAACAGCTCGGAATGATACAAATGGAAATGCCGCGTCTTCCATTGTGGCGGCTCCTGCGCTAAATAGCGTTCATTCCAATCCAAGAGGGCAAGCTCATTCCCATTACGATGCGGACCTCGGGCCAGCGTAATATGTGGGCGATACTGCTTCCGATCGTAGGACAAGCCTTCGTGCAATTCGAACCGTCTGCCCAACAACAAATGGAGCTGCTTCAGAGGGGAAAGTTGACCGCGCAGTCCCAGCCAGAGCACACGTGGATGCAGAGCATTCGGAAAAACCCCAAAGCTGCCAACACGCAGGGTCATTGGCTGGATGATCGCGCTGACAATATCCATGTCCTCGCAGATAGCGGGTACGAGTGACTCATCCACTTCTCCAAGAAAATGCAGAGTCAAATGCAAATTAGCGAGAGACTGCCACCTGTCCGCCGTCACATCTTGCTTCAACCGTTTTTGAACATCGGCAATATAAGCGGTAGCCTCAGCTGGAATATCCAATGCGATGAATAAGCGCATTTCTGTCCTCCTTCGAAAAAAATAGCCCTCCTGTGACGGAGAGCCATTCTCTTTCATGCCGCGTTAGGCAGCCATCATCTTTCCGGTTACAATTCCCAAAACACTCCTGACATATTCGGCAAGACGGTTCGTTCCAGGCTGGTAGGTAAAGCGAAGGGTCAGCTCACTATGACCCACATGGCCAGCGGGAGGGATATTCCAAAAGTACTCCCCTTCCCCATATAAAAACTCTTCAATGCGCTGCTTCTTTCCTTCGATATCGATTTTCGGATCGTGCGTCAAAGAGAACTTCATCATGACAGAAAATGAATCTGTCCAAACGTGATCGCGCTTATGTAATTTCCCATGGATAACAACTAAACCGGCTTCTCCCCACAGATTGTACTCGAGCAAAGCCTGAAACTGCGGATGGACCTGCAGCTCCAGCGCAGGAAGCCCTCCTTCGATTGTAAGTGCATGACGTTGTGCCAGTTGCTCAATCTCCCCTTGAAAACGGTGGGCGCATTCAGAAACAGCCTGGAACAAATTGGGTTCAACAGCGTACATCGTCGTCACCTCTCCCCAATGGAATGTCTGTCTTACCTAATTCGGATTCGCTCTTGTCGTATCCTTTGTTGAAAAATGACTTATTTACCCATATTTCATCGAAGACAAAAAAATTCCGGGGAGAGTCCTTTTTCACAATCTCTCAACAATTACAGGTAAGGGACAGGCATTCCTGGAAACGCTTTCGCAAACACCTGCGCAAGATACTTCTGTACCTCTTCATCCAGCTCCAAATGGTAGAGGCGACCGCTCTCATAACGCAGTAGTGGATAGGCACCCAACTGTAAGGGAGAAGCGTCCTGCGTCTGTACGTACTCCGGCAAGGTCATCAAAAAGCGCGAGAACGGATTCGCTTCATCCTCTGACATATGAACGATCTCGAATAAATGCGAGAGACTAGGCGTAAGCACGATCATTGCGTAATCACCCGCTTCCGCAGCCCATACGGTAAAGGACGTATCCCGGACCTCGCTGCGAGCGTGCCTGCGTATGACCCATACTGCTTGCTGCACAGTACTCATCAATAAATGCTGGGCCCCTTCTTCACCATGGACATCTCTCATGTGCTTGTACCGCAATACGAAGGCCATCCCCGATTCTGTAAAAACAGATGCAGGCAAGCTCATCGCTGAGATGCTTTCAGTCTCTTCCTCACGCACCTGCACCTCTTCTGGAAGTGTATCGGGTGTCCCCTCATAAAGCGCCTGAATCATCTCACGTGTACGAGCCACTTCCGCTGGGGAAAAAGTGAGGGACTCGGAATAGATGTGGGTAAGCTCACGATCCGCATAAGCCAAGTAGTGCAAAGAAATATACGGCTGCTCGATCAATCTCAAGGCCATGCTTCGCTCATCAGCAAGCGCTATGTCGAACGTCAAGGGAAAACCAAGTGGATTCAGTGGGTCCGACAGGGTCCAAATGACAGCGAGCAGTTTATTTTGATACGTCTTGAATTCGAGTGAAACGGCATCTCTCGTCTGCTCGCTGAAAGCATCCACCGATTCGAACACCAAATACAGCTCCACTTCGCCAGTGCCACTAAGACGAACAAAGTATGGAAGCCCCTCTTCTTCTGCCAGCTTGTACAAATCGTGATAAACAACGGGATCGAGTACCTCTCCCTGTGTTGACTCTTCCGGAGAACACAGGGTGTCATCGGGGGTTAGCGGAGGAAAAAAATCGTCGTTCATACTTTATTCCTCCTGTTTTCCCCAAGCTTTTAGCAATGCCCAATTGTCCATTTGTTTTAAGAGAGTCCGGTCTGTCGCGTCAATGTGGACAGGGGTAATTGCAATATAGCCATGCTTGAGCAAATCATAGTCCAGCGGCTCCGCCAGAGGCATGACCTGAGGATACTCGCGGGCTAAATAATAGCCTTCTGCTTCTTCACTATATTTGTCTTCATAATGGTTCATGGACAAAGTGGCCGGAACCATTCCTTTCACCTCAGCCAGTGGTACATGCGGGATATTGATATTCCAGAATACCTCTGACGCCAGTTCCCCTTTGATCGCACGATCGCTGAACTCTTTTACAAGCGGACGAATCATCTCGACTACCTCGCCGTAGTTGTCTTGATCGAACCAGTTATCATAGGACAGGGCAACACCAGGAACACCCAAAATTACCGCCTCCCTGGCACCGCTGCACGTACCGGAGTAATAAATATCACGTCCGAGATTCGTTCCGACGTTAATCCCTGAGAATACGATATCCGGTTTTTTCCCATGTTCAAACAGGAGATGGTAAGCAGCTTTTACACAGTCTGCAGGGTTACCATTGACCGCCCACGCTTTCACCGGCATTCCGTAAAAATCACGCTGTTCAGGCGAGAGTGCACTCCGATAAGTGATTCCGTGTCCAACCCCGCTTTTCTCTTCAACCGGTGCTACTATAGAGACTTCCGCTCCTTCCAGAGTGAGCAAAGCTTCTACCAACCGCTTGATACCAAGAGCATCAATGCCATCATCATTCGTAACCAAGATCCGCAAAATAGGGTCTCCTCCTTCATCCATAGCGTTGCCACTTGCTGGGACGTATTTTTCTTATTGTACTGTAGAAAAAGAGGCTGCGCCAAGCTTCCTCCTAAAACGAAAGGACCCCAATCATATTGGGGCCCCGGCTATTCTTCTACAATATCTTTCCATCGTTCGCGCCAAGCAATCCCTTCGCGAATCCACTCTTCTACTTGACGCTGCTTTTCCTCCGAGATTCCGATCAAGCAAGCGATGCGAGCAATCTCTTTTGTCTCCGATGCGGATAGCTTCCGATCGATCAATGCCATGTGGTAGAGCTTGCGCATCATCACGAGCTTTTCAGTCTGGGTCATGGCAACCAGGTCTTCCACGATGACTTCCGGACGTTTCGGATAGTCCAAATCATCCATTAAAATTTGTCGTTCTTTCAAAGTAAAATGCTCCGAATTAACGATTTCATGAATACGATCTATTTCTTTGTTTCCTATATAACCGTCGGCGTGCCCGACGCAGATCATCAAGCGAATAGACGCAAACAAAATGTGTTTGTCCTTTTCGATTTTGGTATACACCGGCATAGTTCCTCCTCAAAAAACTTTATGAGCATAATAGATATCTACATATAATAATACGATGAAAAACGAAAGCGGTTTCACATCATTATGTGACAAATTTATGCTATTCCCTAACAAAAATGCGCCTGAAATCAATCCAACCATAGGCATCCAGACTTACACCAGATAATCGCGGATGTGCAAGCATTTCAACCCGATTCGAATACAGCGGGACAAACGTGTTGCAAGCCGCAAGCGTATGCATGATGCTGTCTACGCAAGCTTGTCGGTCTTGTGCTGTTCGGGCGCACGACAGACGATTCATCCAATACGCGATCTCTTCCTTTCCATGCGGATCTAAATGATGAGAAATACTCAACGCACCAGCGTGTAGAAATTCTCGTAAAGACAGCTCCGCCCTTTCATCTACATTCGCACTATCCACAACGAAATCAGCCTCTTGTAATAACGAAGGCGAGGCAAGCTCCTCAGGGGATGCATACCTAATCTCTATGGCAATTCCGTATGCCTTGCACGTTTTCTGAATCCACTGGGCATCTTCTATATGATCGGAATCTGGATACGTATAGAGCGACAGCGCCTCTCCCTGATACCCGCTCTCTTTGAAAATACGAACAAACTCCTGTGAACCCGGCACCTTTTTTGGTTCTTGGAACGAATCCGTTTTCCCCCAGATGACTGCATGCTCCCTCGTTCCCTGTAGCTCTTGTCTCAAGGCTTCTCCACAAATGATAGCCACCACGAGACTCCGAAATTCACGATGTGACAGCGGGCCATTCTTTGCTCCATTCATGCTGACGTATTGAAAACAATCTTCCAATCTGCCAACGTCACTCCATGCCAGAAAGCTCGTATCCCGATGATCATCCAAAGCCGTGACAGATAACAAGCTCTCATCTGCCTGCTCTTCTGCTGCCATTCCAGGTACGCACCAGATTTCAATTCGGTCCAGGAACGGCCTTCCCCCAAAATAAGGCGTGAACGCTTCCAGCACGAGCATGGAATCATCGTTGCGGATTACACGAAACGGCCCCGTTCCTACTGGCATTTGTGCAAATTGCTCCCCCATCTCCAGAACGTAATCAGCGGGGACTATTGCCATGTATTCCTTGCTCAGCGCTTGAAAAAACAGTTCATCCGGCATATGCAAAGAAATCGTTATTACGTATTCATCCTTGACGGTAATCGACTCGATTGAAGCGGCTAGCCAGCGATGTTTATAGGAATGCTCCATCAAACGAAGGAAGGAAAAGCGCACATCATCGGCAACAAGTGGACGGCCATGATGGAATAAGACACCTTTCCGCAAGTAAAAAGTCCATTGCTTTCCTTCTTCACTAGACTCCCAATAAAAAGCGATAGCGGGCTCAATCCGTCTCGTGACTGGATCAAACTGGACAAGAGAATCAAAGAGCTGCTTGACCATATGTGACTCGGAGCGCAGGAGAATATGAATCGGATCAAGCCCTGCGAATGGTCGGCTGTAAAACAAACGCAAGGTATCGACTCTACCCTTACTTCCTTTTTCCCGCTTCACACGATGTCCAAACTGACTATTCATCCATCGTGAAAATTTTTCACCCAAAACAGGCAACTTTCCCCCATATTCGTCGATCATATCCCGTGCAGCACGAATTTCCCCTTTTTGCACGAGTTCCTTGGCTACGCTCATAATCAGGTCTTCGGGCACTAGCAAGCATGTGAGTACAGATCGATTTCCTCGACCTCTCCCCGGCTGCCAAACTACCCATCCCTGGCTTTGCATTTTCTTCAAGGTCAAGGTCGCATTCCGCAACGTACAAAATAATATCGAAGCAACTTCAGCTAACGATATGTCAAGCGGATGCCCGATCGTTTCATTCGGCCGCCCCGCACATAAACGCATGTATTGTTCAACGAGTTGCATCTTGCCACCACCAATTCGCCCATAAAACATGAAAAAGCTATTCGCCTAATCGTACGCTTTTTCTCTGGTCTTTGCTACCTTACAATTCTAAAAACACCAACTAACCGGAAAAAGCCGAAAGAAAGGACTTTCTTATGCCACTCATTCCTCATGCACTTAGTCGATTCATTGCTGCATATCCGACACTCCTCTGGGTCCGCTTGTTCGGCGAAACGCTCACTTCACTATCCAGCGCCATGATCGCTCCGTTTCTCGTATTGTACTTGAGCGAAAACATCGGCGGCTCTGTCACCATGACCATGCTCGTCATTGGTTTGCAGCCCTTCTCCGAGATTTTGCTGACGCTATTTGCTGGTGGCATCACGGATCGCTATCGCCGAAAAACAATCATGCTACTCGCCCTTTTCCTGCAAGGCTTCGCTATGTTGGGAATGGCTTGGGCCGACTCCATGACGGGGTTTGCGATCCTGTACATCATCAACGGTGCTGGCCGCTCCCTGTTTATCCCTGTCAGCCGCGCGCATCTCGCTGATACGATTTCCGCTGCACAAATGGCTGGTGCCTTTGCCCTTCTCAGTACTTCTAGCAGTATCGGGGCTGCATTGGGCCCCTTAGTCGGAGTCATCATTTATAAGTATGATCCTGCTATGGCATTTTTGTTTACTGCGATTTCGCTATTGATCTATGCTCTTGCCGTTTGGTGGAAAATCCCGCAAACTCCGCTGCCGGAGGCTCCCGTCGAAGAAGCAGCAACCGTACATTCACGCAGCTCCTGGCATGCTTATCGACCAGCACTTGCCATTATGCTGCTGGCTTTGCCGATCAGTCTGTTTTACGCGCAAACCGAAACAAATCTCCAGCTTCATCTGAAATACACGCTGCCCAACTATTTGCAAACACTCGCCTTGCTCATTGCGGTAAAAGGGGTCCTTCTGCTCCTGTTCGAGTATATACTCGTCAAATGGACCCAGCACTTGCCTGCTCGCCTGTTGATTAGCGGCGCGTACATTTGTTTTCTCATCGTATCCTTGGGTTACGCCTTCATCGACAACGTACCTGGCCTTCTCGCCTTGCAAGTGTTGCTCGTCATCGGAGAGAGTATTGGGCTGACGCAATTGATGGCCTTCGTCACCCGGATATCACCTGTCACGATGCGCGGAAGGTACTTCGCGATCACAGGAACACACTGGGATATTTCCCGCATGTGCGGACCGTACTTGGGCAGCCTTGTCTTGCTACATTATGGGGGCACGATCCTTTTTACCATTGTCGCAGGCATCCTTTTAATCGGTGCCGGATTTATGTACGTATATCTTTCCACCAACGAAAAAGCCTCCCCGCTTGAACAGGAAGGCTGATTCGATCCGATTAAGTTAACAAGAAGCGATCTTCGCTGAAGCTTTCTCCACCGCGGGCTGTTTCGAATGCCCGAAGCAGATCCTGTGGCTTCATCGTCCGTTTTTTCTCATCCGGAATATCGAGAATGATTCCCCCATCGTGGAGCATCAACAGACGATTCCCCATGTTCAACGCTTGTTCCATATTATGCGTGACCATGATTGTCGTTAGTTTATAGCGCTCCACGATTTTTTCTGTTAAATCTACAATCAACTGCGCCCGTTTCGGGTCAAGCGCTGCTGTATGCTCATCGAGGAGCAAAATCTTCGGCTCCGTAAAGGTAGCCATCAACAGGCTCAGTGCTTGACGCTGTCCTCCTGAGAGAAAACCAACTTTGGTCTTCAAACGGTTCTCCAGCCCTTGATCCAGCTGCTTGAGCTGCTCACGGAACTGCTCCCGCTTCTGGTTATTCACCCCAAATCCAAGTGTACGACGTTTTCCCCGCCCCAAAGCGATTGCCAGATTTTCCTCAATCGTCATGTTCGGCGCTGTACCTGCCATTGGGTCCTGAAACACACGGCCGATCAGACCTGCACGCTGGTGCTCCGCCAAACGTGTGACATCTTTGCCGTCAATCTGAATGCTTCCGTTATCTGGCGTCAATCCGCCGGAGATCATGTTCATCATCGTCGATTTACCGGCACCATTACTTCCGATAACGGTGATGAACTCTCCTTTCTTCACGTGCAGATTGACGTTTCGAAGCGCGATCTTTTCATTCACAGTTCCTGCGTTGAATACTTTGTTGACGTTTGTAATTTTAAGCATCGCTGCTTCCTCCCCTTGCCGAGCGTACCGCTTGCTTTTTCCAGATGCCTTTTGCCACAGTTGGGACAGTCAGGGCAATGATAACAATCAGGGCTGTAATCAGCTTCATGTCAGAAGGATTGAGTCCTGCATCCAGTGCCAGTGCAATGACTAAGCGGTACACAATCGAGCCGAGAATGACAGCAAGCGTCACTCGGAAAATCGAAGAGCTGCCAAACAAAACTTCCCCGACAATAACGGAAGCGAGACCGATGACGATCATCCCGATCCCCATTCCTACATCCGCAAAGCCTTGGTATTGGGCTACCCACGCACCAGCTAAAGCTACCAAGCCATTGGAAAGAGCCAAACCGATAATCGTTGTCGAATCTGTGTTTACCCCAAAGCTGCGGATCATCTTCGAGTTGTCACCTGTCGCACGCAAATCCAGACCCATATCCGTATGCAGGAACCAGTCAATGATCAGCTTCAACACCAGAACACCTACGATAAAGATGATTGCTACACCAGACAGCAAAGTAACTCCACCTACGGTCAGGTTTGGAATGCCCATATCCTTTACATAAGTGAATAAAGTATCTTCCCGCAAAAGAGGCAGATTCGCTTTTCCCATGACACGCAAATTGATCGAGTACAAGGCGATCATCGTCAAGATCCCCGCCAAAAGTGCGTTAATCTTTCCTTTGGTATGCAAGACTCCCGTAAAAGCTCCGGCTAATGCACCTACAATGAAAGCCAGCAGGGTGGCCAAAAACGGATTGGTGCCATCGATAATGAATTTGGCTGCGATTGCGCCTCCCAAGGCAAAACTACCATCTACGGTCAAGTCAGGAACGTTTAGAATTCGGAAGGTCAGATATACACCGAGAGCCAAGATACCAAATAGTAAACCTTGCTCAATGGCCCCCATTACTGCCAGTTGATTCATAGAAGAAATCCTCCAATTACTGCATTTATTACTCGATCACTTGTCCAGCACGGTCGAGCATGGCTTGCGGAATCGTCACACCCATTTTTTCCGCTGCTTTCTTATTCAATACGAGCTTCATGTCTGCTTGCACTTCAACAGCCATATCTGCCGGCTTCGCTTCAGCCTTCAGGATTTTTGTTGCCATATCAGCTGTTTGCTCGCCCAGCTTAGTGTAGTCGATCCCGTAAGTGGCAATCGCTCCGCTCTTCACAGAGTTTTCTTCACCAGCGATGACCGGAATTTTTTGTGCTTCAGCGACTCCGATCACAGCTGCAATCGAAGATACGACCATGTTGTCAGTTGGTACGTAGAAAGCATCTACTTTGCCCACCATGGACTCAGCTGCTTGCTTCACTTCTGTCGCGCTCGTAATTGCCGCTTCTTTAATTTCTAAACCAAGCTTACCGGCTACTGCTTTTGCCGCATCTACCTGTACTTTGGAGTTGACTTCGCCAGAACTATAAATGATTCCAACAGATTTCGCATCAGCTTTCATTTCTTTGATCAGCTTCAATTGCTCTTCGACTGGATTCATATCCGATGTGCCGGTTACGTTCGCCCCCGGCTTGTCCATCGCTGCAACCAGACCAGCTTCTACAGGATCGGTTACCGCAGTAAACAGGATCGGAATTTCTTTACTGGTTTGTGCGGCAGCCTGTGCCGTTGGAGTCGCAATGGCCAACACCAAATCTACTTTGTCAGCCTCGAATTTTTGGGCAATCTGAATGGCTGTATCCATGCTCGCTTGAGCGGATTGCACATCAATTTTTACTTGCTTGTCTTTTTCGTAACCGTTTTTAGCCAGTTGGCTGATAAAGCCCTCTCTTGCTGCATCCAAAGCAGGGTGTTCAACGAATTGGGCAATTCCAATTGTCAGCTGCTTGGTTTCAGTAGACGGGGCAGATGCCGTCGTGGTTGCAGGAGCGGGTGTAGGATTGTTTGCAGGGGTAGTGCTTTGCTGTCCACAAGCGGTAACAGACAAAAGCAATAAAGGAAATAAAAAACTCTGAAAAATTTTAATACTCTTCTTTTGTTTGAACATTTAGTGAATTCCCCCTCGTGAATTTTTTCTACAGTTTAACATGGATAAAACAGTTTTAAAAGAATAAAAAGAGAGCATGACGCTCTCTTTTTACTTGATGATTTCTTTCGCCTGTTGTTTGAGTGCCTCAGTAATAGTGAGCCCAAACTTTGCAGCAGCTGTTTCATTAATATACAAATCAGCTTGTTTCGAAATCTCTACAGGGGTATCAGCAACACTCTGCCCTTTTAAGATACGAGCAGCCATATCGCCTGTTTGTTTACCGATTTGGTAGTAATCAATCCCGTAAGTAGCAACCGCTCCACGTTTCACTGTATCGGTATCAGAAGCAAATACAGGAATTTTGTTTTCCTCTGCTGCTCCGAGCACCGCTTCAAAGGAAGATACGACGGTGTTGTCAATTGGGATAATAATGGCATCTGCTTTACTAGCAAGACTTTGAGCGGCCAGCTGCACTTCAGACAGCTGCGAAATGCCCGCCTTGATGATTTCTACGCCTTGTTTTTGCGCTGCGTCTTCCAATTCCTTGACCTGTACCTCTGAGTTAATTTCGGAGGTTGTATAGATCACGCCCAGCTTTTTCAGCTCAGGCAGGAAGGTTTTCACCAGCTTCAATTGTTGTTCCATGGATACTTTATCGGACGTCCCGGTCACGTTTTTGTCTGGCTTCTCCAGACTGCCAACCAGTTGAGCCGAGATCGGGTCTGTTACGGAACTGAAAATAACAGGTTTGTCAGCAATCGCCTTTGCTGCAGCCTGAGCGGATGGCGTCGCAATCGCTACGACAATATCTTTTTTATCTCCGGCATACTTCTGTGCGATCGAGACGGTATTGTTCATGTCACCATGGGCGTTCTGGGAGTCTACCTCCAAGTTCTTGCCCTCTTCGTAGCCAGCATCCTTCAGACCATCTAAAATTCCTTTATGAATGGCATCAAGCGCAGGGTGCTCCACGAATTGCGTCAGCCCCAGCTTCACTGTTTGCCCTTGGCCTGTCGTTGCTGCTGTCTCTGTTTTCCCACCTGTTTCGTTGCCACATGCTGCCAAAGAAAACGCCAGCAATGCGGTCAGTACCATACTGACTGCTCGTCTCATCTGTACTTCCTCCTCTAGTCTCTACTCTCAGCTGCTCTAATCACCCTAAGCAATTAGGCTCATTGCCATCTATGCAACTTGTGTCCCATTATAGCAATTATATTACGTATTGAGAAGCCCCCTTTCTTCCCTACGTGGAACTGATTTCTTCCTCTGCTTTGCCGACTTTCTTTACATAGACCCGGGTGATTCTGTAATGATCGACCTCTCCCACGATAAATTCGTACTTTCCTTCTTTTACCCGATCCCCCACGCGCGGCGGATGGTCGATCTGCATGTAAATCCAGCCAGCAAGCGTATCCACATCGCTCGACTCCAATTCGATGTCCAGATAATCGCCCGCTTCTTCCAATAACATACGCCCGTCCAATGACAGCATGCCGTCACTACGTTCTACTTCTGGGCGTTCATCGTCAAACTCGTCCTGGATGTCTCCAACAATTTCTTCCATTATATCTTCGAGGGTCACCAGCCCGGCAGTGCCCCCATACTCATCAATGATAATCGCCATTTGCCCTCGTTGTTTTTGCAGCATGGTCAGCAACCGGCTGATCGAGATCGTCTCCGGTACCGTCAGAATCGGGCGCATGAAGGTCTGAAGATCATCGCTCTCTCCTTCCAGAAGCCCCGTCAGCATATCCTTGATATGTAAACTACCGACAACATGGTCCTTGTCACCATCCACTACTGGATAGCGGGTAAATCGTCCGTTTTGGACATGCTTGACGTTCTCGTCAAAAGGATCGCGCAGGTTCAAGACAACCATATCTGTACGCGGAACCATGATTTCTCTCGCCATCGTCTCCGAGAAATCAAAAATATTATCAACCAGCATTAGCTCGGTTTGATCAATCAAGCCGCTTTTATGACTTTCATTGACAAGAATGCGTATCTCTTCTTCTGTATGTGCTTCCTGATGCGGCTCCAACGATATATGAAAAAGCCCAAGAAAATGACTCGCGGACCAGTTCAGCATTTGAATAAAGGGATACATGATTTTGTAAAAGAGTTGGATCGGCTTGGCTACTGCCAGTACCACCTTTTCGGAGTATTGAATCGCCAATGTCTTCGGAGCCAGCTCCCCCAGCACGATATGCAAAAACGTAATCAACGAAAAAGCGATAATAAAGGAAATACTGGTAACAACCGTTTCATTTAAATGGAAGTAAAGAAAAACTGGATGCAAGAGATGCGCGACAGCAGGCTCTCCCAACCAACCGAGTCCTAATGAAGCCAGCGTAATCCCAAGTTGGCACGCGGAAAGGTAGGCATCCAAATTGTGCAGGACTCTCTCGACGTCAACGGCGCGCTTGTTTCCTTCTGCTGCGAGCTGTGCAATGCGCGATTCCCTTACCTTTACGATCGCGAATTCAGTCGCAACAAAGAACCCGTTCAGGAGTACGAGGATCATGACCAAGATCAAATTAAACAAGCTTCCCCAAATTGCCATGCTCCCCGCCATCCTTTCCGTCCATGCTTTGGGATATTGTTTCCCATCATAGCCAAAATGTTACCTGTTCGTTTTTCTTTCTTTTTGAGATTGTGATACCATAGTGCTGATTCCTATGCCTTTTGCAACGAGGTGAGTCTATTGTCCTACCGTCCAGACCTGCCCTTGATCGTTCAAAGCGATCGGACGATATTGTTGGAAACACAGCATCCTTTCTTTCACGAGGCCAGACAAGCTATCAGTGGTTTTACTGAGCTAATCAAGAACCCAGAATACATCCATACCTATCGGATCACCCCTTTATCGCTTTGGAATGCAGCTGCATCCGGTCTTACATCACAAGAGGTAACGGACGTGCTTGGCAACTACAGCAAGTACGGTGTCCCACCAACCATCGTCAAAGAAATTGAAGATACGATGCGAAAATACGGCTTGTTTCGTTTGGAACGCATTGGTGATCAACTCGTATTAATGAGTGAAGACCCACTTCTTTTAACAGAGGTAACCAGTTATAAATCAATCGCTGCTCTTTTTGAGAATGAATTCGTCATCAAAAGCTATGCGCGCGGACTGATCAAACAAGAGCTGATCAAGCTCGGGTTTCCTGTTCAAGATTTGGCGGGCTATACAGAAGGCGAATCCTGTCCAGTTAGCTTACGGGAAACGACATCCCGAGGCAGAGCATTCTCTTTGCGTTCTTATCAAAAAGAAGCTGTCGATGCCTTCTATTCCGGAGGCGCTGTGACTGGGGGCAGCGGCGTTCTCGTCCTCCCCTGTGGTGCTGGAAAAACAGTCATTGGACTCGGTGCCATATGCCAGTTGCAAACTGCCACCCTCATATTGACCACGAATACGACATCGGTTCGCCAGTGGATCGCTGAGCTCTTGGACAAAACAGGACTTGATCCAAATATGGTCGGGGAATACACTGGTGACAACAAAGAAGTCAAGCCAATAACTGTGGCGACTTATCAAATTCTTACATACCGCCCCACCGCCGAAGATGATTTTCCTCACCTGAAACTCTTTTCAGAGCGCGACTGGGGGCTTATTATTTACGATGAGGTGCATTTGTTGCCTGCACCCATCTTTCGTGTAACTTCTGGGATTCAAGCCACTCGCAGACTTGGGCTGACTGCTACTCTTGTTCGGGAAGACGGGCGGGAGGAAGATGTATTCACGCTGATTGGTCCAAAAAAGTACGAGGTTCCGTGGAAAGTCATGGAAGAGCAAGGCTGGATCGCAGAGGCGCATTGCCGAGAAATTCGACTCCCCTTTGAGCCGAAGTGGCGGGAGGCTTACGCACATGCAACCGCCCGCCAAAAGTTTCGCATTGCAGCGGAAAATCCAAAAAAACTGGAGGTCGTCCGCGAGCTATTGGAGAGGCACGCCCACGATCGCGTTTTGATCATTGGGCAATATATCGATCAGCTTGAGCAGATGGCGACGGCCCTCCAACTGCCACTCATTACAGGAAAAGTACCGGACAAAGAACGTGAGCTTTTGTACACGCAGTTTAAAAAAGGGGAAATTACACGCCTGATCGTATCCAAGGTAGCCAACTTTGCGGTTGATTTGCCGGATGCCAACGTCGCGATCCAAATCTCCGGGACGTATGGTTCCAGACAAGAAGAGGCACAGCGCCTGGGACGTATCTTAAGGCCCAAAACAGACGACAACACTGCCCATTTTTATACATTGGTAACACGAGACACGAGAGAGCAGGAGTTTTCGCTCCATCGCCAGCTTTTTCTTGTCGAACAGGGCTATCCATACGATATTATAGAAATCGAAACGCTGGTCTGAAACGTTTACGAATAACCAGCGTCTCATAGAGGGAAGGGAGGCCAAAGATTCAATGCAATCCGACGCCGAAATCATTCAGCGGATTCTTCAAGGCGACATCGAAGCGTATCGCGACCTCATCCAGCGATATCAGCATATGATCTATGTTTTCATTTACAAAATGGTAAACAATCGCTCTGATGCAGAGGATCTTACTCAAGAAGTATTTGTAAAAGCGTATGAAAAATTGTCGACATTCCGTGGAGACAGCCAGTTTTCTTCTTGGTTACATACGCTCGCCCGAAATAAGAGCATCGACTTCTTGCGTCGCCGAAAGTATCATGACTCGGATGAACAATTGGCCTATGTGCCATCCAATACACGGGACGAATCCCCTCAGGAATCGCTCATGACAAAAGAGCAACGTCGAGAAATTCAGGAAGCCTTTGCCTTACTGTCAGATTCTTATCGAGAAGTGATCGTCCTTCGCTGTACGCACGAATATCCGTTTGAAAAGATAGCGACACTTCTCGGCATCGCCGAATCTACAGCTCGTGTCCGTTACTTGCGTGCTCGTCAGGAACTCGCAAAATTGTTATCCCGCAAGGAAGGGGGGCTCGTACATGAACTGCCAGGCATTTAGAAAGGCATGGCTAGATGACACAGATAGCGATTCGCACTCACATATCGAAACCTGTGACGAATGCATCGCTTGGATAGAAACACAAATGACAACAGAAGAGGAGGTGCAGTTCTTGAAGGAGGTTCCACTACCTCAAGCGAACCTGGAAGACAGAATCATGCAAGCAATCTACCAGACCGCCGGAAAAGGTGTACCCCCTCACGCCGCTACTGCATCTTCAGAGCAACAAACGAGCACAGTGATTTCAAAACCAAACAAGCGTTGGACCAAAGGCTTCCCTTCATACGCCTGGGTTAGCGCAGCGGCTGTCTTGCTCGCAGTTGGTTTCGTCGGCTACCAACAACTGGCACCGAGTAGTAATCAAATGGCTGCCATACAAGAAAACGGGATACAAGACAGTCAGATCAACAAGAACATAGTTGCATTCGACGCGGAATCAAAATCGGCAACACAAGCTCCAGCACCTGCAATCGCTTCTCAACCAGCAGCTGCTGACAGCCCTACGATGAAAAAGGCAGAGAGCAATCCTGAGTCTGCCGCTACACAATCGCAGGTCGCTCCAACTGCACCTAAAAAAGATACACCTCCTGCATCACCTCCCCAATCGAACAATGCGATTGCGATGGTGAAACCAGAGGAAAAAGCAGCCACACCAGAGTCACATACGGTAAATAAAGACGGGCAGAACAGCGTGGCATCTCGGGGATTACAGGGGAACTCAGCTGATCAAGCGGCTAAAGCGAAATCAGAAGTTCCAGCGGAGTCAGCAAATACTGGTAACCATATAGCCGCTAAGGAAGCCAATGGCGCTGCTGCTGAGAATCCTATGACCTTTGGGATCGCTTCCCAAGCGGAACCAGACACGGCTGATGGGGGTACAACTGAGAACGCATTAGTGGGTCCAGCGTTGCCAGCGGTAGCGAAGCAGCCCATTACACTATCCTCGTTCACTGATTTGAATACCGCTGTACAAGCATCAGATATGCCCGTACCTGCCCTGTCGCAAGCACCGAATGGGTTCTCGATGAGTACAGTATCGGTCCAATATGAATCGGAAACCAGCCAGAAGGTGACTCGCTTAACTTCAGATTACAAGCGGAACAACGACTGGATTCGCATAGATGTTGTGCGTAATACAGAAGGCAAGCGCAGCCTCTCTATCCCAGGTACTTTCTCGGCTACTCAGTTGTTCGCGGTTAACGGAGAGCAAGCCATCGCTGTTTCATTTGATCAAACGGATTCAAAAGCATCAACAGCCCAGCACGCGGCTCATTTTAACGCTAAATCCGACAATCAATCGTTGTATGTAGTGATCACGGCACACGGTGTCACCTTAAATGAATTAATGGATGCTGCCAAACATATTACGTGGAATCCGTAAAACAGTATCAAGGAGAATGGATGCCTCCACACTGGTTAGCCTTTTGATTGAAGTAAAAAAACGCTGCTCTCTTTCGCCAAGAGACAGCGTTTTTTCTTATCTTTAGTGCTTTTGATTTTTCTCCTGATTCCACTGCTTGATTTGCTCGATGATTTCCCGAATTTGATTTCGTGCTTCCGTATGCTCAGGCTCGCTTCCCCAATGCTGAATCAGCGGCGGCATCGCTTTTGCCATTGTCGTGTACAGACACCATACTTTTACCATTTCTACGCGCTCAGGAGTCGCTTCCCCTGTTAACAGCTCTGTAAATTTATGAACTAGATCCTCCAGTTCAGGGACCAACGCTTCTTTTTTCTCGTCCATGTCAGCTACCTCACTTTCGGGAACTTTTCTATTTGTATCCTTGGTTTATTTTACGAAAAAACGCCCACGCGGAAAAGGAAGATTTTTCAGGTG
This sequence comes from Brevibacillus sp. HB2.2, assembly GCF_013284275.1. NCBI lineage: Bacteria > Bacillati > Bacillota > Bacilli > Caryophanales > Paenibacillaceae > Brevibacillus > Brevibacillus sp. HB2.2. The sequence goes on from NZ_JABSUV010000006.1 coordinate 37,711, forward strand.
GGATCGGTTACGCTTAAGCTATCAAGATGATCGAGGTGAAGACTTATCAAAGACATGACTATTCGATTAGTTCCAACAACCAGAGATAACTGGCAGGATGCATTACGCTTGCAGGTGCAGGATGAGCAGCTGCGCTTTGTCCCCTCTGTTGCCGTTTCGTTGGCGAAGGTTCATATCCGTCCTGACGGTGACAACTGCGCCTATGAACCATTCTGTTTGTATGACGCTGATGAAATGGTTGGGTTTGTCATGATTGCTTATGACGCATCCACAGATTGGTGTTACTGGTTCAATGGTTTTTTGATTGATCACCAGTACCAAGGCAAAGGATATGGCAGAGCGGCTCTCTCAACGATCGTAGATACAGTACGGAACCGTTTCCCGCAAAGCCGATTTGTGAACTTGACCGTATGCCCGGACAATGCAGGTGCAAGACATTTATACAGTCAATCCGGTTTTGAAGAAACTGGCGACGTATACGATGGAGAAATTGTTTACAGACTCTCATTATGAACAAAAAACCGCCAGAAATTGGCGGTTTTCATGCATATAGCTATTTTGTTTCTGGTACCATGAATTGCAAAAGACCAAAAGCCACTCCTACCGTCAATAGCGCACTCCAGATAATAATGCCCACCGCCATCCACAGCATGAGCTTTTTGGTAGGTGCTCCCAGTGAGATACCAATAGCAGCTCCCAGTGGGGCTCCCGTTAAAAGCGGCGAAGCCAGACCTAGGCCGACCACTCCGTATTTATCCCAAATCTGCCACATGCGCCCCTGACGCTTGCTCCGATTCTCTACACGCTTTAAAAGCCAATTGCGCAATGAACCTCCCACGAAAATAACAGCACCTGCGCTGATAATCGCACCCACCGCACTAAAGATTCCGATCAGAACCGGTGGTAGCTGCAACATAAAGCCTACAGGGATTGCTGCCCACAGCTCAAACATGCCAGATAGTGTTACCGAGCCTGCTTTCCATAATACATCCATTCTGTTTCGCCTTTCCCCTCTCGCTGTCTTTTTCTTTCGTCATGGTAAAGACGAGCAGACTTGGATAAAAGTAACGAAAAAAGTCAAATTAGGATGTGACATCTCTACGGATAAAGGCCGCGTACGCAATAATCAGTGCTGCGATCGCCCATACACTCAACACGGTCAACGAGAACGGCAACGTCATCCCCTTAATCGGAGGCAGTGTTCCATTGAGATAATCCGTCAGCTGCAAATTTACCACGAACAAGTATTTGGACGATTCCCAGGAGGATGCCATCTGCGTCAGGATCGTTCCGCTAATTAACGCTGCCATCATAATTCCCATCCCCGCAGCCGCACTCCGAACCAAAACAGAGACCATAAGCGTTACCGTAGCAACCACGATGCAGACGAACCAGCCTAGACCATACTGCATCAGCAAAAATTGCCATTGCGGCAGCATGAAAGCCCCAGAGGTCTCGAGCTCTCCTCCCGATACTTCAAAGCCAGTCAAAATAGGAAGATCCCAACCGGAATAGCCAAACACGACCCCAGAGAGCAAATAAGCAAGAATCAGTGTCGTAAGAACCGTGAGAGAGGTAAACAGCAGAAGGGTGATGTATTTGCTGGTCAGTACCTTCCACCGCCTTACGGGTCGCGTTAATAGCAGCTTGACCGTCCCTTCGCTAAACTCAGAAGATACAAGGTCAACCGCAAGCACGACGATAATCATCGGCAAAAACATTGAAATGGCTTGGTCCATAAAGCCACGGGCGAAAGTAGGCCCCCCCGGTGCCATCGGGTTAATGTCATGATCCAAATAGTATTGCTGTTGCGCGATCCTGACCTTGATAAAATCCCGCCACTCCTCGGGAAGACGGCTTGATGCCAGCCTGTTTTGCATATCGACAATTTGTTGGGTTAAGAGCGGACGCCAGTCGGTTGTCCCCATTCGTTCTTGTGCAGTAACAACCGAACGGTACTGGGCGTATGTAAAAATCGGGATCAGAATCGCCAAGATCAGCACGACGACGAGAAAACGGCGCCTGCGCAGCAATTTTATGGTTTCATTCTGTACGAGCCCCACCATGTTCTGCTCCATGACTTCCCCCTCCTCCCGTCAATGTAAGGAACAGGTCTTCCAGTGTAACCGTCTTCGTCGCTATTCCCATCACAGGTATGCCGCCATTGACCAAAGCTAGGTTAGCCTCACTCACTTTTTCTACATCCATGCGTGATTTCAGGCGCTCTTCACTGACCACCCACACCTCTGTCACTGCTGGTAGATTTCGCAGAATTTCCTCGGCCTTTTGTATATGGGAAGACGGGATTGTCCAATCGACCTGATCAGCAAACTGCTCCATCAGTTCTTTGACTAATCCAACCGAAATGACCTTCCCTTGGCTGATAATCGCCACCCTGTCGCACATCATCTCGATTTCACTGAGAAGATGACTCGAAATGAAGACCGCGAGCCCTTCTTCCTCGGCAAGCTTGCGAATAAACTGGCGCAACTCACGGATCCCCGCTGGGTCCAAGCCGTTTGTCGGTTCGTCCAGGATCAATATTTTCGGCCGGTGCAAAAGTGCCTGCGCGATCCCCAGGCGCTGCCTCATTCCGAGTGAATACGTTTTTACCTTATCATCAATCGCCCGCTCTAAATCAACGAAGCGGACGATTTCCTCAATACGCTCAGGCGTTATACCGCCACTCATTCTCGCAAACTGCTCCAGATTCTCTCTGCCCGTCAAAAACTTGTACAGCTCCGGGTTTTCTACGATACAACCAACCTGCGCAATCGCTTGTGGAAACTGTTCTTGAAGGGAGATGCCTCCGATGCGAATATCTCCCCCATCGGCCTTTGCCAATCCAACGAGCATGCGGATTGTGGTGGTTTTGCCTGCGCCATTCGGCCCGAGAAATCCAAATACCTCTCCGGCGAAAACGTCAAACGTAATATCATGAATGATCGGCTTTTTGCCAATCGCTTTTTGCAATCCTTTTACTGAGAGGACCGTTTCGGCCAATGTACGCCCTCCTATCTGAGTCTCCCCTCGTCAACTGACGATGGCGTTGTGTTTATGATACACTGTCATAAGATGTCCATCCACATTATACCATGACCATACACTTTACAACGAATAGGAGGATACCTGATGCGCACATCCGGCCAATTACTTTGGCGCACGGCAGGTCTCTTGTCTTTACTCTCCTTTCTCTTATTTGCGACAGGGTTTGTCCTCGCGATGAATCCACAGCAGTTAGCACCGGCCACAGCAAGCCCACCTGTGCAAAAAGAGCAGCCACCCTCACCTTTACCAGAAAAGGGTGTCCACAAAGTAGTCGCACTAGGGGATTCTCTCACGCGCGGTGCCGGAGACGCAAACGGCCAGGGCTATGTCGGACTCGTTCGCCAAGCATTGGAGAAAAAATCGGGCCATTCGATTACGTTCACAAACCTCGCGATTAATGGACAGGAATCATCAGAGCTACTCAAACAAATGTCCCAGGAGCAAGTGAAGAAGCTGCTCGCTGAAGCCGATCTGATTCTTTTTACCATTGGCGGCAACGACTTGTTCAAGCAGACAGGCGGGCTTTATACCATTGAAAAAGAAAAAGTGACCACGGCTCTTAATAAGCTCGCGGTCAACTATGAAGAGATTCTCAAACAGATTCGCAGCGTCAACAAGACAGCGACAATCGTTTACACTTCCCTGTACAATCCTTTTGGTAATACCGAAGCAGCCGTCGACACCATCGGGCCTGTGCTCGACTGGAACAATCATGCATCCCAAATCGCCTCACGGTACCCACAAGTTTTCGTGGTGCCGACCTACGACTTGTTCTTGCGTAAGGAACAAAACTACTTGTATACAGATCACTTCCACCCGAATGCTGATGGCTATAAACGAATGGCGGATCGTATCTTGCAAGCGTTAGAGTGATTCACCCCTCGCTTCATGAAAGGATTTGCCTCGGGTTGCCTCAAAGGCGCGAGCACCCGCCCATTGGAAGGCACTGCTCATCATCGAAGTCGCTGCTACCACCAGGAACAAGGTCGTACCTCCGTAATGTGCTAACAGCAATCCACCCATCCACGGACCGATGAACTGGCCGAGGTTGCTGAAGCTTTTCGCACCGTAATAGCTGCCCCGCATATTCTCTGGGGCCATTCGATCGATCAGGACGTCCCCTGCGGTAAACGTAAGGATTTCGCCAATCGTGAAAAATACCATCGCCACAATGAAAATCAGCCACGAATTGGCAAAGGCATAACCCACATCACCAACCGCATACATGACGTTTCCCACCAATATTGCGGTGAGAGGCGTCTTTTTTTCTGCCCAAGTCGTCAACGGAAGCTGCATCATGACAACGACGATCGCATTGACGGTCATCAGGATGGCAAACAGCTCTGTTCCATTCACGACCGTCATTTCTGCGAATTTGGCCAGCGTAGAAGACATCTGCGAGTAGCCAATCGCTCCTAAAACACCAGCGAGCATATACAAGCGAAACGCTTTGTCATTCACGATTACACTGAATGCACGGCTGAATGTAACGACTTCTTTCTTTTGACCTTCAATTTGTTTAATGCCGAACTTGTTCAATAATCCTTGCAGGCTAATCACATAAATCAGATAAATCAGTGCAGTCACCAGGAAAGGCAGAGCGACAGAGCTTTTGGCGAGTACTACCCCTGCGATAGGCCCTACCGCTACCCCAACATTAATCGCCATGTAGCGAATACCGAATACGCGAAGCCTCTTCTCTTGTGGCGTTACATCTGCCATCAATGCCTGTGAGACCGGTTCGTAGAAGGATCGACAGAGTCCCCCTGCTATATTGAGAAATAGGAGAACCCAAGGATCTTTACTAAGCGCAAACCCAACAAACACGAGCGTCCACACGTACAACGCGCCTAGCATGACTCGCCTGCGCCCTATTCTGTCCGACCATGCTCCCGCAAAAAAGCCTCCGATTGTACCCGCGAGCGGTCCTGCTCCAATCGTCAATCCGATCATTGCCAAGCTCATATCTGTTTGATTGGACAAGTATAAAAACAAAAACGGCATGCTCATCGAGCTGGCGGCCCGAACGAACACGGTCCCGACGACTAATGACCAGACGATCGGGTGAAACTCCTGTAAACGCATCTTGATCCAGCTCATTTTCTCTCTCTCCCCACTACTGTTATGCTTTCCACCTCTGCCAGAACAGATGCTCTGTGATGTTCCCATTGTAGAGAGGCATTGGTCGTTCGTCAATGAGCATTCAAAATTTTTTGATTATGAAACTTTTCTATGAGAGTAATCAAAATTTCGATAGGGTTGGACACATTTCTCGTAGGCAACACAAAAGACCGCCAGAAAACACTGACGGTCTTTGCCAATCCTTTTTACAAAATCACTTCAATACGATCAATCATTTCTCCCTGTTCGTTCCATTTCACTGCACGGTAAACGCTATCGTGGTAAAACGTGAACCAAGCGCCTTGCTTGATCCCGTTGATGATCCATTCTTCTTTTGCATAGATGGAGGTCATCGGATAGTCGTCGTAGGCCATCACCCATAATGGATTTTGGTGAGCGTGTGTAGGCATGATGTCCGCCAGATGCAAAAGCAGCTGCCCCTCTGTCTCCATCCGGACGATCGCATGTCCCTGGCTGTGCCCTCCTGTATGATGAAGCGTGATTCCCGGCACAACTTCGTGCGAAGCGCCGTACGTCTTCACCTGCTTCTCAATCGGACGCCAGTTTTCTTCCCAATATGTATTCTTCGAGCGAACATTCGGCTCTCTCATCTCCGCCCACTCCTGCTCCTGCACGTAGATGACGGCTTGTGGAAATGTAGAAACAAGTTGTCCATCACGTATAGAGACAAGTCCGTTGGCATGATCGTAGTGCATATGTGTCATGATGACAATATCAATTTCGGCAGGAGTCAACCCTTTCGCAGCGAGGGAGTCCACCACTTGAGACTCTTCCTCCAAGCCAAAATTGCGCTTCTGTTTTTCCGTTAGCCGATCATTTCCCATACCCGATTCAATCAAAATACGCTTGCCATGAGCCTGTACCAGGATCGGGTCAGCACGCAAAGGGATTTGATTCAGATCATTGGATGGGTATCTTTTGCTCCAAAGCGGCTTGGGCACCACTCCAAACATTGCGCCCCCGTCCAGCTTCGTGAGTCCACCTCTCAGCCAAGACAATTGAAACTGACCTACCTGCCATTCGTTCCCTACCATGATCCTGACGCCTCCTCGATTGCTCGGAATGATGATTGAAGTTCGAAAGCGAAAAGCACCCCGTTCAGGGTGCCTACAGCTTTTCTGCTACACTTACAGTTCTAGTCGCCGGGGCGATTTCTAACAGGAGATCACTCGATACAGCCTGCACAGTGACATCTGAATCACTACGTCTATGATGAAGCACGAGTTGCGCTACCTTTTCATTCTCTCGGTAAACGCTGATTAATGTCTGTAACGGATTGGCACTCCCGCCCGCGATCAACTTAAACCCCGGGGCTATCGTAAACGTCCATCCCTCCACCTCTACTAGCGGTGCTAACGAGTACAGGAAGTAACGTTTCCCTAAGAGAATGCCATTATGGTTCATCAAGGCGAGAGCCCCCAATCAAATGAATTTGAACAGTATAACTTCATTTTGCAAAAATTAGCGGTGGTTGAAAAGCGATTCGACAAAACTTCTAAAAAGACGACATACTTTTCTTAATCATAGCCGATTCCTCTTGTTTTCGAAATAGAAAATCTTTTGATCACCTTAAATCGCTCTTCCGACGGTCGCACCCTCCAAAATAGCTCGCTTGGCATCGAGCTCTCCCGCTTCTTTAGCCCCACCTATAAGGTGCACAGGCAGCCGATTAAGCAATGCATGGTATAGCGAATTGTTGGAGGTCGCTCCAGCCGCTACAATGACCGTATCAGCAGGTATCATGCGTTCCTCCCCATTCTGAATGAAATATACCCCTTCTTCTGCAATTCGGCTGTATTCAATTTGTGTCAGCATCTCTACGCCACGTCGCTTCAGGTTGGCGAGAACCGCCCAGCGCGTCGTTTTGCCCAAGCCCGATCCGACATGCTTCCCACGCCGCAGCATGCTGATTTTTCGTTTTCTTTGTTGCAGCTGCTGTACAGCTCTTCCGTCCAGAATCCGATACTCCTGCAAGTACTCCGCTGCCTTCGGTGAGATCGTTTCGTCGTGCATCAGTAAATGGGACAAATCACACGCGATTCCTCCCGCACCGACGATAACCACTTGTCTACCTACCTTGGCGCGCTTTTCAAATACCGCATCATATCCCTTCACATGTCCGAGCTCCACACCTGGAATCTCTGGACGCCGCGGAATGACTCCCGTTGCCACGACAACTTCTGCAAAACCTTCTTCTATCAGTGCCTCTGCCTCTGCCAGTGTTCCCAGCCTGATTTCGACACCAAGACGCGCGAGCTCTGTCTGATAATAGCGAAGCGTTTCATTAAACTCCTCTTTACCTGGCACCTGTCTGGCGTAGTTTAATTGTCCACCGATCTGTTTTTTGGCCTCCATGATGACCACCTGATGCCCTCGCTCTGCCAGCACGCGAGCTGCCTCCAAGCCAGCAGGCCCCGCACCGATTACAGCTACCTTCTTGCCGTTTTCCGCCGGAACCAACCGCCACTCTGCTTCCCTGCCGACAAGTGGATTGACCAGACAGGAGGCTACCTTCCCATCAAAAATATGGTCGAGACAGGCTTGATTGCATGCAATACATGTGTTTACTTCATCAAAACGTCCTTCTTTACTTTTTTGAACGATATACGGGTCCGCTAAAAATGGTCGGGCCATTGAAACCATATCACTGCATTCTTCGTACAAAATCGTTTCAGCCTGACGCATGTCGTTGATTCGATTGCTGGCGATAACCGGGATGTTCACGATCTGCTTAACTTGCTGCGCCACCCATACATATGCTCCACGCGGCACCATCATACCAATCGTCGGTACTTGTGATTCATGCCAGCCAATTCCGACATTGAGAGCATCAACCCCTGCCTCCTCCAGCATTTTGGCAAATTGCAATGTCTCTTCCATCGTCGTACTATCTGGCATCAAGTCCAATCCCGACATCCGGTAGATGATCGGATAATCCGGCCCCACTGCTTTGCGGACACGCTTAGCCACCTCGATGCCAAAGCGGGCTCTACGCAAAAAGTCCCCACCCCACTCATCTTCTCGCTTATTGGTCACAGGGGACAAAAATTGATTAATCAAGTATCCTTCCGAACCCATAATTTCTACAGCATCAAAGCCAGCTTTTTTGGCGCGGACGGCACCATCAGCAAAGCACTGGATCGTCGCTTCGATTTCCTCAGCGCGTAACTCTCTCGGCTTCCAACGGTTAATCGGCGCCTGCAATGGCGATGGTGCTACCGGGTCTAATCCTGTCGCTTCCTTGTACGCATAACGCCCGGCATGGAACAGCTGTAACGCAATTTTCCCATTGGCTTGATGAACCTCTTTCGTGATCAGGCGCAATTTCTCGATATCCTCGTCTTGGAATACATTGCAATACTCGTCGCCCATGCCGCCCTCTGGATGTACGGCAGCCCCTCCTGTCACGATGAGACCAGCCTCTCCATTCGCACGCTCTGCGTAAAAAGTAGCAAGCCGCGCTACACCATTCTGCAACTTTTCAAATCCAACGTGCATGGACCCCATCATAATCCGATTTGGTAACGTCATCGACCCAATTTGGATCGGTTCCCATACTTTTGAAAGTTCCACGTTAAACGCCCCCTAACGAGTGAATGCTCATTCATTTTTATTATCTATACGATTCTCTCTCTTCTCTTTATATTCCTTCTTCCTCACTATAAAAGCGGGAGTCGTCAGAATGAAGCCATCCACGGATCTAAACTCAATAATAAAGTTTTCTTAGTGTTTCCATGGAAGACGGAAGAAGAGTGGATATTGCTTTCGTCGATCAAGGGAATGAGACGAAGGTCATTGAAACGTTCGACGCAGAAAGCTCTAATCCCGTCGAGTTCCAGCAAGCAGGCTGGCAAGCGATCATGGACAATTTCAAAGCCTATACCGAACAAAACTAATCATCGCGAAGAAGACGCCGGGGAAGATGCCCGGCGTCTTTCTTTTTGAACCCTAGTACGAGCTTGCTCTCCATTAGCCTTAACCTTGTGCCGCATCCATGTTCATGTAGTTAATGGCCCACAGATGGCCGTCCAAGTCCACGAAGCCCCAATGATACATGAACCCATGATCTTCAGGTTCAGCGTGCAATTTCCCGCCCAAGGAGACCGCAGTATTCACAATTTCATCGACCTTTTCCCGGCTCTCGAAGGCCAATGCGATCGTCATCTGCGCATACTTGCTCGTATCGACGGATTCCTTCTCCGTGAGCGTATTAAAGAATGCTTGATTGATCAGCATGACCTGCAGGTTGTCGCCGATCACGATGGCTACCGAATTCTCGTTCTCGGGGAATTGCGGGTTGAGCTCGAATCCGAGTCCGGTGAAGAACGCTTTCGATTGTTCTACGTTTTTTACAGGCAGGTTGAAGCTCGTGAATGCGGACGTTAATGCCATTTTCAAAACACCTCTTCGTCAAATTAGTTTGTGTTCATTTTTGCCTTCGTTTATATAGACGACAGCCGAGAGAGATGGTTCCAATCCTAGTAATTCGTGAGTTGTTCATACTATCCTGCCCGCTATTTTAACGTAGCCCCAGTCTAGAACTTTATTATCTCTGGACATCTACCTCGAAGAGTGCCCTGCCACAAAAGTGTTTTGATTAGTTTAGTATCTGTACACCTTTGAACCATACGGCTTTAATGGACAGGGTATCTGAGATGTTGGTTATCGGATCACCGTTTACGAGTATAAGGTCAGCGCGCGCACCCTCGGCAATACGGCCGCGATCGACAAGACCAAAGCAACGGGCTGGTTTCGAGGTAGCCGACTGAAGCGCTTCTATCGGAGTGAACCCGGCCTTCACCAGCAATTGCATTTCATGATGGACGCTGGCTCCATGAGCAAGGCCGCCAAGACTCGGAATGGGAACCGGAGCGACATCCGTCCCTACCAGAATATCAACTCCGGCACGGTGTAGGTCCATCACATTCTTAAAGCTGTTCTCCATATTGCCTTGTGGAAACGTATTGAAACTGGCGTTCAAGATATCGATCCAATCCGGACTTAATTTGGAATGAACACGCGGATCATTCGCCAATTCCGATGCTGGATTTCCAATAATAGATGAATTCAATACCAAGCACGGTGTAACAAAAGCGCCTGAACTCGCTATAGAGTTCACTAGCTCGGACGTATACTCGGGTCTGTCGATAAACAAGTGGCCCAAACCGTCGACTCCAAAATTGATGGCTTCTTGGGATGAACGAGCCGTCAAGACGTGGGCGATGACCAACTTATCGAACTTGTGGGCTTCTGTCACGGCTGTTTTCAGAATCTCGTCACTTAGTACAGGCAGGCCAGGTGCACCCATGACCGTTCCTTCTTCAATCATGATCTTAATATAGTCGGCTCCATTTTCCACTTGCGTATGCACATGTTTAATCGCCTCTTCCACCGTCGTCACTTGCGGTATTTCTTCGTGATCGTGAGCGTATGCAGCCAACATCGCTTCTCGGTCTTCCTCCGATAACTTCTCTAGTTCCTTTAAAACGAATTCTGGTATTTCATCTCCATCCGGCAGTAATTCATCTGGGTGTCCGCCCGGAGCGGTGATCGCTGTGCCAGCAGAACGGACGTCTGCGACGCCATTCACATTTTTCAACTGAATCTCTCGCCCTCTTTTCGTAAAATCGCCGTTCATTTCGAGTTCTGTTGTAACGCCAAATTGCAGGGCGTCTCGTAATCCTGCAATTGAGGTATGGACATGTGCATCAATCAGACCAGGCATTAGTGTCGCATTTTCTCCATCGATAATCGTTGCATCGGCCGGAATGTCTCCACCCACTGAAATAATGGACTCCCCTTTAACGACAACATATCTGGGGGTAATCATTTGATCTCCATCAAAGATCCGTACATTTGTAATCGCCGTAACCTGTTCTAACGCAGCATTTTGAGCTACCTTCTCCATTTGAATTCCTCCCAAGTGTTTGCTACTCAACAATTCGGAGTATAATTGTTAGTTATCTAACTGTCAACGAACTAACTTTCATTTGACACGAAAGCTAGAGCTCTGTATAGTTTATTTGCTTACAGTTAGTTTTCTAACAATATAGGGAGGTACGATCATGAAGCCTCGCAAGTATACGCCTTATCTGGATTTGTTTCAGATTATTGGCCTTAAGTTAAAGAAAAAAGCGGACGATAGCATAAAAGAGTTAGGATTAAACGCTCAACAAGGAAAAGTAATTGGCTATATCTACGAGAAGCAAGAAGCGGGATTAATTCAGCGGGATCTTGCTGATCGGTTTCATCTGCGCGGGGCTAGCATTACAAGTATGCTTCAAGGTCTTGAGCAAAGAGGATTTATCGAGCGTAAAATCCCAGCCAATAATGAACGGCAAAAAAATATTTATGTTTTACCAAAAGCCGTTGAATTGATTGAAGACTTTAATGACTCCTTCCAAAAGGTGGAGGACGAAATCACTCAAGTCCTTACCGAAGAGGAGAAGCAAACCTTGAAGGAATTGTTGATTAGAATTAATGAACGCTTATAATTGCGGTTGGAATCTGCATCGAAGGTCGCTTGGAGACAATCGTTGAATGACAAGAATGGCGGACACATACTATACATGTATAATATATGTCCGCCATTTATTGTCTTTTTTCAATTTAGGTCTTGATAAGAGTAAGCCTGAGCTTTTTGCATGGACAACCTATTTATTCTGTGCCGAGTTTGACAAGTATCCCCAAATCCGCGGAAAATTTTGCGATGGTTTCTGTAAATGCCAATTCCTCCGCTTCTGTTCGCGGCATCTGCACGACAAAGTGATAATCCAGCACGACATTCGCTCCTGTCTGCTTACCAGGCTCCACAAAGCGGCGCTTTTCTGTCAGCGAGCACTCCGCTACCAAGCTTCTTGCTTGCGTCCATAGCTGTTGAATCTCCTCATCTTGCAAGCTATAAGGATAGTCAATTTCCACTTCAATTTCACAGCTGTCCTCTTCCGCAAGTGTAAACAGATGGATGGTAGCCGTTGGTTGCTTCTCGTCCTCCGCCACGGAAAACGTGATCAGAACCTCTTGCCCTTCCGATTCTTCCAGCAACGAATGATCCGAGCGCAAGACGATATCCGAAATCATTCCATGCGTATGTAACTGTTGATTTAGTTTTTCCACCATGAATTGTAGCACGTACTTTTTCCTCCTGTTTCACCATATTCTCTCGTAGCAGTATAGCACGAGTCCTACAGATGCGAAAAACCCCTTCACGAGGAAGGGGTCGGTGTATTGTTGATATTTTTTTGATTCATGAATTCGGACAGCCACGCACGACGTACTTCTTTGTTTGGACAGTAGCCTAAAATGTAGCTTTCTCCGCGCATATATTTTTCCTTAATCCACTCTTTATGCTTGCGGAAAAAGGCGTGCTGGAAATCAATCGGCATCTGCTGATATTCTTCCAAAGCTGAAGGGTTCTGGAGGAAAAAATCTTCATCGTACACAAACTCTTCATTTTGTTGGCGGCTGATCAGGTACACAAAAGCAATCACCAAGAACAGGTTCACCAAGAAAATCGTCATAGAAATCCCTCCAGTCAGTAATAATTATCTGATTAATCTGTCTTATCAGCATATTATTATTGTACCACGAAATTGGTGTTTTCTAAACCTTTTCCATAAACGAATTTTTAAAAATTTATAATGAATCGACAAATAAAAAACACCCGCTCGTGAGGAACGGGTGTTTTTCGTACTCGTTAGGAGTTCGTGCTTGAACCATCTGTAGTTGTGGGACCAGCATCCTGACTGGTCGGCGGGATGATATCCGGCGGTGGAGTAGCGTTATTACCTGGTACAGTTTGTGTTGCATCAGTCGCAGGCTTCTGTGCTCCCTGACCTTGATCTGTCGACTGACCTTGCCCTTCTGTGTTTACGACATCAGGTGGCGGCATTGCGCCTTCATTTGCCATACCGTCTTGATCGTCAGTTGGATTCGTCGGCTCTTGTTCTTTCGGAGCCTCCGTTTTATGTTTCGTTGACGCTGCTGACTCTGTCGTTTTCTTCTTGACGCTCTTCTTGTTGCTAGTCGCAACCGCTTCACCAGTACCGAGTATCGGGGAATTGTTGAGCGACGCTACGACACTCCCTGTCACTCCCATCTCTGATTGCAAGGAATTGCGAACAGTCTCGAGCTTTTCTTTTTCGAGATACGTATATCCTCCGCTCCAATATGCCCCATTATCCAATGCAGTCACCGTAGAGGAATTAAATCCTTTGAAATCGTAGGCCAAGCCTTTGATCTGATCCTTGGAAAGATCGGTATGTATATTCTTGGCGCCTACGTCCATGACATTAAATATTTTTGTCAAGCCTTCAAGAGAGGCCGTTTTGTCCACGACTGCCTTGATGACTTCTTGTTGGCGACGGTTGCGGTCGAAGTCACTGGAATAGTACTTCGTTCCACGATTGTCGTGACGATGTCGTACATAACCAAGTGCTTGCTCGCCATTCAACTTTTGAAGTCCTGGCTGGAGATTGATGTGTGTATCATCTGTTGGATCATCGTATACCAGTCTGCGATCCACATTGACTTCCACACCGCCTAATTCGTCAATGACGGCTTTGAAACCATCGAAATCAATGGCTACAAAATGCTCAATCGGAATACCCAATATTTCATTCAACGTTTTCTTTGTTAAGGAAATACCGTCTTCAGTAACCGTCTGATTTTTGCGCTCTGCTTGCCTGCGTTCTGCTTCGCCATTGGCATAGACAGAATTGATCTTATGGTAGTCGCGATAGCCCGGGATCTTGACGCGTGTGTCCCGCGGAATCGATACCATGGTAACCTTCTTCGTCTTCGGGTTGGCAACTGCCACAATCATTACGTCTGTATTCATGGAACCTGTTTCGGGACGGGAATCAGAACCAAGCAATACGAACGACATTGGCTTATCCGAGTAGTAAACGGGATCGGTATTTTGGGATACTGGCGAAGTAAATCCGCTGTTTGCAGGGTTCGTTACTTCCGTCAGAGTGTCTTCAATTTTCCAATAAATCGCTCCAGCCACACCGCCAACCAGCAGCAAGGTCATCAATGTGATGGATACCACGAGTTTACGTATTTTTCGATTACGGCTCGGCTGTTTCTTTCGAGAAGCTGAAGCGCGTGTTTTCACAACAGTATCTGGCATATGAATCAGTCTCCTTGTTCGCGCACGCTTTTTGACAAAGTAAAGGGAGGCACGATTTTGAATTGTGCCACTCGACAATATGCACCACTATTTTCTTCAGTTGGCAATACTCTGATTGAGGTATTGTACCATATCGTTGTCTGCATTTGTAGAAAAATGTTCCTTTAAACGAAAAGTCCCCCATCTTTTTGTCGATAAGGGGACTTTAGTTGCATATATCATTTTTGGCTTATTGCAAGCCGCGTGGTGCCTGACTAAATCCTTGTACAGGACCCTCAGGACGCTTGTTTTTGGAGCGGTGTGAGTCTCCGCCCTGCCGAACATGGCTCTCTTGTTTTCCGTTCACATCATTCGATTTCTTTTCCATGACATACACTCCTCCTCTGTAACTAACGGGTAGTGTACGTCAAGCTATGTATTTTCATTCTCTGCTGAGGATCTGTCTTTCTTTTGCGGCATAGTAATCTTTTCGTGCCAAAAGGACATCGATATCATATCGTCCGTTTCCCTTCGTTCTCATCTCGGCCAGAGCAACGCCGAAAGCAGCTTGTTCTACAAGGGACAACGCTTTGTTTTGCGCATAAATGATACCCGCAGCAAACGCATCCCCCGCGGACTCTCGGATCGGCATAATTGGTGCAGCAAGCCATTTTTTCTCCTGTGAGGTGCACAGCCACAGCCCTGCTTCCCCACAAATGACCATGACCTGATGAATACCTTCTGCCACTAATTTTTTCGCGCATTCTTCCACATCATTATAAGAATGAAGGGTTTGGCCACCTAACACTTCCAGTTCATCAATGCTCGTGACAAGTATATGAATGCCTTCAAGCATCCCTTTCCATTTTTCTGCTTTTTTCACAGAAACAGGATCTACGACGATCTTTTTGTCGAGTCTTCTGGCTTCCGTCAAGAATGCCCGCATAACCTCGACGGGAAGATTGGCATCCAGAAACAAGCCTGCGGCCTGTGGCAAGCGTTTGAGACCTTGCTGGATAATATCGGCTGGCCACTCTTCATTTAGTTCCATATCAGCAACAGCCGTGTACAATTCACCGTCACGATCACGAATAGCCAAGTAGCGCCCAGTCGATTTCCCTGCGATTCGCAACATACCATGAGTAGCTACTCCGCTATTTGCAGTGACCTGTCTTAGCCACTCGCCGTCTGCGTCTTCTCCTACCAGAGCAAACAGCTGCACTTCTTCTCCTAGCCATCCCAGATTTTCCGCCACGTTTCGAGCTACGCCGCCTGCCTCTTGATGCACTTCACCCGGATTACTTGTTCCAGGCAACAGTCTGGCAGAGGTGACTCCCTGCACGTCAACATTGGCTCCTCCCACGCATAGCCAGTATTCTGTTATACCTTCCAGCATTCCAGCATTCCCCCTAGCGTTCTGCTCATGGTCTAGTCCATTGTGCTTTTCTCTTTTTTCGACAGCGTCTCCCTTTTTACCTACCTTTTTAAAAACTTCCTGACAGATCAAATCCTTTATCTTCGACCATCATATTCCCAGTATTCATGGATGACGTTCTGTAGAATCCGTGCTACATTGAAAAAACGAAAAAGTAAGTTACGAAAGAAAGGTTGGGGATGAACTGACATGAGTGCCTCGTCGACACCCATTCACTCAACACCCGCAGGGACTGCGGCACCAACTGTCTATCGCATGCTATTTGCCATTAGCATTGCGCATCTGTTAAACGACAGTTTGCAAGCGGTCATCCCTGCACTGCTCCCTATTGTGGAGAAGAATCTAGCATTGACGTTTACACAAGTCGGAATGATTTTGCTCGTCATGAATCTTACTTCATCTGTTTTGCAACCATTTGTCGGTTACTACTCCGATCGCAAATCGATCCCTATATTGCCACCACTGGCTTTGATCGTATCGGGATTGGGGATGCTGGCACTCGCTTTCTCCGGCAATTACTATTTTGTTCTCGCAGCAGTTGCCTGTGTTGGGATTGGTTCAGCTATCTTCCACCCAGAAGCCTCACGCTTCGCCCACTTGGCATCTGGTCCTCGCAGAGGGCTGGGGCAATCCATTTTTCAAGTGGGGGGAAATGCTGGGCAAGCTCTCGCTCCCTTGATGACCATCCTGGTCTTTGCGAACCTGGGACAGACAGGGGCCGCCTGGTTTCTGCTGCCCGCGCTATTAGCTAGCGGCATCTTGCTCTATGTTGCTCTCTGGTATCGTGGGCAACAGCGTTTGAAAAAGGCTACTGCCGCACCTGTCACGTATACAAATCTGAACAAGCGGCTGATTGCCTTAGGCCTACTGATTGTCATCGTCAGTGTACGTTCCTGGATGAATGCTGGCTACCAAAGCTTTTACCAGTTTTATTTGATGTATGTGAAAGATATGGATTACGCCAATGCCCAGCTCGTCATTTTTGGTTTTCTTTTCGCAGGAGCGATTGGGACATTTTTTGGCGGACCGCTGTCTGACCGATTCGGAAAAAGGAACTTGCTCATCATTTCCACACTCGGTTCACTTCCACTGACATTGCTGACGCCTTACGTCTCCGGATTCTGGGCCTTTCCATTGCTCGTGATCAGCGGCTTTATCATGCTTTCCAGCTTCTCTGTCACAGTCGTATATGCGCAGGAGCTATTGCCTGGCAAAATCGGTACCGTATCCGGACTGATTATCGGGCTTGCCTTTGGAATGGGGGGCATGGGCGCTCTCGTATTCGGCTATCTCGCCGATCTCTACAGTCTGAGCTTTGTCATTCTGTTATGCTCGTTCCTCCCGTTGATCGGATTTATGGGCTTTTTGCTGCCGAAAGACAAGACACTCCGCGAATGGGCTCACTAATCTAGACCAAAAAAAGTCAAAACAAAAAACCCGAGGACACGAATCCTCGGGTTTTCTTCATGTTTAGGGCTCTAAACCAATACACCTGTTGGTGCGCCCAGCACTTGGGCAATAACTGGCGGATACACTTCAGGCGTACCATACAGTCTCCAAGTACCGTCCTCACCTTGACCGAACACGCCATGGATCAGCCAATCTGCTGCCAGCATCGCACCCAATTCAGCGCCAATCGACAGCTTGATTGTCTCGCCATTCGCACGTTTTGCCGTACAGCCAGATGAAGTGATCTCTTGCACGAGCATGGATTCTTCCGTGATATCTTTGATCGCCATCGGGTTGCTGTAAAGATTTTGAGTCGCTTCTTTTTCCAGCACACCACGCAAGCGATAGGATTCCGGCAATGTTTCCTTCAACTCGGCAAACAATGGCTGCATGACAGGATAAAGCGTGTATCGTCCTTGCTTATCCAGCCACTTGAAGAACGCCGTCAAAACAGACATCAGATTGGTTGCCAACGTTTTGGTCGTTGCGTCCGTGCGCGTGAAAATGTCGTGGACGAGGAAGTAAACCAAGTCCTCTCTGCGCAACTGCTCCCATGTGAAAGATGGGCCAAACGCTCCTCTGACGAATGAACGGAAATTGTTCATGACCTCATCGTACTTTTTGACGGTTGCTTCTGACTTGCCATCGGTCATCTCTTGTACGAAGCGATTGATGTCCGCAAGTCTGTCAGGATGTACGGTGTACACACTCTCCGGCAATCCCTCGATCAACGGACGGCGCAACAGGTTATGCACATGCAGGCTGTCATTTGACAACGAGAGGCGCGGACGAAGCATGTCCATTCGGATAAAGCGAGCCAAGCCTTGTCCGATTTTATGATCCTGTTCCATTTGCTCCATCAGCTTGTGGAGTTTTTCATGCAGCGCCTCGTTTTCAGTAGCCGCAACCAAAAGTGGAGCCAAATCATCGAGCTGTTCATGGGAAGTAACCAGCCATTTTTCCGCAAAATAGGTTTGGACTGCCCACTGTAACACTTTCGGTGGCAAAGTAGGCTGACTCGTGATAAACAGGGTTCCTTTGGACAAACGAGAGCCCGTTGAAGTAAGAACGCGAATCTCCTCTTCGTTCTCAAATGCAAGCAGCAGTAAAGTCTCAGCGACTTCGTCCAGCTGCGGTGCAAACCCTTCCAGAATCAGGCTGTCATCCTGCAAAATCACTTCTGCCTGTACTTCATAAAGCTCTAGCAAGGCATCCTTTAAATTCGGGAACAAATGCTCTTCCTTGCGTGTCGCATATACCCATGTCTCACGAGCACCATCCCGCTTTTTCAGCTCAAATGCAGGGTTCGACTCGATTACTTTCAA
This sequence comes from Brevibacillus sp. HB2.2, assembly GCF_013284275.1. Classification (NCBI taxonomy): domain Bacteria; kingdom Bacillati; phylum Bacillota; class Bacilli; order Caryophanales; family Paenibacillaceae; genus Brevibacillus; species Brevibacillus sp. HB2.2. The sequence continues at coordinate 56,222 of NZ_JABSUV010000006.1, forward strand.
CAGCTGTTTACGATCTGGCATCGCATAAGTACGACGCAGAAGGGAATCTTGCTTCGGTGCTTCTGACTCGCTTGCCGCTTCACCAAATTGAACGATGAAGTGATACAGCTCTGTCGTATAGCTTCTCTTGCTCGTATCTGCCTTCGCTGCTTCTACTTCTGGATGCTGGTGTAACCACTCGAGCAGACTTTCCTTGACATGTGGCTGCAAGATGATGCTGCCAGAGAAGAGCATATCACGCAGACCGAGATTCAGCAGACGCCCTACGATCAATTGTCCAGGGACAACATTCAACGTATTGGCACGAAGCAGATAGTGTTTTTCTTCCGAAATCGGTTGTTGAACCGTGATGACATCACGATCCACTTCCACGATTTCATAAACATTCAGGTGCAGTCCAGCAAACGCACGGCGAAGATCGGGCTCCATCCGACGTCCATGCTGTTTGATATAGTTCTCAAGCAGCGTGCTTCCACCTGTTTTGACGTCCAATACACACCAGTTGAAGAAATGCGCTGCCCATTCAGGACGTGCGACACTCTCTTGGGTCAAGCCGACTTCTTCCGCAAAGCGATTCCGCGCTTCTTGAATCGTCTCGCTGGTTACATTTGCGCCGACAAAATGGTTCAATCTTTCGACCCAGCCAGCGTATTCTTTTTGCAGCTTTTGCTCGTGGCGGCTACGCAGCTCCGTAATAGGAGTGACTACCCCACAGCATTTTTTGTATTTTTTTCCGCTCCCGCAAGGGCACAGTTCGTTTCTTCCTACCGACATAGAGGGTTTGGATCTCCTTTCCATCCCACGCGGCATGCGCGGGGAATCATGCACAATCCCCCTATTTTACCGCATTATTCGTCATGTGTTCAAGTGTTCTCGCTTTGGTTCATGTGCGATACCCACATCCGTGTTGTTGGTTTCCCATTGGACAATAAATTGTTCCAGTCGATTCATCAACCTGACGATGCGCTGCTTCTCGCCCATGCATGCTGAAATAGCAGAGAGTTGGTTCGTGGCAAAAAGCTCCACTACTTCCTTCTCCATTTCTTGAAGGCGAATCCGATAGCCCGCGATAACATCGCGCAGGATGGCAAATCTCTGCTCTAACCGGATCGTAGCCTCAAGTTGACTCATTGTTGTTCACTGGTCGCTAGTACCTGTTGAATGCCAAGTACGATCTGCTCATGCTTATGTTTCTCTTTCATCAGCACTTCTATAGCTTGCATATTGCTTTGTTGAAAATGAGCGACAACTTCTTGGGACATTTCTTGGTTTCTTGTCTCCAAGCGGCTGATAGCTTCTTGCATCAGTTTTTGTACTTCCTCGAGAACTTGCTGGTTGGTAATGGTAGACATAGTAGCTTCCTCCTTGGTAAATAGTTGTTCTTGTTGTTGTTCCACCTGGTGTAAGGGATTCGCTGGTTCTTCCGATGCAATTTCTTCTGAGACGGACTCGCTGTTTCCTATCGATACAGAAGGGGCAGCAACAGCAACCTCGAGGGCCGCCTGCTCTTCCTTGGAATCTTCGCTACGAGCAATGATGTACATGGTATCACCGTCAATGCGGAAGCGGTCATCTTGCGCAGGGAGAAAAGCAGCATCTGAAGCAATTCCAACTTCCTGCTCCAGAAAATGGACTAATGTGCGAGCAGCTACCTGTGTAATACCATTGTCGCGGCAAAACGCATACACTTGGTCATTGCCCAAAGTCCACTCTGCCAAAAACCATCTGCTATCGCCTTGATATTGCACAAAGCGAGGATCGCGTTCCAATTGCAGCATACGAAGAATCTGATTCCAGCCAAACTGCGTTTGTCGACGCAGCTCTGCGACGATTTGCTCAAGCTTTTTTGGTGTTTGGCTATCACGCAAATAGCGATGAGCCAAGTCGTACACTTGATGTGGCTGGTGAGTGACCTCTACGATCGCCTCTGAGCTTCCAACGCGCACTGGAGACTGCTCCATTTTCAACACTTTATCCAGTACTGTCTCGCAGTCCAGCTCCAAAAAAGCATTCAGCTCATTCGCTTCCATCCGGGAGCAGATCTCCGTACGTGGAAGGGAGCGCTCACCGGGCCGGAATACCTTTTTTACAATACTTGGTAGGGTATAAGTTGGCCGTTTCATTGCACTTTCTCCTTCTCGTGATCGGCATTGTATGCCAAATCAAATGGGAATCAAGAAGTTATTCTACAAAAAGAAAAAAAATCCTACCTGCCTTGAAGTGTTTATGAATTCCGATAATGATGAAAAGGAAAACCCGACATGGCTTCTACACCATATCGGGTATCGGTTATTGGGTAGCTTTCCATTCCAGCCAGGTTTCCTCCACCGCACCCGTTGCAGCATCGATCTGCAAAGACTTGGTATTCGTTGTCGGTAAATAAGCCAGCTGCGGCAGTTTCGCTGAATGCGTCCCTACCCTCGGATACCAGTATGCCAAGCGTAGATTTGCTTCTTTGACATACGCATTCTTTGCTTTCTCATCCTTGATAATACCGTCTTTACTGATGGTAACTGGCATGGACGGCAGTTCATTTACTTGCGCAAGGACTACATTGCCCTTCTTCGCGTCCACTTCCAGGTAGAACAATGGTCTCTTGGTAGGGATACCGTCAATCTCAGGATGAAAGGCAAAGCTGCTAATTGGCCGCACCAGATTTTGATCTGCCCAACCCGGCAGATTTTCTACAAGACTCGTCTCCTTTACGGAGAAGGATTGTTCTTTAGACAATAAGTATTTTTCCACAAATTGTACGGCGATGTCTTTTGCCTCATCATGCGTGAGCGGCTTCTCAAGCTCCTTTTCTACGGGACCATCCAGCTTGAATTCAATGGGTGATTTTGTTTTACGGTCGAGCGTAACCCACGCGCTTTGATACGAGTTCGCATTCCATTCATGGCGATCGATGTCGCTGTTTTTGTACTTTTTGTCCTCTTTTACATTTTTGTACGTGCGTTGATTCAACCTCAAGCCAAAATCCTTTTCGAGCATCTGCTCCATTTTTTTCGTATCTCGCCAGACGCCCATGTCTGCTGTTCCTTTGATTTTCATCGTCTCATTCGTTGTTTTATACACAGACGAAACTTCTTCACCAGTCAGAGCATCTATCGTTGGCAATTGGTCAGGCACGTAAACGAGCTTGCCCGCTGACTCATCGTAGACCAATTCTAAGGATACCTTGTCTTGCCACTCCTTCATTGCCTTTTCAAGCGGTACAGCCTTGCTTGGGTCCGCTACTTCTTCTGCGGTAGGAAGCTTTAGCTTTTCTTGCTGAAAATGGACAACCTGCCCCTTTGCGTCAACCATGACCCGTGCTGTCTCTTTGTCCACCCATGTGTTGTTCAACTGTGGGTAGACACTGACAACCGCCAGATGATCCAGCTCAGATGCACGATCGTAAGAAAGCATCGCTTGCGGGGAAATAACATGGTCAACTGCTATGTAATTCCGAATAAAGTCCACAGCCTTTTGATAGGCTTCCTTTTGATTGAGTTTGGTTGTTTTGTCCCGATTCACATCATGCAGGACAAAACTGGTCATATCTCCCTTTGCATTTGTGGAGATAGTGAGCGTCGTATTCGTGGTAATGACACTCTTTCGATCCGAAAGATGAATGACATACCCCGAATTGCTTGTCCCTCCGTAAGAGTCCACATGAAGGTCTTTCATGAGAGGCACGTAGTCCTCTTTCAATTCCGTTAACAAGTGGACGATGTCTTCTGGCAACTGAATAGGCTCCAGACTCGATTTGCCATCATACGCATAAGAAGACAACGGATGCAGAAGTGCCACTGGTGTCGTGACCATGCTGACTGCCAGCACAAACATGGCAGCTCTGTTTCGCTTTTTCACAGGAATACCTCCTCATTACAAGACATTACTGGTAAGACGAGCATCTTGCAAAAACGTTTCTGATTTATCTAAAAAAAGCCAACTGCTTTTGTTTTGCTTAGCAGTTGGCTTTTTGTTCTATCGATTAATATCCGCGCCAGACTTTTCGTCTAAGCACGCCAGCGTACGCCCATTCCTCTTCTTCCGGCATGTCCGCTAGTGTTTGGCTCAAAGCGTTCATTTTGCTGTCGATCTGGTCCAGGTAATGGAACATGACAGCTGTAGGCGTTTTTCCAGATACAGCACTGCCCCAGCCGTTCTCTACCTCTCCATGATGGCTCAAAATGCAATGCTTCAAGTGCAGAACCTCTGCGTCCCCTAAAGAAATATCTAGCTTACGGCAAATACCGCTTACCATCTCGACTCCCATGACCAAGTGACCAATTAACTGACCTGGCGTGGTGTAATCCGGAGCGATGGGATCAGATAGCTCGTACAGCTTTCCGATATCGTGCAAGATACAAGTCGCAATCAGTACATCCCTGTCTACTTGCGGATACAGTGGCAAGAGACTCTGCGCCGCCGTCAACAAAGAGACAATATGCTCGAGCAAACCGTGATAATAGTTGTGGTGCATGCGAACGCCAGCCGGATAATGGCGAAGGCGATCGTGAATCTCCTCTGTTGCCAGCGCCTCTTGAATAATGGCCTTGAGTGTGGCACTCTGCAGGCTGTCGACTGCATGGGTCAGCTTTGTCCACAGTTCGTCCACTGGAACGGGCGAGATCGGAATGAGCGACTCCATCTGAACTTCGTCTGATGCCGCAGCCGGTCTGATTCGTTGAATCACCAGTTGCTTTTTCCCACGGTACATTTGGACAGCAGCATCGATCTTCACAACAGATTTGACGTTAATCCATTCCTTCATTTCTGCATTGACATCCCACAGCTTTGCCATAATCGTACCGGAGCGATCTCCCAGCTCCAGATTCAAGTATTCACTCTGATTACTCGCTACGCCCGCTTCCTTGCTTTTAATCAGGCAAAAAGCGACAACACGCTCTCCCTCTTGATAATCCATTAAATATTTCATCTATATGTCCCATCCTAGCTTATTTTTTTCGGAACAGGGTTTCTTCCAGCTTTTTCACTATTTTCTTGCCGACTAAATCATCCGCTGATCGAACCACCTTCGTGATGACAGCCAAAAGGTCTTCTTCGCCATTCCAATGCTCACGTACAATCGATTCATCGATATCCACCAAAATCTTGCGCAATGCATAAACAGCCAAAATAACGTCATCCACTAGTCCGAATCCGCCCACTAAAGCCTCCGGAATAAAATCAATCGGGGTAATGAAGTAGGCAACCGCTACACCCGCTAACGCTTTTGATTGAACTCCTACGCGCTTGTCTAGCATAAGACGGGCCAAGAGAACAAACAAATCTGGTGCAAGCAATATAAAGTTGGCTACAGAATCATTGATTCCCTTGTCTCTAATGAACGTTTCGATTTTCTCACGCAATTTATCATAAAAACGCTGGTGTTTTTCCGGTAATACGACAGGTACCAGTTCCGTTGGCTTGCGAACCACAGGCAGTAGATTTTCGTTGCGGTTTTCTTCACTCATGCTGATCCCTCCGTAATTGCTTTTTTACATTCGCCTTGTGTCTGAAATACGACCAAGCTGCGATCAATGCCAGCAAAGCGATAAAGAAGATCGCAAGGTTACGGGCAATCAAATCAAACAGCTCATCCCAACGTTCTCCTAATTGCCAGCCAAGCGTCACAAAAAGCAAGCTCCAAAACAGCCCTCCCAAATAGGTATAGAGCATGAAAGTCGGAAATGGCAATCGCGTGATCCCGGCAAAATAGGCCGTAAACTGACGGACACCAGGGATAAAATAGCCCAGCGGAAGCGCCCATTTTCCGACGCGATTAAACCACTCTTCTGTTTTTTTGTAAACGGTATAGCCCATCCCCAATCGTTTCCCATATCGCTCGAGAAAGGCGTAGCCTAGCGTTCTGCCGATCCAGTATGCTGCCGTCATCGCTGTAACGGAACCGAGAAAGCAGACAAAAAAAGTAGGCCAATATTCCAATTTCCCCGTTGAAACAAGGAATCCTGAAAAAACAAGCAGCGTTTCTTCTGGCAAGGGCATCCCCAAAATTCCTAGAAAGAACAATCCAAACAAGGCGCCATACCCATATTGCGCAATATAATCACCGAAGGTTCCCATTACACCTTCCACAAATGTCACCACTTTTCCAGCAAGCTACCCTCTTCCATTATGCCAAAAGAAAGGCGCATTCACAAATAAGAGCTCATATAGCAACTATTAATTTTTACCAACTTGGAGATACTCTACAACATCAACAAAAAAACGAATCCAGCTTCACCATTCGCCATACCCTTAGGGGATTTTATGGACAAATGACTTGGAACAAACGAGGGATAGCACGGATGTGGAAAAAAGCATATCGAAAGCTTAAATTCGAATACTACAAGGTACTGAGAATGAAAGGGGCGCCAGCTTTCGTCGCCCGCGGATTTTCGCTCGGAATCTTCATCGAGTTTATTACCCTGCCTACTTTTGGCATCGCGTTTCTGTTGCTCTTCCCACTCTGCAAGCTGTTTCGCGCCAGTATTCCCGCTGGTTTGGTTGCGTTTGTCATCGGAAAGCTCATCTTACCGCTCTTCATTCTTTTCAATTACAATATTGGATACGTGTTGATTGGCAAACCGTTACAAGGACATTTGAACCATCACGAGTCTGGGATGCCATGGCTTGTCTGGGTAAAAGAAAAAGGACTTGTCTATTTTACAGGAAGTGCCATCATGGGGCTGATTGTCGCGTTCGCGAGCTACTTTCTCGTTTTAACTGGCCTTCAATTATATCGTCGCAAGAAATTACGGCGCTCATTACCTGAGGAAAGTCCTCCCCCTTAATTGCTCGAACGAAAAAGACCGGTCCGACATTCGCTGTCAGTCCGGTCTTTTTTGCTCGCAATGTTATGCAAAGTAGCCTTTATCGTGCAGGTACTCCATGATTTCGGCAACAGTTTTTTCTTCATTCAAGAGCTTCACGGTTACTTCCACTTGCTCTGGGGACAAACCGTTCGCTCCGAGGCTTTCCTTGATCAACACGTCGTTAGGGCGACGGAAGTACGTTTGCAACGTACGCTTCACACGTCCTTCCAGACTAGTTCTCAGCATCAATTCAGTCGTAGACATCTGTTCGACCTCTTTCCTAGAAAGATTTGCGTAACCCCTATTATCTTATAAAACCGTGGAATAATCAACCTTTCTGCGAAATAGCTTCCTTGCCTAGTTGATCCCGGTTTTGGTCATGGGATGAACGGAGATGTTCATCGATCGAAACACCATCATACGTCAGTTGGGAAAACTGCTCTTCCAGTACGTCTTTCTCTACATTATTAGCGATACCCTCGAAAACAACTGCACGTGCATCCAATAAGTACTGGCGATCCCGTTCAATTCGATGCAGGATTTCCTCGCGTCCTTTTGCAGGTACGCCGTGTCCAGGAATGACTTCTTCCACTTCTCCTTGATGAACCAACCGTTCGATCTTTTCCAGACTCTCCAAATAGGCACCGCTGTCATCGATAAACGGGAACTCTAAATTGGATAGCATGTCACCGACAACAAGCAGCTTCTGCTCCCGGAACAAGGTCGCCATCTGATCGGGTGTATGTCCTGGTACAGGCAGGAAAAAGACTTCCTGCCACTCTTGTGCATCCTCCACAAGCTTCGTAAATTTCGGCATTCCTACTTCATACGATCTGACCACGTAATACGACCCGTCAAACTTTTTCGCCTTGTTCAGCATACCCTCGATCCGTCCATCGGTCAGGATTTCCTTTTGTGCAATGACTGTGGCATCCGGAAATTTGCCGACTCCGACTACATGATCCCAATCACCGTGTGTCAGGACGAGAATAAGCTCTCTCCCATTCCTCTCACGCTGCACATAATCAGCAATCGCCTCTACCTCATGGGGAAAATAGGCCGGATCAAACAAGTAAATACGTTGCTCGGTTGAGACGACTGCACTTGTCGTTTGCCACAGACAACTTGTAAACAGCCTGTAGGTCTCTGCCATATTTTATATACCTGGCATGATGTTGCGCTTATGCTCAGAGATTCGATGCAGGTAATCAATACGTTCTTTGGCTTCCGGTCGAGTTTCTCCTGTAATCAGCAAACGATCCAGATCCTCATAAGTGAAGCCCATCTCCTGTTCATCCGTCTGCCCTTCCCACAAATCAGCAGAAGGCGGCTTCGTGATGATCTCTCCAGGCACCCCGAGCTCAGCAGCAAGAATTCGCATCTCATGCTTCGTCAGGCTAGCTACTGGGTTAAAGTCAGCAAGACCGTCTCCGCCTTTTGTCATATAGCCAACATGAATCTCGCTGCGGTTGCACGTATCCGCTACCAAGTATCCTTTTTGGTTAGCGATGGCATACAGCACTGTCATGCGCAAGCGAGCCTTTGTATTTCCCTTTGTTTTGTCATCAAGCCCAAGTACACCTTCGATAGCAGGAACCAAAGCGTCGTAGGCTGCCCCTACATCTACCGTGTGCAAATTCATTCCAATCGCTTCAGCAAGTTGCTTGGAATCTGTTTCATGAACGGTTTGCGAGTATGCAGGCAACCAAACGCCAATGACGCGTTCAGAGCCTAAGGCACGCACACACAGCGCTGCTGTAACGGCACTGTCAATTCCACCAGAAATACCGACAACTGCACCGCCGAGGCCATTTCCATCAATTTGCTCACGAATAAAGGCAATACGTTTTTCCACGTCTTCTTTTACATGAATCTGGTAGTTCGCCAGATGCTCTTGAAACTTGTCCACGCTACCTACCCCCAGGGTTGATTATTTCTTCCTCATCCTACCATGCCGTTTTCGGTGTGGCAATTGGCGCAGAACGGCACTACACTATATACTATAGAGAGATCTTGACTAACGAGGAGAAGGAGAGAGTCGATGATTATCCTCAAGACACCTGAAGAAATTGAACTCATGCATGCAGCAGGCAAGGTTTTGGCTGCTTGTCATCGTGAGATTGCCAAGATGATTCGTCCAGGCATTTCTACCTGGGAGATTGATCAATTCGCAGAAGAATTTTTGGCTAAAAATGGCGCGACCCCTGAGCAAAAAGGGTTTCATGGATATCCCTATGCCACATGTGGTTCAGTAAATGATGTCATTTGCCATGGCTTCCCGAAAAAAGAGCCTCTGCGTGATGGCGATATCGTCACAATCGACATGGTTGTTCGAAAAAATGGTTGGCTGGCTGACTCCGCTTGGTCTTATGAAGTGGGAACTGTGTCCCCGGAAGCGAAAAGACTGCTGGAAGTCACTGAAAAATCGCTGTATCTCGGTATTGAGCAAGCAGTCGTAGGCAATCGGATCGGTGACATTTCCCACGCCATCCAAACGTATGCGCAAGAACAAGGCTACTCCGTCGTGCGCGATTTTACCGGACATGGTATTGGTCAGGAAATGCATGAGGAGCCGTTCGTTCCTCACTTTGGCCCTCCTGGCAGAGGACAACGCCTCAAAGAAGGCATGGTTATTACCATTGAGCCCATGCTGAACATCGGGACGTACCATGCGAAGGTCGATGAAGATGGTTGGACAGCACGTACACGCGATGGGAAGCTCTCCGCTCAATACGAGCACACCCTCGCTATTACCGCGAATGGACCTGTTATCTTAACAAAACAATAAGGAAGTACGAAGAGCCCTTGCATTGTCAGGGCTTTTTCTTTTTCTCCCAATGTGCTTGGTCGCACATCCAAGTGTTGACATCCCTTCTGCCGCTCCGTATGATGCAAGTACGTTTTGTTACTACCTAGTAACAAAGTTATCCGACCAGCAACCGCTAAGCACAAGGAGGGTTCCAACCCATGTCCGATACAATCTCGTCTAAGCCACTTCGAGAGATTCCATTGTCCGTTCTCGATTTAGCACCCATTACGGAGGGTAGCAACGCTGCTGAATCGTATAAAAACAGTCTCAATCTGGCGCAACAGGTGGAAAAATGGGGCTTTACACGTTATTGGCTCGCCGAACACCACGCAATGCCCAGCGTAGCCAGCTCTGCTACTTCCGTTCTCATTGGTTACATTGCCGGCGGCACCAGCAAAATACGTGTAGGTTCAGGCGGCATAATGCTGCCCAACCATGCTCCACTCGTGATCGCCGAGCAATTCGGGACACTGGAGTCCCTCTATCCAGGCCGGATCGACTTAGGTCTAGGACGCGCCCCCGGGGCGGACCAACGAACAGCGCGTGCGCTGCGCCGCGATTTGCGAATTGGTGGAGAGGATTTCCCGGAGTTATTGGAGGAGCTGCGTGAATATCTTCGTCCACGAACAAGCGAGTCGGCATCTGCCATCCGCGCTATCCCTGGCGAAGGTCTGAACATCCCGATCTGGTTGCTCGGCTCCAGCGATTTCTCAGCGCGACTAGCAGGCATGCTCGGATTGCCATTTGCTTTTGCCGGGCATTTTTCACCGAACTTCACATTGCCTGCCCTACAGACATATCGTCATTGTTTCCGTCCATCGGAAGTGCTGGATCAGCCATATGTTATGGTTGGCGTCAACGTGATGGCAGCCGATACGGATGAGCTCGCGAATCGACTGGCCACCTCCCATTACCAGGCATTCTTAAATCTCGTCCGCGGTGATCTCAAGCCAATCCAACCACCTGTGGACAATATGGATGAGCTCTGGAGTGAATTCGAAAAACTGTCGGTCCAAGCACAGCTGCGTTCCTCCATTATTGGTAGCCCTGCCACTGTGAAAAGCAAACTACAAGAGTTGCTCGATGCTACAGGAGCAGATGAGCTCATGATTACGACGCAAATGTACCACCATGCCGATCGTGTGCGCTCTTTTGAAATTGTCGCCGACGTCTGGAAGTCCTAAATGGGGGATGGTATATGACGGAAGCAAAACGGCCTCGCGTTCCTCGTGAAAAAGCACAAGAGATCATCTTGAACGCTGCTGAAGAATTGTTTTATCAAGAAGGGATCCATGCCGTCAGTGTAGACGCTATTGTCGAGCGTGCTGGAATGAATAAGATGAGCGTCTATCGGCAGTTTTCCTCGAAAACAGACCTGATTCTCGCCTACATGACCCGTAAGCAAGACGTTTTTTGGCAAGAGTGGGAAGAGAGCATCGCCAAACATCCCAATCAGCCACGAGAGCAACTCATTCAGTTTTTTGCTGATCTGGCTGCGCGCGCGTCCAACGAGCAATTTCGCGGCTGTTGCTTTATCAATGTAGCTGTCGAGTTTCCTGATCCGGTTCATCCCGTTCGCGAGTTGGTTTGCTCCCATCAGAAACGAATCCGCGACGCTTTTTTGGAACGCACGACAGCCCTTGGCGCTGCTCATCCGTGCGAGCTGGCCTATACGCTTATCTTGTTGATGGAAGGTACTTACGCGGATAGCCAGACATACGGGACCGATAGTGCAGCGATCCGCATGGTGCCTGCCATCGTAGAAAAAGTTTTGGACCAAGCGCTTCCCAATTAAAAAAGTGGCTCCCTGCCTTCTTCTGGCAGTTGCCACTTCCTCTTTTTGTCGATCATACAGCTGTTTTAGCGCTGAGCGCTGGTCGCATACTTGTCTTGTTTCGACGTCATTGCTTCTAATTCTTTGACGTCTTGTTCCAAGTCATGGATGTCTTCTTCAATCAGTTTTTTCAGATGTTGCTTTTCCCGCAAAATTTTGCGGGTTTGCTCCAAACGCTGATTCAAATCGAACACGCCGAGATACACTGCTTTTCCCTCCCTATGTAGGTTTTCCACCTTACATGTTATGCAGCGATCTCCAGAAGTTGCTGACCATTTTTTTGTGGGATCAAAATTAGGTAAAAGCGAAAAGAGACTTCCCGTGAGCGTAATGCCCTGGAAGTCTCTTATTTGCTTTAAAGTCCTTTGTATTTGCCCAACTCTTCGCGCAGGCGATACACTTCCTGTACCAAAGCACGCTTCTCCAGACGGTCAATTTCCTGATCCAAATCGTTCATGCGTGCATGTCCACTATATGGCCCATCATGCATCGGGAAACCGTCAGAAGCGTATGACCAATGCGGTTCTTTTGGCATGATCATCGCCATCAGCAAGTAAAGCAAAATCGGTACTCCTGTAAAAACAGTGAGAACGACAACTCCTATACGTACCAACGAAGAGTCAATGCGCAAAAATTGCGCAATCCCACCACAAACTCCAAATAACCGTTTATCATGATGCGAACGGTATAGTCGTCTTTCCATCATTGCTTTCCACCCTCTCTACAGTATCCGCTTGCCTTGTATCTACAGGATACCCGATAGGCGATTGCGGTAAAATGGTCCGTAGAGGGATTTGTCCTCCGTCGCTGGACGGAGATCAATCATTTGACAGGTGGCTCATAAACGGGGCGGGGACGATCAAACTGTTCACCCAGAGTCGCATACGTATGGCCCGCTAATCTGCTAACGGGTGCAAATGCTGTAGCATCAATCCGTCCTGCATGATACAGCTCATCCGCTACATGTACATGCACTACTTCCCCGATAATCAAATCCGAAGTCGTCGGACTACCTAATTCGACAATCTGATGCAGCTTGCACTCAAAATGAATGCGGGATGCACGCAATCTTGGCACCTTGACACGAACGGATGGTGCGATTTCGAGCCCCACTGCCTCTACTTCACTGATCTCTGGAGGATAATCGGCAGAAGTCTGATTGACCGCATCCACATTGTGTACGTCTACCATATTGACCACGAATTCTCCCGTTTGGATGATGTTTCGTGCCGTATCTTTTGGGACACTTCCCGGCTTGCGCATGACGGCAACCGAAACCATCATCGGTTCAATGCTGGCGACATTAAAATAGCTGAAAGGAGCGGCATTGACGATCATTCCCTCCCCTAACGAGGTGACCCAAGCGATCGGCCTCGGGACGATACAACCGATCAAGAGCTTGTATTTTTCCTGCCGTTCAATCTCGTGAATAGCGATTTCCATTGCGTTTTTACACCTCTTCCTATTCCTTCGGTGGCAACCAGCTTGACATGTATGCCTCATCTTCAAATTCCAACGCTTGCTTTGTAACGTGAAGCGGGTTGAATGTGTCCAGCATGACAGCTAGCTCCTGCGTTTCTTTTTTCCCAATGCTCGCCTCTACCTTGCCTGGATGCGGCCCATGAGGAATCCCCATTGGATGTAAGGTGATCGAACCCTCGTAAATACCTTTTCTGCTCATAAAATTACCATCTACGTAGTATAACACCTCGTCACTTTCTACATTACTGTGGTAGTAAGGCGCAGGGATCGCTTGCGGATGATAATCGTACATCCGCGGAACGAACGAGCAGATGACAAAGTTTTGACCAGCAAAAGTTTGATGGACAGGTGGCGGTTGGTGAATGCGCCCGGTAATTGGTTCAAAATCATGAACACTTAGTGCATAGGGATACAAATAACCGTCCCAGCCCACGACATCAAACGGATGGAAGTCAAAGAAGTAGCTGTAGACCACGGATTGGCGTTTGACGCGCACCTCGAAGTCTCCGCTTTCCACATGCGTCTCCAATTTTTCTGGCAAACGAATATCGCGTTCGCAAAACGGCGAATGTTCCAACAATTGACCGTGTTCGTTGCGATAACGCTTTGGTGGCACGATCTCATTCTGGGACTCGATGACGAGGAAACGACTCTGTTCTGAAGGTACAATCCGATAGGTCGTGCCGATCGGAATGACGAGATAGTCACCCGGCTTGTAAGTGAGTGTGCCGAAAATCGTTTGCAGCTCTCCCTCGCCTTGATGGACAAAAACGACTTCATCCCCATCCGCATTGCGATAAAAGTAATCCATCGGCTCTGTCGGTGCACAGACTGCCATGACGACATCGTTATTCCCCAGCATGTAGCGACGTCCAAAAATCGGGTCCCCACCTGGCTGAACATCAAACGTTTTAAAATGCTGATGCTTTAAATCAACCTGCTCCACATATTCCAAACGGACGTCTGCGTATTTGCGCGTCTCCCTCACTTGGGTAGGCGGATTGTGGTGATACAGAATCGATTGAATCCCAGAAAAACCTTTGGTTCCCATCACTTGCTCGCGGTACAGTCCCCCATCCGCCTTGTAAAACGTCGTATGCCGCTTTTGTGGAACTTCCCCCATTCGATGATAAAAAGCCATACGTTCCTTCCTCCTTTTTTCATTCCTATTCACCAATCGTATTGCGAAGCACACCGAGGCGTTCCACCTCTAGCTCCACTACATCACCTGGCGCAAGCCAAGCATACTGCTCTGTCCCCAGCTCCAAAATGCAGCCAGTCCCTACTGTCCCCGACCCAATAACATCTCCGGGATACAAGGAGCAATCCTCCGAGGCACGGGCAATCATTTCAGCGAATGTATAGTGAATGTCTTTGAAGTTTCCTTTCGAATACTCTCTACCATTGATGCGTGCCACCATCTCCAGATCGTAGCGGCTGCCCTTTTCGCCTGTGAGGCGTACATCCGCCAGCTCCTCCGGTGTAACCAGCCACGGTCCCATGGACGTTGCGAAGTCTTTACCCTTGGCAGGTCCTAAGCCGACCTTGACCTCCTCCCGCTGTATATCCCGGGCGCTCCAGTCGTTTAAGATACAATATCCTGCGATGTGCTCTTCCGCTCGTTCTACTGGAATGTTTACTCCTGCTTTTCCAATCACGCAGGCAATTTCCAGCTCATAGTCCAGCCACTCGGTTGCTTTGGGTCTGCGAATATTCGCTTGCGTCCCTGTAAAAGCTGCTGCATTCGAAAAATAAAAGACGGGAAAGTGATACCATTCGGGAACCATCGGAAGTCCGCGTTTGGCTCGGGCTGTCATCACATGGGCCTCGAAGGCGTAAAAGTCACGAAAGCTGGAAGGACGTGGAAGTGGCGAACCTAGCTCGACTTGTTCCAAATCCCAGCCATCCTGTGCCTCGTATGCTTCTTGGAGAACAGGTAACCAGCTCGCCCACTCCTCGAGCAAACCTAGCACTGTACTCGGCGCCCCCGGACAAGTATGTGCAATATCTTTGACTTTTCCTTCGTGCAAGAGCCCCGCTCGCCAAGCATCCCTTTCCCTTTCTCGATAGGAAACCAGCTTCATGAAACCCTCTCCTTCTCTTGGGCAATAAGAAAACCTATATCGATGCTTGCTCAAGGATGAGCGACCGCGTATTAGCGGATTGTTTTACGTAATATCGGGAAGAAACCCGAAGAGGTTTATGCTTTCCGATATTATAAGAAAACCCAGCTCACCCCCAAAGCAATTCCGGTGCATGACAAATAAAAAGGGGAGCCCTCTTTGTCAAAACGATCCGAAACAGGCATCAGGCGCAAGCTGGGTCTAGTCTGCTACTGAAAAAAATCTTTTCTGGATTTTCCCCCGCAGACAGCCAGCTATTCACTGTTGTGTTTCCAAAGTTTGTAACGAATTTCTTCTATCATATCGAAAACGTTTACAGCTTTCCAGAGGGAAATGACGAAATTTTTCGCCTAAGTCATTTCCTTGCACAGATAATCGGGAAAAAATTGCTGGGCTAACTGTTCCATATCATTTGGCAGAGGCTCCTCCCAGCTCATCGCAAGACCGCTACGCGGGTGAACAAAGGATAGCCCCCATGCATGCAAAGCTTGTCTGCCGATATGCTCCCGTTCTCCCCCGTACAGATCATCTCCGGCAAGTGGGTGCCCTTCGCTGCTCATATGTACGCGAATCTGATGCGTACGCCCCGTCTCCAGCTTCACCTCGACAAAACTCATTCCTTCCCCTCGGGCAAGCACACGATAATGGGTAACAGCTGTCTGCCCATCCGGCCTTACCTGTCTGGTGATAAATGAATTTTCCGCAAGGCCAATCGGCGCATCAATCGTACCGTCGTCTGACTCCACGATTCCTTGGACGATAGCCCGATAAGTCCGCTGCAACGTCCTGATCTGCTGCATGCGGCTGAATTGTTCATGCGCCCATTGATTTTTCGCTACGATCATCAAGCCTGATGTATCCTTATCCAAACGGTTCACCGCCCGGAACTTTCTGTTCTCACCACGCTTTTTCCAATAAGCGATCATCCCGTTTGCCAAAGTGCCACTGGGATGATTTCCTGTCGGATGAACGACCAATCCCGCTGGCTTTGCGATGACCATCAAATCTTCGTCCTCGTAACGAATGGAGAGCGGCATGTCCTCTGGAGCAACAGTCTCTTCTGCTTCTTCTTCAACCATGACTGCTATTTTATCGCCGGCTTGCAATTTTTCGTTTACAAATACGAGAACGCCATTCCGTGTAATGGAGCCTTTAAACTTGGCACGAATGAGCAAACGCCGCGATACACCATACCGCTTTTGCAGGACTTCTCGCACAGTTTGTCCTGCATCTGCCTCATCAACCGTGAAGCTAATTAATTCTTCTAGCATGTTGTCTCTCCTTTAAGTCTTTCCTCCTCAGTATAGCACTGTGATTAATTCCATTAATACGGTAATTAATCGAAATATAAGTAGGTTTACATATAATACGCATCGTAAGTCTAACACTATATTTTCTCAGTCTAAAACAGTATTTTCACGGTCTAGCATTTTATTTTCCGAGTCTACAACAATATTTTCTTCGAACACGTTGGAACGTTGGACTCTGCCTTGTTTGGCAGGATCATCCGGCTATCCTAGCCTCAAATTGGGTTTATGTACCTTGGCTTTCTTCAGATTCCACCTAACGATGGACACCCTTGCTCTTGGCTGCGTACAACAAAAAAAGCGAGATACGCATCTGCGTACCTCGCTTTTTTCAGTGTATTATACGAGCATGGCGTGCTGCTTATAGAAAGATTGAAAAAACCGTGCCGAAAGCGGCCGCTTGTCATAAAGTTTCTCGCAGAACGCATAAATCGTTTGCCTTGAGGCTTCGTCTTCGAGCATTGTCATATGTGTCGAGGCTTCAACGTCCATCACGTACGCCTGCGGGATCTGTCGAACCCATTCCTCCCAGTAAGGCAGATGGTCGAATGGAACAGTTCCTTCTTTAGCCGTTAAATAAGGTTCCCATGGTCCCATGAACACCCCACTCTGGTTTCGGAAGTAATAGCAAGTCACCTCATCAGGCAGAGGCAGGGGTTTATAGTCTATCAACCTGTAGCGCTGCTGCATGGAAAACTGACGCTCAAATTGCTTCTCCAGCAGCCGCTTAGGAATATCCAGTCCTCTATGCTCGGCTAGCTCGGTTAGGCGTTCAAAGAATACATCGAATCCGTTGTCGCAGTCAATCTCATCCCTATGAATGAGATTACCTTTCTCATCAGTGGAGACAATGCCATGGATGGCTGCCAACGCCATGTTAACGGTTTGCAGGGCTATAGAATTCTGATCGAGGGTCGTCCTCTGGATCTCTGGGCTAAACATCGTGTCCAGCATGACCAAAGACGATACGGTCTCCCCCGCTTCCTGCAGCTGACGCGTCATTTCGTAGGCCAACATACCGCCGAGCGAATATCCGCCAAGATCATAAGGGCCCTCCGGCTGAATCGCTTGGATGAGTCGGACATATTGGGAAGAAATAGCTACTATGCCCTCAGGTGCTTCATCGCCGGTACCGCTGAACGATTGGATACCGTAGAACGGTCTGTCCGCATACGCCGCCAAAGAACGATATACTTCCACGCCTCCGGATGCGCCGTGAATCCAAAATACCGGCCTTCCATCTGTAATAGAATTTAGCCGAATGATCTGCTGATTGACGTTCTCCTCCAAAAAAGAGCCGTCAACATGAAGATCATCGATTTCCGGCGGGAAGTTCGCTTGCACCTTGTCGATTAAGTCTTGAATCGTTTCGCAAGTCAACAGATCGGGGAGCTCCATCGACGGAGCAGCCACTTTCTGTAGGCCTGCAAGCAATTGCGCGAGATGAAGCGAACTCAATCCGTAATACATCAATCGCTTGTCCAATTGAATCTCTGTCGGCATCATGCCAAGAAGTAGAGCGACGCTGTTTAAGACGATTGTCTTTGCATCATTCCCTTTCATGGCAAGCTGAGCCTTTTGTACGCTCATCTCATCGTTCTTGCTCATCTCAGCTTCCGTCCGCTCTAAGCCCGCTTCCGGTTGGATTTCAAGCCAACAGCGCTGCTTGATGAACGGGTAAGTGAGCAATGGTACGATTCTCCCCTTTCTTCGGCTGCGATACAATTCCCTCCAGTCCATATCGCCGCCCTTTGACCAGTAGATGGCAAGCTTCTCGACATCAAGTTCATCCATCAAGTGCTTCAAATACATCTGGCCATTCTTACCAGAAAGGAGCCTGAGCATATCATCCGAAGGTCCTCCCGCATTTCCTTCGTATAACCCGAAGCTCCCGGAAAGCGGACTATCCGAACTGCCGGTATCATCCAGATAGTACGAGAGCGCGGCCATCAATTCTTCCCTGTTGCTCGCTGTTACGGCAAGGCGGAAGTCCATGGATTCACGACCGACCTGCAGCGTATAGGCCAGATCGTTCAGCGAAAGCTCCTCGTTCCGCTTCACATACTGACGTACATGGTACACGGCTTCCTTCAGACGTTCCCGGCTTTTGGCCGAGAGGATCAATAATTGATTTCCTGTTTCCTGTACAGACGGCTCTTCAGCAGGCGGCACATATTCCTCGACAATCAGATGAGCATTCGTACCGCCGGCACCAAAGGAGCTGATCGCCGCGCGAAGCGGGAATTTCCCGCCATGTGGCGCTTCATTTTCCGTCTGTTGCCACTCCTCTAAATGCCGCTGAATACGGAAATTCGTTTCCTCAAGGCGTAAATTCGGATTCAAGGCTGTGTCCGAGCCGATTGTCGGAACAAGCTGGCGATGCTTTAACTGAAGAACGACTTTTGTTAATTGGGCGATGCCCGAGGCAGCTTCCCCATGCCCGATGTTGGATTTGACGGACCCAATCGGCAGAGTACGCTTCGTACCGAAATGATTGCGGTACACCTTGTTCATCGCCGCCATTTCAATTGCATCGCCGATGGATGACCCGTTAGCCGCACACTCGATATAGCTGATCGACTCTGGTATTATGCCGGCCTGGCGCATGCTTTCTTCCATCAATTGGGCTTGCGCATTCAGATTCGGCGCTCCGTAGCCGTTTGTCTGTCCGCCATGATTGACAGCGGTTGATTTAATCACCGCTAATATGGAATCACCGTCCTCGATGGCTTTGACCAGCGGTTTTAATAGGACCGAACCGACTCCTTCCGATGGCAAATAACCGTCCCCGTCCGCGAAGCTTCTGCTTCCGGGATGACTGCCAGCTAAACGCAACATGCTTAAGCCGACATACTTTTGCGGATGAAGTGAAAGATTGACACCGCCGGCGATCGCTAGCTCGCATTCACGCTTCCGCAAGCTTTCGCAAGCCATATGGATCGCGACCGCCGAGGAAGAGCACATCGTATCGACAGCGATGCTCGGACCTTTGAGATTAAAGAAATGGGACACCCGATTGGCGACGGAGCTATACGAGGACAGAGCAAGAAGCGGCTCCTTCGACGGGTCCTTATTAAGCAAATGATAATGATTGTTCATACAACCGGCATACACGCCAACCTTGCTATCGTACTCATGCTCAAGCCTCTGGCTTGTATATCCCGCTTGCTCCAGCGTGTTCAATACAGATTCGAGAAACAGCCGCTCTTGCGGGTTTATATAAGACGCTTCCAGGGGTGAGAGCTGGAAGAAGAGCGGATCGAATTGATCGATATCTTTCAGAAACCCGCCCCATTGACAGTAGCTCTTGCCCGGCTTGCCTTTCTCAGGATCATAATACTTGCCGCTTTGCCAACGAACAGCAGGTATTTCTTCAATACAATCCTTCCCGCTCTTCAGATTGTCCCAGAACTGGTCTAAATCGTCCGCTCCCGGATAGCGGCCCGACAATCCGATAATCGCGATATCGGACGCAAGTTGACGCTCGGATATCTCCTCGCGGGTCAGCGTTACTTGCTTTAACGCTGGTTTTGTCGCCGCTGGAGCTGGCGTAACGGATAAATGAGCAGCCGCTAAGACTGGTGAAGCTGCGTTTGTTATCACTTGTGTAAGCTCGGGCGCAAGCAGCCGACGTAGTTTACTCTCATAATGACCGAGAAGATATTCACTCAGCGCTTGTATATTTTCATACTCGAAGAACAAGGTTTTCGGTAGCGAGCCTAATTCGTTCTCAAGATGTTCCGTAAGCTGCAGCGCCATAATCGAGTCAATGCCAAACTTGCTGAAAGAGGTCTTGGCATCCATGCGGTGCAGCGGCATGCGTATATAGGATGACAGGGTCTCTCTTAAGTAGTGTATCGTTCTCTCATACAGCTTGTCTGATCCGAGCCGGTTCTCTCTATCTAATTGCCACTCGGCCGCGGGAGCTTGCTGCGCTGTCGCCAACTCTTCCATGAGCGGCGTTGTGCTCAAAGCCATGTTAGTCACCGCAACTTGGTGCTTCCCACTTGCCAGCGTAGCGTATAGCGATTGAATGCCATGCTGGCTCTGCATCGCTTCCGTTGCGGGATCGACGGTCATGCCGTCGGAAGAGAGGCCTTGCAGCATCGCGCAGTGTTTTCCATGCTCATCATAGATGTCGATATCAAGCTTTTGAATCGACCCTGTTGCGGTGCTTCCGGAGCTTCTTCGAATCCATGCCCACATGACCGCTGTACTTGGACCCAAAATCACCAAACGGTCCAGTGCATAAGGAAGTCCCGGCCTTAATGCTGCTTCCGAGCCAATTCCTCCCTCCGACTCTAAAGGTAATGCTGCCATTCCGATTGATGCTTGCAGCGCCGAATCGATCATGCCCGGATGAAGCACATAATGCTCCAGTGTGGACAAGACGGAAGCCGCAATTTCCAAACGGGCCAGCAGTTCGCCTTTACCGACCTGGATTCGGTCAATGGCACGATGGCCGGGTCCGTAATCCATGTCCAGACGGGCAAGCATGTCATAACATTGGGCGCCGGTGATCAGTCCAACGTCACATCTAGTCTGAAGTTCTTCAAGCAATTCAAGAGGTGGCACTTGAACAGATTCGTCTAATGCCGCTGTTCCTTGACAGTGAACCGTTCTTCCCGACGGATGACCCGATGCTTCCGTATAAATTTCAAAGAAGAAGTCCGCTTCGGAATTACGCTGTAGATGAATGTTCACCGTGACGGAACGATCTTCCACGACGATTGGCTGCGCCCATCCGATATGCCGCAGCAAGACGGGGGACGTTGGCGAACCTGATCCTTTTTCGCATGCTGCCGTCACAGCCGCCCGCGCCATCTCCAGATAGGTGACGGCAGGTAGCACCTTTCGACCTCGAACTGTATGATCCGTCAAGAAAATCTCCGTCCCCGTCAGAACCGTTTGAAACAATAGGCCTGAAGTGTCCTTCAATGAAGCGCGCTGAAGGTTCAGAGGCAAAGATTCGCTAGACGCTTTCATAGGTTCGCGTCTTTGTGGATCCCGCGGCGGATAGTCAGTATTCGAAACCCAGTAGCGCTCTTTGGCAAACGGATACGTCGGAAGCGGAACACGCGAATAGGAGTCGCCGGCAAACAGCTGACTGTAATTCAGCGCATAGCCTTGAACATACAATTCGGCTGCCGTGGACAGATGCTCCAAATACAAGCCTGGATTCGTGCACGTCTGGCAGCTCTCGATCGCGGCATTGCCGAATCGCTTTAACGATTGCTGCTCGCGAACGTCATTTTCCGCTAACTCGGATACGTACACTTGCGCCATTTTACCGCGCGATAGCCAGTTGGAGAGCAGCTGTTTTAGCTCTTCTGCGTCTTTGACGATACACGCCAACCGGTGATTCATGTGACGGCGTCCAACCAGCAGTGTATAGCTGATGTTTCCCGCATCAATGCCAGGTACCCGCTCGCAATGCTCCAACAACCGCTCGACTTGCTGCCTCAGCTGTTCCCGACTGCGGGCTGACAGCGTAATGAGGTAAAACGGCCTCGATGCATGCATGCGCAAAAGAGCTGGAGCCTCCTCAATGACCATATGCGCATTGGTGCCGCTGAAGCCGAAGGAGCTGGTGGCTGCAATCCGCCTTGAGCCCGGTGGAACCGCCCAATCTTTCATCTCCGTATTGACATAGAACGGGCTGCTGGAAAACTTGATATGCGCATTGCCCGTCTCATAATGCAAGGAAGGCGGGATTTGCCGGTTTCGTAGCGACAGTAAAATTTTGAAAACGCTCGCGACACCTGCAGCTGCGGTTGTATGACCAATATTTGTTTTTATGGTTCCGATCGCGCAGAACTGCTTTTTATCCGTGTAATGGCTGAAGGCACTGTTCAATGCTTCGAACTCAATCGGATCGCCGAGACGGGTTCCGGTGCCATGCGCCTCCACCATTTGAATCTGCTCCGGATGAATGGCGAAACGCTCATAGACGGACTTTTCCAGCCGTTCCTGCGAATTGGCGCTTGGAGCGGTAATGCCGTTTGTCGTCCCGTCCTGGTTAATACCCGACCCCTTAATAACCCCGTGGATATGGTCGCCGTCGGCAATGGCATCCTTCAGCCGCTTCAGAACGACGACACCGACCCCTTCGCCAGGTACAAAGCCGTCCGCCCGATTATCAAACGTGTGACATTTGCCTGAAGGAGACAGCATGCCGGCCCGGTTGGAATTGATATAAAACGTTGGCGTCGTTTGGACAAACACGCCCCCTGCCAGCGCCATTTCGGTCTCTCCGGTCCATAAGCCTTGGCAGGCAAGATGGATGGATACAAGCGAGCTGGAGCAGGCGGTATCCACCGTAACGGCAGGCCCCTGCAGATTTAAATAATAGGCGATTCTTGCAGGAATAATGGATGGAGCATTCCCCCACATCGCTTGCGGAGGCGAGTTGTCTCCGATATGGTGCACATAGTCGCCAATATTGTAGCCGACATACACGCCGCAGGCACGACCCTCTACGCTCTGGCCCGCATAACCCGAATCCTCCAGCGCCTTCCATGATTCCTCTAGGAACATGCGCTGCTGAGGATCCATATAGGTAGCCTCGAGTCCGGAAATATTAAAGAACGACGGATCAAACTTATCGATCTCATCCAAGAAGCTGCCGTGATTGCAGTAAGGCTTGCCTTTGGGTGCATACTTCGACAGATCCCACCGGGTAACTTCTTCAACAAGATCATGACCTTGCGCCAAATGGTCCCACAATTCATCCAGCGTGTTCGATTTGGCAAAGCGGCCGCTCATACCGATTATGGCGATGGGCTCTTTAACTGCTGCTTCCGTAGCCCGAACGGATGCAGCGGCCTCGGCCGGCTGCGCGGACGCCTTCGTTTGCAAGGATTCGAAATGGACAGCCTGCTCCTCCCTTTCGAGAGAAATTGAGCCTTGCTCGTAAACGGCGTCGAGTCGGTGGCTAAATGCGGACACGACAGCCTCTTTATGCGCAGACAGCAAATAACCAGCTAGTTGATTAATCGAGCTGTAGTCAAAAAGAATGGTCGTCTTCATCTCAATCTGCAAATGTTCGTTAAGCGTATTGACGATATGCACGCCAGAAATGGAATCAAGCCCGTAGTCTGCGAAAGAGTCATCCATATCGAGCGATGACGCATCCAGCTTCAGAGTTTCTGCCAGCTGGGAGGCAATCAACGATTTGATTTCATCCTGGAGCATCTGCTCATTTAAGGCAAATAAGCTGTCTTCGCTTTCACTTCTGGAATCCGTATGTGCTGCATCATTCCGCTCTTTCGTCAATGTTGAAACGGATTGACTTGCAGACTGCTGAGCGCTTATTCCTTTCCTTTGTTCCCATCTAGGCTGTCTGATGATTCCATCGCTTTGTGCCGCAACGATTTGCTGTCCCAGGTCGTGATGATCCTGGGCTAGGAAGCCGATCGCACCGAAGCCTTCTCGTTCAAGCAGCTGCTGCCAGTTTTCAGGTGAAAGCGCTGGACTGCCCGGAATCCGAATGCCGGGATCGTCATACAGCCACCAGCCTTCCAGCAGTCCGAACGTAAGATGGGTAAATAGGGCGCCGTTGCTAATTTCATTTAATAGCAGCCATCCTCCGGGCTTCAATGCCGCTTTGGCGTTGCGAACCGTCGTCCGCATGTTACGCGTAGCATGAAGGACGTTCGCGGCTATGACCAGATCATACTGACTGGCATCAATGCCTTGCTGCGCAAGAGCTTGCTCTACGTTGAACGTGCGGTACGTGAGGAAAGGATAGCTTGGGCCGTATTCCTTCTGCGCATGGAGTAGGAACATTTTGGATAGATCGGTATAGCAGTATTCCGCAATATGGGTCTTATAGAGAGCTAGCTTGGCAAGCACGCCCGCAGACGTACCGCCTGTACCCGCACCGATTTCCAGAATACGAATTTGCGCCTTCGGATTTTCCTGTACACACTGTCTGACAACATGCAGGGCTGCCTCGGCCACTACATCGTTGAAATAATCGGCTACCGGATTGCTCTTGTAAATCCCCTCGACAAGTTCCATTGACGAGTTCGGAAAGAGCACGTCGGTCGCTGCAGATTTCCCTGTAAGGACAGCAGGCAAGGACTTCAGCGTTGTTTCCACCAATACGATTTGCGCTCTTGTTTTCTCGTCCTCCCGCCATTTAGCGGTATGCTGCCCCCACTGCTCCCATACCGCCCCGTGATCGTTTTTTGCCGTGTCCGTAACCGACAGAAGATGGCCGCTGCGGGACAGCAGCCCGAGCTCTACGAGAATAGTAACGCTCTGACTCAGCCATTCGGCATACATATCTTCGGCGATTCCTGCAACAGCCATTGCCTTTTTCAGATCGAACGTTCCGGAAGCGAATAACCCCGTTTGCCGAAGCTGCACGAACAACAGCCTGCCAAGAAGTCCGTTCATCTCATCGGTCTTCTCCGCGTTCTCACGCTTCAGCTGTCCGATATCGGGTCGCTCAGAGGCGGCCGGCAGGCTTCGGCCTGCTTCAGCGAACCGCTCCCCTGCAGCAAGAGCCTTCATTTCTTCTTTGGGATTCATGCTTTCGACTGGGATTGGCTTCGTCGTTTTCATGACGGCCAGCTGCAATTGCGGCTGGGCAAGCACTCTCTCGATCGCCTGCATCCCTTCCTCCGGCTCGATCAGCCCGATTCCAAGCTCCTGCAGCATCCGATATTTTTCCGTATCCTCGACCTTGTCGCTTGACCAGAATCCCCAGTTCAGCACTTTCACGCTGCAAGACCACTGCTGTGCCAGCAAGTGCGCGAGAGCATCCTTAAAGACACAACCGGCGGCATAATGAGCCTGCTGCGGATTCTTAATGAGGCTGATGAGCGATGAGAAGAACAATACGAAATCTAGCCGTTCCTCGCGAAATACCTGCGCCATCCTGACGCTCACGTCAACTTTAGCGGAGAGCGCGGCTTGAAAAGCAACCTCATCCATTTCAGCCAAGCTGTACTCGTTTAATACCATTGCCGAATGGACGACGCCGTTTACAGAGCCAAAGCGTTGCTTAATCTCGGCATAAGCCTGCGAGAGCGAATGGATGTCCGATGCGTCTGCACTCCAATACCGAATCTCGGGACCACGATCTGAAAGACTGTGAATTTTGGTTCGAATAGCGTCATTCATCGGGCTGCGGCCAATCCATACGATTTGCGCTTGATAGGTACGAATCATATACTCCGACCATACCATGCCGATCCCGCCGGCGCCGCCGATGACGACATATACGCCTCCATTCTGGTACACTGGCGCCTTCGGAGCGGGAAGAATAGTTGGAATCAGCTGCATACGGTGCCACTCACGCCCTCTGTATACCGCAGCCCCGCCCCTCCGGTCTGCAGGGATCCGGAACATCTCGGACACCGGCCATTTCGAATCCGACTCCAAGTCGATGAGACGAATCATCCAGTTTGGATATTCTTTAGCAAGCGAGCCGATCAGTCCGTGAACGCCTGCCTGTGCCGGTTTTATGCTGTCTTTCTTGTATACCGCTTGGGCCTGGGTCGTGATGACCGTGAGTCCGACCGACCTTGAACCGTAGCCGGATTGCAGCAACGCTTGAATAAACCGGAAGCAGCTAAGCGTAGTCTGATTGTGAGCAGTAATCAGCGCATCGTCTACACCGCCGTCTATAGCAGCAGGATCACGAACTACCCATATAAAGTGCCCGATATCCTCAAAGCCGGAAATCTTCCGCTTGATATCAGCCACGGACACGTCTTCGTCATTACCAAAATGTACGGAACCCGGATATAGGGCTTGGATTTGCGCAAAACGTTCGTTGCAGAGACCAAATACAGCGATCCGTTCCGTTACGGCAGGGAAATAATCGCCTTCCGCCTCAACCGCAAACGTATCCCACACCGGAGTAAACTGCCGCAGCATATCCTGCGAACCGGTACCTGTGTCAGCTTCCACGATACGTTGGTTAGCGTCATTCTCCGAGTCCCGGTTCGAAGCTGGAATTACGGCTGAGCTTTCTCCCTGAGGCGAGGTCGGACTTGCCGCTTTGGCTGTGCTTCCTACTTGCTGTACCGCTGTTGGCAGGCTGTCCTGCGGTTTCGCCGCAACCGGCAGCCAGTATCGGTTTTTCGCAAAAGGATAGGCCGGAAGATGCATTTTTCTCGGTTTATCGGTACGGTAAAGTCGTCCCCATTCAATATCGCTGCCCTGAGCCCAAGACTGTGCGATTTCAGCCATCTTTCCTTCTGTAAACCAACGGTCGTCAGCCTTGGCCACATCCGCCGACACGCTGGACTTTTTCTTCAGCTGACCTTTCCAGCAGTTCGGAATGGAAGGTTTACCATCCGCATATGCTTTCAATTTCTCGACCAGTTCCCGAATGCTGCTGACTAGAAAGACAACTCGCTCTTCCATTGCTTCGCGTCCGGTCTGAAGCGTATACGCAATGGACGACAAGCTCATCTCCTGAGATGCCCCGCCTTCCGCATGACGATTCCGATTCAGAATCAGATGCAGCGATTCGGCGGCATCTGAGATCGATCGAATCTCATACCAATCGATGCTGTCAGTCTCGATTTCATATTCCCGCAGCAGCTGTTCCCGGACAGCAGACAGGTGTGCCGTTTCCATGCCGTATTCCGACCAGTCTTGATCGAAATCGATGTCTTGTTCATCCACCTTCAGAACAGTTGAAACCATTCGCAGAATATTGGCCGCCAGCCCGCTATGTGATTCCATTTCCTTAACGCTAGCTACGCATCCAGCCTCATCTCCAAGGAATCGCGCTAACCGATCCGTATACGCTTTCAGGCGATCTTCATTTTTGGCCGATAACGGCACAATGACGGCAGACGGCTCGCCGCTCGCGGAGGAAGGCTGCGGTACCCATTCCTCCAAGATGACATGCGCATTTGAGCCGTAGGCGCCAAAGGAGCTGATCCCTGCCCTTCTCGGGTATACCGTTTCCTTTCCTGCTTCGATCACCCGAGGCTGCTCCCATTGCTCTAACTGCCTCTGGATGTAGAATGGCGATTGCTCAAAATCGATATAAGGATTCGTTTCGGCGGAATGCAACGACGGCACTAACGTTTTATGATGCATCTGCAGCGCAACCTTAATCAACCCGCAAACCCCGGCAGCGGACTCGCCGTGACCGACGTTAGATTTGACTGAACCGATGGCGCAATATTGACGGTCATCCGTGTAGCGGGAATATGCTTTCACCAGTCCTTGGATTTCGATGGGATCGCCGAGCGACGTGCCTGTGCCGTGTGCTTCCAGATAGCTGATCGTTCTCGGATGAATATTAACCTTATTCAGGCAGTCTTCAATCAATTCAGCTTGTGCAACCGGACTGGGCACCGTAATGCCGCTAACCGCACCCACATGGTTGATTGAACTGCCTTTGATAACGGCATATATCTGATCGCCATCCTTGACGGCGGCACTTAGTGGTTTTAGTACGACCGCGCCAATCCCTTCTCCGGATGTAAACCCGTCGCCGTCTTTACCGAACGTACGGCAATAACCGTCGCTCGAATGCATGTTGGCCATGCCGAACGTTTTATATTTGCCAGGATGAAGCGTCAAGTTGACACCGCCCGCAATTGCAGCTTCACATTCTCCACGCCGGATGCTCTCTACCGCCATGTGGACAGCTGTTAGAGATGCGGAGCACAGCGTATCGACTGCCAGACTGGGGCCATGGAAATTAAGCGAGTAGGAAACCCGGTTCGCCACGTACGAGTGACTCAAAGAAAGCGGGAATAGCACGCCTTGCGCCATAAGCTCCGACCCGAGAAGTGCATAATCCTTATGCATAACACCGGCGAACACGCCGACAAGGTTCCGTTTGTTCGGTCCTCTTGGCGTTACGAGGCTGGACGGACGGTATCCAGCATCTTCAATGGCCTCCCAGCAGGTTTCAAGAAAAATCCGCTCCTGCGGGTCTATGATTTCCGCTTCGCGAGGCGATATGCGAAAGAACGGCGCATCAAAGCAATCCGGGTCGTCAATGAAGCCGCCCCATCTGGAAACCCCTTTGCCCGAAGGAGACTTTAAGTCTTCAAACTGTTTCCAATCCCATCGTGAAGGGGGAATTTCGCTGATGCAGTCTTTACCGTCCTTCAGATTTTGCCAAAACTCGCGGAGATCGCTTGCCCCTGGAAAACGGCCTGACATTCCGATGATTGCAATATCCTCTTCTTGCGATGTTGATGCTTCTGAGCGGTTGCTGGGATCCGCAGGTGTCTTCCTGTTGTCCGGATGTTCATCAAGCTGCAATCGGGGGGCATTGATCCCATCGCCCGGTGCCGGTGCGAAGCTTTCATCCGCAAATACCGAAGCGTACTGTTCGGCCAAGTAAACGGATAAATCTGCAATCGTCGTATATTCAAAAAGCAGCGTAGGCGGAAGCACTGCTCCTACCTTCGCTTCAATTCTCTTAACCATCTCCAGCAAGCCTGAGGAATCCATTCCCATCTCATAATAGCCCGCGTTCTGATCGAGATCCGCTTCAGCCATATCCAAGCGCTCAGCCAAGATGCCAGCTAGAAAAGTGGCCGCCTGAACGGCAGGAGTGCGCTCCCCGATGAGAGTATGCCCCTGTTTGACTGGAGCCGGCGCCGGTTCTGTGACGGACGGGTCATCCCCACCTCCGGAGACGGCAGATGAACCGATCCCGGATGCCGCCCTCACCAGCTTCATCGTGTAGTTTTTCATTTCTGCTACTTTGCAGCCTTTGCTGTCGAATAGCTCCAGCGTCATGCTGAGCAATTCGTTCTTTCGTTGAACACTGGGAGTGAGAACCTGTGTATAGCAGCGCTCTTGAATGAGCTGCTCCGCACGAAAGGACTCAAAATATAAGGGCAGAAACAATTGTTGCTCTTCCCCGACAAGCGTTCGCAGCAATAGCGAGGCACCTACACAGCTAGCATCTAACAAGGTGGGATGAAACAGCACGTCTTCGGCGCTGTCGCGCGAATTGCGATCCAATGCAAGCTCGATGAGCACGCCTGTTGAAGTTTGGAAGGTATGCCCTTCCGCTTTCATCATGCCGGTATGAGTGAGGCCCAGCGCACGAAACTGCGCATAGGCCTCCTCCAGATCGACGGAAGCCTCCGCCTGATTTATGACTTGCCCGAGATTGATCGTCTTATCAAATGAAACGGGTTGAATCTTCCGCATTTGGGCATCGGCATATCGTTTCGCCTCCGGGCTGACTGCTCCATCCCGCGATTCGCGGCCTTCTACAACAATGCTCCAGCATCCTGCTTCCTTCTCTTCCACAACAATATCGATCAGCACCTCGTAATCGTGACCCACCGTCAAGGGATGATAGATCGATACATGGCAAAGCTCCAGCTCTCTCCAATCGTACCCGTTATCCCGAAATGCTTGGTAGATCAGGTCGACATAAGCCGGACCGGGCAGCAGTTCCTGACCAAAGACTTTATGATTGCTCAGGATCGGATGATCGCCGCTTAATAAAAATTGTTCTTTCATGAAATAGTCCCCCTTGAATGCGCTACCCCTAAGCCCGATGGGGTTATTTGGGTTTCGTTCCGCCCCAGAATGATTTCGGACTGTTGACCTTCCGCTCTTCCGCTTTCATTTTCCATATATTCGTTCGGTTCTTGACCTTCTGCGAATCAGACGATGATACGCTGATCTGTTTTCTGCTTTCCTGCCATTCTTCCGGCCAAGGCAGCGGCTTCCGTATGGCGTCTCCTGAACGCTCTTCCTGCCAAGATTCTAAAACTGCATGAACATTGGTGCCTCCGTCCCCAAAACAGTTTATCGCCGCTGTTCGAACCGATTCACTCCAGTTCTTCGTTTCTCGGTGAAAGAAAAACGGGGACGCTTCCAAATCAAAATGCTGCATCGGCTGCTCGCCCGATAAAAACGGTACAAACTGGTCATGATCGAGCATCAGCACAACCTTAATGAAGCTCGCAATCCCTTCGGCGCTTAGCGGGTGACCGATATTGGGTTTGATGGAGCCCAATGCAATTGCGGCATTTCCACCGTTGCCATAAACCTGCTGGATCGTCTTGAGCTCCAACAGATCGGTTACTTCCGAGCCTGAGCCGTTCGTTTCGATATAAGAGACGTCAGACGGCTTTCTGCCGCTCTTCTTTAAGGCAGCGAGCATGACGTCCTTCTGCGCCTGCATATTTGGAGCCGTCGGCCCTGCAGTTCTCCCATCGTTATTTACGGCGATTCCCTTGATAACCGCATAGATGCGGTCTCCGTCTGCCAGCGCCTGTTTCACTGTTTTTAATAGGACAACGCCGGCGCCTTCACTGAGTACAACGCCATCAGCTCGGCGGTCAAAGACATGAAATGTCGAGCTTTTGCTCAGAATGCCGCGCTGACCGAATAGTTTGTGCGAGAAGTCGCTGTTCAGCAGACTGACCCCTCCCACCAATGCGGACACCGTATCCCCGCTCCGCAGGCTTTGAATAGCCATGCTCATCCCAGTTAAGGCAGAGGAACAGGCCGTATCGATCACCATGCTGGGACCCCTTAGGTCAAAATAACGGGATATATTGGCAGCCAAGTAATTTTGGCCGACTGCAACGATCGGATTTCTCGTTTGAAGGAGCAGTTCCTCGCCCGGCCAATACTGGGTTCTGGCACCGATATAAACGCCAACGGCCTTCCCTTTTACGTCTGCTCGGTTATATCCTGCGTGATGAAGCGCTTTTACACTTTCCTCCAAGATGAGCAACGCCTGCGGGTCCATCGCTCTGGCATCCTCATCCGGAATATGAAAAAACGACGGATCGGCATGGCGAAGCTCATCCAGCAGCCCTGCATAATAAGGTTGGGCGCTCCCCCATCGTTCCTCTGGGACCGGCCGTATCGCGCTTCGGCCTTCCGTGAGCAGCGACCAATAATGGGTCAAGTCCTTTGCTCCCGGAAATCGGCAGGACATCCCGACGACCGCAATATCCTCCTCGCCGATTCGTTCCTGATGAATGGACTGACGGGAGATCTCCGCTACAGGCATTGAAGGAGCATCTCTAAAATCATGAATTGGCATTGACTGTTCATGCTCCTGACACTTCTGGCTTCCCGACAGCAACGCCCGGGTAAGCGGCTCGCCGTAGGAGGCCGTCAGCCAATCTGCGAGCGACTGAATGGTTGTATGCTCGTAAAGTACCGATGGATCGATATCCTTACCTACGGTGCGGCTTATTGTCCGAATTAATTGCGCCAATATGATCGAGTCTGCACCATAATCCTGAATCGGTATGGTAAGCTCCAGCTTGGATCGTTCAAGCTTCAATTCTGCTGCAAATAAATCCAACAGCCATGAACGTACGGCTCCCGGCAGCGATGCTTGTGACTCCAAGCGCACTTCCGATGGGTCAGAAGCGGGAGCCTGCGTGCTGAAACTGCTATCAAGTCGCCGCATAAGCAGACGCTCCGGCTGCCACTTGTCAGGTTGAACGACAGCAGGCAGAACGACCGCTCCCGGCAGATTTGCAATCATATGATCGAGCAATCTCAGCCCTTCCCGATCGGTCAGGCTGTTCATACCGGTGGCAAGGAAGGCGCTGCTTTGTACCTCGCCCATGCCCGATTCTTTCCAGCTCGGCCACTGAATGCTGATAATGGGCTTTTGATTCGCATGAGCCTGCGCGAAATAATCCATAAACGAATTGGCCATCGCATAATCGCTTTGTCCCGCAGCTAGCGATGGAACAGCCGCCGATACGGACGAGAATAGAGCAAAAAAGGCAAGCGGCTCATCCTTGAAACATTCCCATACGGACATTAATCCTTCCACTTTCGGCTCCAATACCTGCCGTATAACAGAGGTTGGCTTGTGAACAAAAGCCGGATACTCCCGATCGCCGACGCCCGCGCAGTGGATCACGCCTCCTGCCGGTCCCCATTCCTCTCGAATATCAAGAAGCGCCTGCTTTAGTGCATCGGTATCCGTTAGCGGGATGGCGAGCGTCCGCACGTCTGCCCCTATCTTCTCCAATTCCTTTACCAAACGGATCTTATTCGCCATTGGTGAAGTCTGGACCGCCTCGTATTCCCATTCTTCCCGTGGAGGCAGCGCTTCTTTCCCGAGCAGGACCAGCCTTTTCACGCCCATGGTTTCAACGTAATGGCGTGCACACAATGCGCCTAGTCCTCGCGTTCCGCCGGTAATCCACAACACTTGCCCCTCCGGCCACGAAAACGGCCTGACATTCTGTGCCGTCTCTTGCTCCCGTAGGCATGCGCGGTAACGCACGGATTTACGGTAACAAATTTCTGGCCACTCGCTGTTACAATGCAGTTCTGCAATCAATTGTTCCGCCCAGACTTTACAATTATCCGAAGTATCCAGATCGACATGCCTGGAATGAATATTGGCGTATTCGCTTTGCAGCATACGGTATAGTCCGGCTATGCAAGCTCCGGATAATCCCACGGCATCGCTGCGGAATCGCTCAAGACCTTTCGTTACGCCGATCAATTTGATCCCTTTTCTTCGTCTTACGTCTATTAGTCGCTGGAGCCAAGGCAATCCTTCCAGGCTCCGATCCACTTCGCTGCTACAGCCTAAAAGGTCAATGCAAGCATCGAAATCCATCTCCTCGACCTCTCCCGCTGTCATTTCATCGAGTTGGCGAGAATGAAGGACGACAGCGCCGGGAAGCCGGGATTTAAGTTCCATCGCAAGCTCGCGGGTTCCATCCTCAGTAACGATCGCGACTTTACCTGGCGGTTCACCGTCGGCCGATGCCTGCGCTTCTATCCATTCTTTGCAGAGCAATCGTGTCGTATCGGGCTTATGGGAGTCTGCTGTAGCACTACTTGAGGTCTCAAGTGGTGCTGCCGGCACCCAATAGTGGTCCCGAGAGAACGGGTATACCGGCAAATGGATACGACTTTGCCTCTCATCCCCGAATAATAAATCCCCGTCCACGCTATAGCCTTGGCAGTATAACTTGGCCAGCGCGATCAATGCTCCCCGGTATTCACTCGAAGCCTTGTCCATAGACGGAATTTTATGAAGCCAATCGGCCCTTTCCTGCTCCTTCGCCTTGTCGGCTTTAAACATCCGTTCTACTTGTCCGAACAAAATGTGCGGGCTAGATCGCTTCTCAGCCGCAGCCACCCAGGCTTCTACCGCTTCCTCCTTGCTGGATACAACGATTACGCAACGATAAGCAAACGGCTGTCTGCCTTCGAGAAGCGTACGGCAAATTTGTGATAATTCCACCGATGCAGGCTGGCTCGCCATGTAATGGCGCATATCTTCTATTCTCCGCAAAAGCGCATCCTCGCTCTTTGCTGAAAGGGGTAGCATATAATACGCTGTTTGACCGGAATAGCTGCTGTACTGCCTCTCGTTGTAGCTCTGAAGGACGAAATGGGCATTCGTACCGCTCATGCCGAACGCACTTACGGCACCGGTTAACGGCGCGCTTGAGCTGGAACGCCATGGCCTCGGCTCGCGGTTCACATAGAACGGACTCCCTTCAAAGCGGATATAGTCGTTTTCCTTATCTATATGAAGACTTGCAGGTATCGTCTCATGACGGAACGCCTGGACGAGATTAACGAGGCTGACCAGGCCTGAAGCTGCGAAGCTATGACCAAAATTAGTTTTGGGAGAGGTTAACGCGCATGTACTTTCGTGCAACGCTGCCCCTTTAAACGCTTCCTGAAGCGCGTGGATTTCGACAGGATCCCCCAGCTTTGTACCCGTTCCATGCGTAACGATATACTCAACCTGCTTCGGATTCACGCCGGCCTGCTCGTACACCGAACGGATGAGACGGGCCTGTGCTGCTGCATTCGGTGCCGTAATTCCGTTCGTTTTGCCATCATAATTGATGCCGCTGCCGCGGATGACAGCATAAATCGGATCGCCATCTTTCTTTGCCAAAGACAATCTTTTCATCACGACGGCGACGACCGCCTCGCCCGGTACCATACCGTTCGCCCGATTGTCAAAGGCATAGCATTTGCCGTCCGGCGAGAGCATGCCCGCTTCCCTCATCCCGTTCAAATACAACGGCGTCAGCATAAGGTTAACACCGGCGGCGATAGCCGTATCGCATTCACGGTTGCGAAGGCTGACACATGCTTGATGGGCGGCGACCAGCCCGGAGGAACAAGCGGTATTGATTGACATAACAGGTCCGCTCAGGTTAAGGAAGTACGAAAGGCGGGATGCCAGTATCGCATTGTTCGTGGAGGTCACACTGCCTGCCCCTTTCGCGATGAACTGGTAGTCGCCATCCTCGGCTCCGACAAAAACGCCGATATTTCCTTCCCGTAACTGCTTGCTCCCGTATCCTGCATCCTCCAGCGCTCGCATCGACTCCTGCAATAACAGCCGCTGTCTTGGGTCCATCAGCTCCGCCTCGCGCGGAGAGATTTCGAAGAAGGCAGGATCGAACTCGCTGACGCCCGGCACCCATCCGCACGTCCAGTTCTCACCGTTCATGAGAGTGCTTCGTTCTTCTGGCATCGGCTGAACCACATCGCGGCCCTCCCGGAGAATACGCCACATGTCTTCAACCGAACGGGCCTCAGGAAACCGTCCACTCATGCCGATAATTGCGATGGGCTCCGGAAATGGATGGCTTTGTGTTTCAACCGCTGCGGCGGGTTCTTCAATCGGTTTAGATGGCTCCGTATGAATGGATTCCGGAGCAACTGCTTCCTGATGAACATCCAGTACACCATCAGGACGAACCTCAAATCTGTCCTTGTAAAACCCGGTCAGGTCGTCACGGTGCTCCCGCAAGTAAAAATGGATAAGCTTCTCCACCGTCGGGTAGGAGAAGAAGACGGCTGGCGTAAGATCAATACGGTAATGCTTGGTCAGCGATGTAGCCAGCTCGGCAAAGCTGATGGAATTGAAGCCGAAATCGGAAAAATACTGTTCCTTGTCGATCCGGTCAATCGGGATCGCGACTATTCGACTGATGTGCGCCATCAGTTCTTCCTCCAGCAGCTCTTCTACATGCGGCTCGACACGTTGTTCTGCCCGCTTCGCGATTGATGTCAACGGCGCCGCCTTCACCGGCTTTACCGCTTTCTGTTCAGTTGCCAGCTCCAGACCTAGAGAGCGGAGGACGCTCTCCCGATTCCCAACCATCACAAGATGATTAGGCTCATCCTGTGCTAACAGAAGCTCAAGCAGCGCAATCCCCTGCTCGGCTTCCAAGGCACGCAGGCCGCTTGCTTGAAGATACATTTTCGTCATGGCCTGATCCCCGACACTCATGCCGCCATCCTTCCACAGCGGCCACTGAATGGAAACAATCGACCCGCCATGTCGTCGATCTCCCATACGAACGCGGGAAGCCCGCTCCGCGTAGGCGGTCATGAACCGGTTACCGACAGCGTAATCGCACGATCCGAAATCGCCCAGTACAGCGGATATCGACGAGAAGTAAGCAACAAAATCAAGCTCGCGTTCTTCTTGAAGCAGCTCATCAAGCAAAAGCGTGCCGGTAATCTTCGGTTGTATGACTTCGTGGAATTGCTCTGCTTTCTTCTCCAGAATGCTACGGCCGCTTTCCGTACCGGCTGCATGGATAACACCGTTTATGCTTCCCGATAAAGCAGCCCGAGCTTCAGCAAGTCCATTCTTCATGGCGGCATAGTCACACACGTCCGCTTGGATCGCGAATACGGCGGCTCCTGCCGCTTCAAGCTTTTTCATCATCGATCTTTTGCCAGCATCAATGGATGACCGACCTGTCAGGATAAGCTTGGCCTGATACGTTTTGGCTAAATGCTCCGCAACGACCATGCCGATTCCACCGAAGCCGCCTGTTATGAGATAAATGCCGCCCCGTCGGAATTTGGTCGCTTTCGGCTGAAGCCGGGTTTCGCGCACAGAACAAACATGCCGCTCTCCCCCTGTATATAAAGAGCTTCGCACCTTATCCTGTCCAAGCTCCATCCACAACGACTCCCAAAGATTGCGACCCGAACAGCGTTCCGCCTGAAAACCGTCCGTAAAGAGATGAACAGACATCCGCACATCCTTCATAAGCGGGCCGATCGAACGCTCAAAGCCGATCCAAGACTCCGCATGGCAGCGTTCGATATCCGTAGAGCACATCGCCGCGGCAAGCAGCCTGGTCGACGTAAGGCCAGAGGCATGCATCCCTTGGATGATCGCGGTTAGTTCGTCCGTCGTTTGCGCTGAAGGCCCTGTCTCCAAAGGCCATAAAAACAGAATGGCTTCTACCGCCTCTGTCTGGTTGACGTCCGCCAGCACCCGTTCGAAGCCGGATGAATCCCACTTATCTATGGAATGCGGCCATGTATTCAACGCTCCGCCCTCGTACCGTGACACAAAAACCAGCTTTGTCTTCGGACTTAAGCGGTTAACGGCTTCCGTCAGCTCTAGTTGACGGTGTGAATCCGAAAGGAAGCAAACGACCGTCCTCGGCTGTTCCCGCAGCACTTCCTTCCATTCATCTGGCTGCCACGTTTCCTGAAACGTCATCCCTTCAAAAGGGACCTTAATGGCATCCGGTTCAGAAGCAGCGAGCCAATAGCGTTCCTTGGCAAACGGATAAGTCGGCAGGCTCACCCTGCGCGGCGGTTTGCCGCCGTAGAGCTTCTGCCAATCGATTTCAAGCCCTTTCGTCCAAAGGTCAAGCAGCTTACCGTACTTTCCCTTGGCAAACCAGGCATCAATCGCCGTCTGCATATCATCGTCTGCTGCCAGTGCTTGAAACGAATTTCTTCCCCGCTTAACCTGTCCGTGATAAATGCCGGGGCCGGCGCCGTACATCCTGTACTGTTCCAGCTTTTCCTTTAGCTCGGCAATTGACGCTGCGGTGAAGGCTAAACGCTCCTCCATCGCCTGCCGGCCAATCTGAAGCGTAAACGCAATACTTGCAAGCTCCTCATTCCGCCATGTCCTTGCCCCGAGGGCTTCGGCGAACTGGCGGACGTTCGCTTCCAGACGCTCCTCGTTCATCGCGGATAAAACGATGATGGAAGCGTGCTGTGCCAAATCCGGACGGTCTTCGGCCTTCTCTGTGAACTCTTGGACGACAAGATGGGCATTCGCTCCTCCGGCACCGAAGGAGGATATGCCGGCTATACGGGGATACGTGATTGTTTCCCCGTTCAAGACGACGACGGGCCGTTTCCATTCCGTCAGCCGCTGCTGCACCGCAAAAGGCGTGTGCTCGAAGGCGATATTCGGGTTCACTTCGTCCGCGTGCAAAGTCGGCGCAAGCTGCCCATGCTTCATTTGCATCAGCACCTTGGTCAGTCCCGCTATGCCAGCCGCGCTTTCACAGTGGCCGATATTCGATTTAACGGATCCAATCGCACAATAGCCATGTTCTCCGGCCAGCGGCGAGAATGCTCGCGTCAGCCCCTCGACTTCAATCGGGTCACCCAGCTCCGTTCCAGTACCATGAGCTTCGATATAGCTGACGGCCCCCGGATGTACGCCAGACCGCTTTAATGCGTCCTGGATCAGCTGCGCTTGAGCGGAAGCGCTGGGTACCGTATAGCCGTTCGTCCGGCCGCCGGCATTCAGCATACTTCCTTTTATGATGCCGTAAATATGATCGCCGTCCGCAATCGCCGCATGCAACGGCTTGAGGACAACCGCGCCTACACCCTCTCCATCGACGAATCCGTCGGCTTGTGCACCGAAGGATTTGCATTGATCGCCGGAGGAGAGCATGTTCATCGAAGTTAGCCTTTTGTAGTGAACGGGATCTACGATCAAATTAACGCCGCCCGCAATCGCGCATTCGCTAGTACCGGAATAGATACTCTCGAGCGCAAGGTGGATCGCAGTGAGCGAGGAGGAGCATGCCGTATCGACAGCCAGGCTCGGCCCCTGGAAATTCATAAGATAAGATAGTCGGTTTGCAATGGACCAGAAATTCGCCCCAGTCGAATAATTGCCGTTCATCACCCCGACAAAAACACCAACCTTCCCTGAACGGCTTAAACGTTCAGGGGTATAACCGGCATCCTCTATACTTGCATAAGCGGTTTCCAAAAAAATCCGCTCTTGCGGATCCATTCGTTCGGCTTCCTTCGGCGCAATCTGAAAGAATAGCGGGTCGAATTTGTCGATATCGTCCAGGAATCCGCCCCATTTGCTATAGACAGCGCCCTCCTTGCCCCGCTCTTCGTCGTAGTAGAGTCTCCAATCCCACCGGTCGGATGGGATTTCGGTAATGCAATTTGTTCCGTGTTTAAGGTTTTCCCAGAACTGTTCTACATTCCGTGCCCCTGGATAACGTCCGGATAAGCCGATGATCGCGACATCCTGTTTGCCCGCCGCTTCGCTCCTCGTCATTTCGATGACGGATTGCTGTTCGTTAATCGGCTCAAGGGCTGCCGGTTCCATATGACGATCTGGCGCTAGATTGCTATCGGACACTTCTTGCGTATCGAAAATGGAGCTGCCTACTGCTTGTCTCTCCATTCCCGTGAAGCGAAGCATCTCCTCCGGATGGGCTTGCAGCAAATAGTCGGCTAGCGCATTAATCGTTGCGTGCTCGAAAAATAGCGTACTGTTTATTTTAGCGAAATGGGGCCGGAGTGCTTCCGTAAGCTGTACGACCAGAATCGAATCGATTCCGTATGTCTCCAGCGACACGTATGTCTCCATGCGCTGGTATGGAATTTTCAGCGTTTCGCAGATGAGCGCCTTCAGTCGTTCTCTGCTCTTCTCGCGGAGCACCTCCTGGCTTTGTTCATTCTTTTTGGCGGACAGCGTTGTACGAGCAATTGGCTTCCGCTGGGGTTGTTCTTCTGCAGCGTGATCCGATGCATCCTCTTGACTTCGTATGCGGATTACACCGTCGCTTTCGGCTACTATAATCTGCTGTCCGAGACCGTGTGAATGCTCAGCAGGGAAAAACACATCGAGGAAGCCCTCCTCCTCCAACAGCGAACGCCACGAATTGGGTGTCAAACCCGGTGATCCCGGCATCCGAAGCTCTTGATCCTCATACAGCCACCAGCCTTCAAGCAGACCGAACGTCAGGTGGATGAACAGATTGCTGCTGCTCATTTCATTGAGAAGCAGCAGACCACTGTGCTTCAGGACCGTCTTGACGCTTCGGATCGTTGTCTTCATATTTCGGGTTGCATGCAGCACATTGGTTGCAATCGCAAGATCGAATGCGCCTTCCTCGAAGCCCTGCACCGCCGCCGGCTTCTGGGCATCATATAGACGATAGGTCAAAAACGGGTAATGCGGTCCGTACTCGTGCTGGGCATGAAGCAAAAACGCTTGAGAAATATCCGTATAGCAGTATTCTGCAATATGCTCCTGCAGCGGTTTAAGTCCAGCCAGCACCCGTGCGCTTGTTCCGCCCGTTCCTGCGCCGATTTCCAAAATGCGCAGGCGGACAGCAGGATCTTCTTGAACCCGTTCCTTAATAAACGCAAGCGTAAGATCCGATACGATCTTGTTGAAGTAATCCGCGATGTGATTGTTTTTGTAGACACCCTCGACAAGTGTCATCGATCCGTTCGGGAATATAATATCCGTAGCGGCCGTATTTCCGCACAGCACCTGTGGAAGTGCTCGGAGTGCAGCGTCGACAAGGATCATTTGTGCGCCGGAATCCGGGTGATCCCTCCACTGCTCTAAATGCCGATCCCATTGGGCCCAGAGGGCTGCATGGTCTTCTTTCCGATTCGGATCGACGACGTATTCACCGACAACCTCCGATATAAAGCCATAGCGAAGCAAATAATCGATGCTAGTCTCCAACCATCTATCGTAAAGCCGAGATTGGCCCAGCAATCCGGCCAGCCCCTCCTTGGATTGCCGCTCTCGGTTAAAGAAGCCGGCAGCTTGCAGCTGCACCCAAAGAAGCTTGACTAGAACCTCTTCTTCCAGGCGTTTTACATCTCGTATGCTCTCCTCTATACCGTTCACCTGACCGCTCCTTTCGTCCATTGTTATACACCCGGCTTCCATCTTATATCTGCAATCCTATCTGCCAGCTCCCTAAAACTCCGGTGCCGGATGACCAGCTCCGGCGTTACATCTATTCCGAGCCGTTGATTGAGCATTTCCGTGAGTAAACTCATCTTAACCGGATCAAGGCCGTATTCCGCTAATTCCGCGTCGGGTTCTATGTCCTGTTCGTCGACCTTCAAGAACATTGCTGCCGTTTCCCTCACGAAAGACAGCACCTCTGCCCGCTGCTTCGCATCCGGGATGCTTCCCGTCTCTTCCTCTAAAGGTCTTTCTGCAGACGAGAGGGCTTGAAAGGGAGCCGGAGCGAAGTCGCTTCTGATCCTGCTGAGGACTGATCCGTAGCGTTCAGGTAGAACCGCTATATGCTGGTCTGCGGCTGTTTCCTCTATATGTAATGGCTTGGTCGTTTTGACGAAGCACAGTTGATTCACCTTCCCAGCAAGCAGTCTTTCCACGACGTCCATGGCTTCGTCCGGCTCGATGGACCCCATTCCGATCCGTGCCATTTTCTCACGGAGAGCTTCGGATGAAACCGTCCCCACACTTCCCCAATACCCCCAATTGATCGTCTTGACGGCACAAGACCACTCGGAGGCGAGCTTCGCTGCGAAAGCGTCGCTAAATGTACACCCAGCTGTGTAATTGCTCTGACCAGGCGATTTCAGAAACGAATTAAAAGATGAAAAGAATAAAACAAAATCCAACTGCTCACGATCAAATACTTGAGCTGTTCGTACAGCTGTGCCGTTTTTGGCTGCATACCCCGCTTCAAACCGCTGCTCGTCCATTTTTGCCAAACTTTGATCGAGCAGGACGATCGCGGAGTGAACAATGCCATGAATACGCGTATACCGCGACTTTATCGTCTCATAGGCCTGCTGGAGCGATGCCAAATTTGCCGCATCGGCCTGGATATAGGCTGGAGCAGGTCCAAGATCCCCTAACCGTGCGATCTTAGCCCGAATGGCTTCATCCATCTCTCTGCGGCCAATCCACACGATTTGTGCTTGATAGGTACGGATCATATACTCGGTCCATACCTCGCCAATGCCTCCGGCTCCCCCGATGACGACATAAACGCCACCGTGCCGGTAAGCGGTACGCTTAATCGGCAAGCTTTTGACAGGAACCAGCATCTGCTTGTACCAAACGCCTTTTCGGTAGCCCCATGCGTTTCCCTTGGCATCCCTTGGCAGCGATGGCAGAACGTCCAACGGCAGTTCGTCCTTCAGGCCTATGTCTAACAGTCGCACGCTCCAACTAGGATATTCCTTCGCCATCGACCCGACCAAACCATGGACACCGGCATGTGCAAAGCCAGATGTTTCACCTGCAAGAATCGGCTGAGTCTCCACTGTGATGATGGACCAGTGCAAGGGCCTGGACCCGAAGCCTATTTCGAGCAGTGACTTTATGAGCCTAAAAAGCTGGAATACCCCATCCTGTTGTTTACTGATCATACCTTCGTCCCGCACGGTTTGAATCGGATGAACTGGCGAAATCCATATAATATGCTTCAGATCGTTATAGTTGCTCAGCTTCTGAGCCATATCCTCAATCGAAGCTTCGGCTTCAAACGACAGCGACTGAGCCGCGGGATACCTGTGGTTGATTTGAATGATTTGCTCTGGCGTTCCGCCGATCACGATGTCGGCATCCGGAACATGCTGCAGGGCTGGCGCTTCGTTGAATGCGGCAAGTTCCCAGGTAGGAAGCAGCAGCAATCCATCAGGTAATCGGTGAGAACCATCCGTCTCGGTTTGATGGGGGGTAAAGCTCCAGGCCCCTGATTTCCCCGCACTCTTGGTTGTCATTCCCCGCATGGCCGCACAAACATGGCCTTCCTCGTCACACAAATCGATATCGAAGACGCGCAGCGAATCACCTGAAGCTTCTGCTTTTCTTATGCGAGTGACCGCCCACATCACTGAAGTAAAAGGACGGTAGACCGTAAGCTCCTGAATCGCAAATGGCACATAGGGCCCGTTTGCCTCAGCGTTGATTTGGCGTCCATGACTGTGCAAGGCGAAGCCGATCGTGGACTGAGCGGCAGCGTCGAGCAATACCGGATTGCATCCAATCCGCTGCATCTCGTCACTCATGGCGGCCGGCAAATGAATGTTAGCGATCGCACAATCTTCGCCGATTTCAATCGTCTTTACTGCTCTATAACCTGGACCATATGCAATTCCCATATTTTCGAAAGCACCGTAGCACGTTTCCTGATCCAGCTTTGCGACCGAGCATTGGGCGCGAATGGCCTGCACGTCCAGCTGAGGGGGGGCAGAAGCCGTATGAATAACAGCTGTCCCTTTGCTATAAATAAGGCCTTCATCCGCATCAGCCTCCGAAGGTCCTGCCAGCATACAAAATGAAACTTGATTGTCACCCTCCTGCGTTAAGGAAACATGAATGTGTTCGGCCGTCGCTTTCGCAATAAAAGGCCGCAGCCATACCACATTTTCCAGCGTAATGGCCTGTCCCTTATCCACGTAATCTGTCGCAAGCTCGACTGCAGCGCGGGCCATCTCAAGGAAGGCCATTCCTGGCATGATAGACTGTCCAGAGACAACATGGTCTCGCAGCAGCGCCTCCTCATTTGTAAAAGAAGCGCTGAACCGGGTCTTCCCTAACACCGACGTATTTCTGTGCACAAGCGGATGAAGACGCTCAGACAAAATTTTCGTATGGAGCGGGTCCCGGTCCGAAGCCTTTGCTTCAAGCCAGTACCGCTCCTTCGCAAACGGATAGGTCGGCATGTGGATGCGCTTCCCCCCGTTCACCAAAGGC
This sequence comes from Brevibacillus sp. HB2.2, assembly GCF_013284275.1. Taxonomy (NCBI): domain Bacteria; kingdom Bacillati; phylum Bacillota; class Bacilli; order Caryophanales; family Paenibacillaceae; genus Brevibacillus; species Brevibacillus sp. HB2.2. The sequence continues at coordinate 99,296 of NZ_JABSUV010000006.1, forward strand.
AGCCCTTGTAAGCCCTGCACCCACTTTTTTGCGGCATCGGCAAGCTTTACCTCTTGAAAGGAACCGGTCTCATGCTCCGATGGCAGTTCTTCGCTTGATGCGATCGGATTCCTTATTTGCCTTCTGTTTACTTTCCCAGTGAATACAAAAGAAGAAGGCCTCCGCAGCAAATGGTCCTCCACTGCCTGCAGCAGTTCCTTCCTCGTGTTTGCCGTGAACGCCGCACGGACATCCATTTCTTCCCTCCCCGCTTGCAGCGTCAACGCCACATCTGACAAACAGATGTCTGTTTCCCGCAGTAGGAAGGCTTTAAGGGATGCGACAGCGTCGTCCAGCTGATCTTCGGTCTTGGCCGATACCAGGAATAATAGCGGTTGATCCATAGGTGGAGCCGAATGTCCGGGCGATTCCGGATTGTATTCCTCAATGACCATATAGGCGTTCGTTCCGCTAAACCCGAAGGAGCTGACCGAGGCCCGTCGAATGCCGGATTCGCTCTCCCACCTCTTCAAGGACGTGTTTATAAAGAAGGGGCTTCCATCAAGTCGGATATGCTCATTCAAGGAATCAAAATGAATGGTTGGCGGCAGCATACGGTGCTTCAGCGACTGTACAACCTTGATGACGCCCGATACGCCGGATGCCGCAAGCAAATGACCGATATTGCTCTTTATGGAACCGAGTGCGCAGTAGCCCTTCTTGTCCGTATATGCGGCGAACGATGCCGTAAGGGCTTCGACCTCGATCGGATCGCCGAGCTTTGTTCCTGTACCATGTGCTTCAACAAGCGAAATGGTCTCCGGGTTAATGCCGAATTTATCAAAGACGGATTTCTCCAGCTCTTCCTGTGAAGCAGCGCTGGGGGCTGTAATTCCGTTTGTCTTCCCGTCCTGATTAATACCCCAGCCGCGTATGACGGCATGAATCGGGTCTTTGTCGCGGACCGCGTCGGATAGCCTCTTAAGCAGCAGCACGCCCGTACCTTCCCCCGGAACGAATCCATTCGCCCTGTTATCGAACGTATAGCAGTGCCCATCCTTGGACAGCATCCCGGATTTGCTCGTCATAATATGCATAGCCGGTCCGCTCATGACATTAACGCCGCCAGCCAACGCCATGTCGCAATTGTCCAGGAGCAAGCTGTTGCAGGCTTCTGAAATCGCGACCAGCGAGGAGGAGCAAGCGGTGTCGATCGCCATGCAGGGACCCTTCAAATTCAGCAGATAGGAGATGCGTGCGCTTAAAATGGAAACCGAGGTCCCCATCAAATTTTGCGCATGGAGCTCTTCTCCACTATCCATACGTCCGTAATCGCCGGTGCCACATCCGGCAAAGACCCCGCAGCGGCTACCGGACAAGTCTGATGGACGCAGTCCGGCATTCTCGATGCAGGTCCAGCTGTTCGCCAGGAATAGCCGCTGCTGCGGATCCATGTATTCCGCTTCCACGGGCGATATTTGGAAAAATAACGGATCAAATTTGTCCGCATCCTCCAAGACGCCCATCCATTTCGAATATGTTTTGCCCGGCTTCTTAGGATCGGGATCGTAGTATCGCTCGAGAGGCCAGCGTTCTGCTGGAATCTCAGATACGCAGTCTTCACCTTTGCAAATGTTGTCCCATAATTCGTCAATAGTAGCGGCCTTGGGGAATTGGCCTGACATCCCGATGATGGCAATGCCATCCAGAGCGGGCGATTTCCGGCTTTTCTCCTTGGTCATATCTTCCTGGCTACGGAAGACCACTTGTGCACTGTGCAATCCAAAGGATTCCTGCCTCTGATTTTTCTGCCTTCGCATCCGCTCGATCAGCTCGTCGGTCTGGTCCGTCATGTCCTCCGCCGTACGGCTTATGACGACTTTGCCAATATGCTGTCCACGGCTGACATATTCAAGCGCCTCTTGAATTCGCTTGAAGGGGTAAATCCTGGACACAATGGGTACGATTTTCTGTGTTTGAAGCAGGTTAACCATCACATGGAGCAATTCCTTGTTAAATCCCTTTTGGGCACTTAACCGCCGTAAATCAATGCTATGAATTGTTTGGTTATGTACAAGTCCGGAAAGATCCAGATTTCCGCTCGTCTTCAGCGCATGCACGGCCAGCTCCAGGTAGCGACCTGAAGGGGCCAAACAATTCAAGCCCTTCTGAATCGCGTCCCCGGACAGCATATTTAGTACAACATCAACCCCGCGGCCATTGGTTAAGGAGGCGATTTCCCGATCGAAGGGCGAGGCGCTGTAATGGATCGCCGCAGCAACGCCAAGCCTATCAAGGAGGGCGAGCTTATCGGCTTTGCTGCTCGTGCCGTAAATCTTGCAGCCTTTCAAATTCGCCAGCTGCAGGGCGATAAGGCCGCAGCCTCCTGTCGCCGTCTGAATGAGCACATGCTCGCCTTGCGCAAGCTTCCCTGTCTCGAAAGCGTGATAAACTGTGGAGAAAACAACAGGCAAGCTGCACCCTTCTTCAAACGTTATATTGGAAGGCTTCCGGACGGCATTAGCGGCGGCAACATTCACTTCGCTGGCATGACCGCCCAGCTGCCTGCCTGTAAGAGCGATGACCTCATCGCCGATCTGGAACTCCTCTACGCCTTTGCCGATGCATGTGACGATTCCGGCTACTTCAAACCCCGGCACGAATGGATAGTCGGGCATCGTCGGGTATAGCCCGTTTACGCACATGAGATCCGGAAAATTAACTGCCGATGCCATGACTTGTATCGTCATTTCACCAAAGCCGGGCTCCGATACGGACCATGGCCGCAAAGAAACCTCGCTGATGTGATGAACGTTCGACACGACCAGGCCGGCAGAATCCGATTTCGCTGACTGCCGGCTGTCGACTTTTAATCCGACCATCTCCGGTTCCGGACTACGGGAATCAGCATGGTCTGCTGGAGACGGGATTTTCCTCCCGTCGGCAGCCTTCAGCTCCATAATTCGACGCTTGGCATCTTCAGAACTAACCTCTCCCGCTTGCAAAGCGCGAAGTATCTCTTGAATATTCACCCTCACACCCCCTGCCTGTTCGCTATTTACCAAATAAGGACAGAATCTTGTCCCGAACTTCTGTCTGATGGAAGGTTAGCTCATGCATCGCGACTTCTTTCGCAATATAATTCGGGAGCTCGGCTCGCGCCGTCTCAACCAGATGGTCCTTCAAAGCAACCAACGAAAGGCGCGGCTTTTCTGCCAGCTGCCGCGCCAGCTCCAGAGCATGGCTCATCACTTGGTCCCGGGGAAGGACCGCGAAAGGCACGCCTCTCTTCTCCAGATCCGCCCCGCGGTAATTGCTGCCGCTTAGCAGCATCTCATTGCCCAGGCTCAATCCCAGCTTTCGCGGCAAGATATACGTTGCACCCATTCCCGGTGTGAAGCCGTATTTCATGAAATTGGCCGTATAGACACTCTCACGGCTCATGACGACAAAATCGGCAAACAATCCGATCACAAACCCGCCTCCGATCGCATGACCCTGCATAGCGGATATGACGGGAACTGGACATTCCAATGCAAGACTATAAATGTTGCTGTCCGTAAATTTCAATTGCCCCTCGAAAATGGCAAGCAAAGCTTCTTGCGTCCCGCCGGAAGCAAAATAAGTATCATACCCGGTCAAAATAACGGCTTTATACCGCTCTGTTTCCTTTACAGATAGGAAAGCATGCGCCAAACCCTTTACCAGGTCGTCGGAGAACGTGTTTTTGTATACGCGGTCCTGCATTGTGATCAGTGCGATACCCGGCTCGATTTCACGCAGCTCTACAACCGGTTGCATTACACATCAACCTTCCCATGGAAATTGGCCTTTATTGACAAAATTATAAATAACTGCGAGCGTATCCGGGTCGGCAAACATGGTTTGATTCGCAGTTATTGCCAGTTCCCTGCCTTCCCGGATTAAGGGCTGCAGCTCAATCATATAGCGTTTATACTTCGCGACCCCCGCTTTTGGCAGACGCTTCAATCGAAGCAGATGACGGCGCATTAGCGACTCACTATCCGGCTCCCAGGCATCGACCAACCCCCAGCGGAGTGCGGTTTCCGCATCGAAGGTCTGCGTCATCAGCGTCATATAATGCGCGCGCTGCATGCCCGTTTTTTGAATAAGAAACGGCATTACACAAGCGGGATACAGGCCGAACAGCAGCTCGGACAGGCTGAATTGAGCCGTCCCGTCCGCAAGAACGATATCGCTTGCGGCGATAAAGCCAAGCCCCCCGGCATTTGCCTTCCCTTTGACGTGAGAAAGAACGATGTACGGTCCGGTGCGCATTCTCATCCATAACGCATACAGAGGTTCAGGATTGCTTCGTATGGATCGGCCTTCAGCCATATGAGCGTGAATCTCCTGGAAATCTGCGCCCGTGCAGAATACATGAGGCAGACCTTCCAGCACGACAACCGTCACTTCTTCCTCGCATTGGTCCAGCACGTAGCCCAGTTCCTCCACAAGCTGGTCATTGATTGCGTTGTCCGCTTCGGGTCGGTGCAGTCTGATAAAGCATACGGTTCCCTGATATCGAACATGTAGCGTCTTAAACTCCATTACAGCCACCTGTAAATCCGATGGAAGTCCCGGATCTCTTCCAGGTAGAGCCGCTGCTCGCCCCGTACAGATACGGGAATCCCTTGCAAGTCCAGCTTCGCGTTACGAGTTCCAAACCGGATGCCGTGACCGCTTCTCAGCATCGCTTCATATTCGTCAAAGCCGAGCAGACTTCGCTCCTGCAGACGTTCGCTCAGCTTGAATTTACGCAGTGCCACCTGGCTTTGACTTGTGGCGACACCGCTGTAAAATTCCGAGCAGCAGCCGGACCCGTACGAATAACAGCCGATCCGCTTGGGCGTATCAAATGTCCCATGCTCGATTAGGCCTGCCAGTGACAGAAAGATAGTGCCACCCATGATATTGCCGACACGCTGGCAAAATCGAATGCCGGGAAGCACACGTTGATTAAAGTCCGCTTCGATCTCCGGCGCTTTCGCCTTCGCGATTCTTCGCATCATCGTGCGATGCGCGCCCTTCACCATACCACCGAAGGGCGTATGAAACGCCAAATATTGAAACGTATCCTTATAGTCGGCTTCAGGCACCCGCGATTTGTAGGCCATAAAGGTTTGTTCGCAGCAGTCCAAATACGTGGACAGCGACAAATCGGAATTACCTGCTTCGCTGTCCGGCATCGGGCGGCACGTATCCATCACTTCATAACCGTAATAACCGCTCGCGCCCGTATCGATTTGGAAGACATACGGTGTATCACTGACCAAAAGGGCAACAGCTCCAGCTCCAGCACTTAGCTCTGCATAGGACCAGTCTTCGGTCAGCGAGCTCCCACCCTCAGCCACGAAAAAACGGGATATGTCCGTAGCAATCACCAGCGCCTTGGCTCCCGGTGATGTGCCGGAGAGAATAAAATTAACTGCAGCATGCAGGCCTGCTGTTCCCGAATAGCAGGCCTGCTTGATTTCGTACATCCGGCAGCGGCGGTTTAAGCCGAGATAGTGATGGCTATACGTGCTCATCGATTTGCCGAAATCGATACCGGATTCTGTGCAGGTAATCACCAGCTCGATCCGGTTCCGCTCTTCTTCAGACAGCGAATCCACGATCGGCTTCGCGGCATTGACACCGAACGTAATAGGGTCCTCGTAAGGCAAGGCAACGGTTTTCTCGAGCATCATCAGATTCTCGAACCGGGCATTATCCAATTGGCGCCTCGCTGCAAGTTCCGGGACATCCAGAAAAGCAGTGCCGCCAAAAACATTCATCGCTTCTATTCCAACTTGAGTCAAGGCCATTCTCCTTCTCCGTTCGTATTAAAGCTTTTGCAGTGTGACCGCTGTATTCATGCCGCCAAAGCCCATGCTGAGGCATAGAGCACGAGAAATGGAGTGCGTGACGAATTGTTCCTTCACCCAATTGAACGACTCGTCAACCGGAAGCTCCAGATTACGCGTCGGATGAAGGCGGGAGTTACGCATCTGAAGTAATACCGCAACAATTTCCACGGCACCTGCCGCACTAAGGCCATGGCCTGTTATCGATTTAGTCGCATTGATGTAGGCATGCGACAATCCGCTGTCTTTAAGCGCGCGCAGCTCCGTTTCATCACCGATCGGAGAGCCCGTTCCATGCGGATTGACGTAGTCGATGTCGGCGGCTGAAATGCTGGCCCGGCGAAGAGCTTCGCGGATCACGCGCATTTCTCCCTCGTAGGACGGATTCGGATTTCGGTTGCCGTCCATCGCGATCGCCGTGGCGGTAATGGCCGCATAAGGACGAACCCCTCTCTTACCGGCAAAAGACGCGCGCTCAATGACGACGGCAGCGCAATTTTCTCCGTAGATAAAGCCGTCCCGGCCGCGATCGAATGGCCGACAGGCCAGATCCGGTCTGTCGGCATATTGATCAGAGCCCATTGCGCCCAGACTACGAAAAGCCGCAAGCTCCATATAGGAAAGGTCGGCCAATGCCCCGACTGCGATACAAGTATCGACTTCCCCGGAGCTAACAGCTTGAACCGCTTGTGCGATGACAGCCTGACCACTTGCGGATGCGCCTCCCAATGTAAACGCAAATCCGCGAATCCCAAACTGCTCCGTGCAAAGTCCGCATAAATCACTGTCCATGTACGTCATCGCATAAGTGGGCCTCAGAAACGAAGGACGTTCCGAATACGAGGCATAGACTTGGAGAGCCTCGCGCTGCTGTAAGTTGGAACCGCCGATAATGAGGCCGATACGCTCTGGCTCAACCTGATCCAGAACTGCATCCTCCCAAGCCTCGTGCATCGTTGCCATCGCAGCCTGTCCGGAGAAGGAAGCTGTTCGCAGCAGCCGTTTAGAAAGATTTTCCGGCATAACCAGCGATTCGATCTCCGCTCCAAGAAAAGAAGAGCTGCCTTTTTGGCGACCTGGACGGTTCAGCACAGCAAAGGCGTGCCGGCCGTCAAGGAGGGCTGCCGCGAAGGCCGCCTGTCCTTGACCAATGGCCGATGTGATGCCAATGCCTGAGATGACGATATCGTCCGGCCTACAGCTTGCCCAAGAACCCATCGGCCAGTTCCCCTATGCTTGATAATCCAATAAACTGCGATCTTTGATTCTGCAAAAGAGACAAATCCTCCATCACCATCGAAATTAGATCCGCACGGTCGATGGAGTTCAATCCGAGATCCGAAAGCCGGTCCTCCGGCCTTAGTTCCCGTCCCTCTAATTCGGGGACGATCTCATACAAATTTTTTATGATAAGGGCTGTTATTTCTTGTCTGTTCAATTCCGTTCCTCCTCAAGGATAAGACGACTGACGTAATTGTTAGCCTCTTGAATGTCCAGCCTACCGCTTTCTACTTGCTGCAAAATGTCATCCAGCAGAAGCGGAGAACGTACGGTTTCCTGTTCTGGGAAAGCGCCTTGCCCCCGGCTCAGCTCGGAACTCAGGTACGCCGCGAACTGTCTGATCGTCGAATAGTCATATATTTTCGTCGCCGTGATGCTCGTGCCGTATTGCTTATTAACCGCCTTGATCCATTCGACGCCGACAATCGAATCAACCCCGATGTCCACGAATTTAATTTCAGGATCAATCTCGTCAGGCTGCATAAACATGGCCTCCGCCATGCTCTGGACCAATTGTTCTTCCAGTACCTCCAAGGAAACACCATTGTTTGGAGGGGGCGTCCTTTCTTCGGCAGGGACCTCATGTTCGGCAGCCGTAAGTGCAGCCGTTTGCTTCGGCAACTGGCTTACGTGATCGTAATCGTGTTCTGCTTCCGCTTCGTTCCCAACCGAAGCGGCCTTCTCAGCGATTACGCCGTGCAAATAGGTGGCAAATTCGCTTAAAGTCGAGTAATCATATATTTTGGTCGCCGTAATGAATACGTCATACTTCTTATTCACTGCTTTGATCCATTCCACGCCGATAATCGAGTCCACGCCGATTTCGACAAACTTTCTCTCTGGGTCCAATTCGGCCCGCTCCATAAACATCGTATCGGCCAAGCTCTCGGCCAGCTGCTCAATCAACACGTCGAGCGATATGCGCTGCTTCGATACCCCGTCGATCTTCTTCAATTTAATCGGCGGGAGCTGCAGCGAGTGTCCGCTTCCGTGATCGATTTGATCGGGAATGTTCGATAGCGGCCTTAACGTAATTGTCTCCACTGCTTCCCGGTCCATCGTTCCAGCCTCATGAATATGAACGTTTGGAGCTGGTGCAGGTTCGCTTCCATATGTTCCTGCGGATTTCTGTCCATTGCCGCTAATGTTATACCAGCATTTTTCTTCAGCGAACGGATAGGAAGGCAGGCTAATGCGTCTTGGTGTCGTTTTGCCGTAGACAAGCCGCCAATCGAAATCAATGCCGCTTACCCATAAAGACAGAAGCGGCTCAAACTTCTCTGAAGCAAACCATCCCAGCCAGGTCGATTCATCCGGCGCTCCGGCCTGTAGCTCGGACAATGCCGTGCCTGACTTCACCCTGCCGAGGTGCAGCTTCTCCATTTGGCCGTTCTCGGCAATCGCCTGCAACCCGCGTTTCAGCTCCAGAACCGAAGAAACGGTCATAGCCGCTCGTTCTTCCATCGCCTCACGACCCACCTGAAGGGTGTAAGCCGCATCAGTCAAGTTATCATCCGTAATCTGCCGCATTGCTATCGCATCCAGATAGCGAGAAGCCAATCGTTTCAGTCCCTCTTTGTTCGGTGCGGACAAAACAATCGGAACGGTCCTCCCAGCCTGATCGGCCGAATGTACCGCTGCGGGCGGATTATATTCTTCCACGATTAAGTGAGCATTGGATCCTCCCGCGCCGAATGAAGAAATTCCCGCTATACGCGGCATTTCCCGCTTTTCTCCGCCTGCTTCGACGACGGGCCGCTTCCATTCCTCCAGCTCCTGCTGCACCCTAAACGGTGTATCCGTGAAGACGATATTCGGGTTCAGCTTCTCGGAATGAAGCGATGGCGCCAGTTCCCCGTATTTCAACTGCATCAGCACCTTCGTTAAGCCCGCAATTCCCGCTGCGCTCTCGCAGTGACCGATGTTGGATTTTACGGAACCGATCGCACAGACGGATGTCGGAAGGGCACTCGTTTTCCATGCATCACTTAAACCTTTTATTTCGATGGGATCGCCAAGCGCCGTACCGGTCCCATGCGCTTCGATATAGCTGATTGCTCCCGGATCAATGCCCGACTTCCGGATCGCCCGCTCGACCACACTTGCCTGCGCTTTCGGATTCGGAACCGAGTAGCCGTTCGTCTTACCGCCATGGTTGACTGCTGAGCCTTTAATGACGCCGTAGATGCGGTCTTTGTCGGCAATGGCCCGTGACAACGGCTTTAACAGAACGGCGCCAACGCCTTCGCCTGGCACGTAACCATCGCCTCCCTCGCCGAAGCTCTCGCACCGGCCTTTGCTCGACGCGAATTTTCCTTGCGCAAGCGCCAAGTACTTATTCGGATGAATAGAAAGGTTTATCCCCCCTGCTATAGCTGCATCGCATTCTCCCTCGCGCAGACTTTGGCAGGCCAAATGTATCGCGGTGAGCGAAGATGAGCACATCGTATCAATAGCCAGGCTTGGTCCATGTAAATTGCAAAAATACGATACGCGGTTCGCAATCGACGAAGCGCTGCCAGACAGCGCCATCGGCCGGCCCCGAACCGTTTCTTCCGCACCATAAAGCTGATATTCCTCGTACATGACACCGACGTAAACGCCTACATTACCGCCAAGACCGGACGAATCGAGCTGCTGCAGGTCATGCCTCGTGTATCCGGCATCCTGTAGCATCTCGTACGTGCACTGTAAAAACAATCGCTCCTGAGGGTCCATAAACGCCGCTTCTTTGCGCGAAATGTGAAAGAACAACGGATCGAAACGATCCCCCCCTTCCAGAAAGCCTCCCCATTTGGAATAGGTTTTCCCCTGTTTATCAGGCTCTGCATCAAAGATCGCCTCATGATTCCAACGGTCTTCCGGGATTTCGGTGATGCTGTCGACGCCGTTCCGGATATTGTGCCAAAACGCCTCCACGTCTCTTGCTCCCGGATAGCGTCCGGCCACCCCGATAATCGCGATATCCTCCGGCCGCCATTCGGTTGTAGCTCCAGCTCCTACCGATTCAATATCGTTTTTGCTGGCAGGTGATTCTTCTTTCTCTACAGCATGGCTGTCATGACGCGAAAGACCGGCGCGTTCAGGGATGGACGCTGCCGATCCGAACGAAGAACCGTCCTCCAAGCCCAAGACAGCAGGCAGACGGCTGAGGTGAGCACGCATCAAATAGCTGGCAAGCTCCCTGATCGTCATATATTCAAAGAATAGCGATTTGGACAACGTTCCGAATGATTGTTCCAGACTCGCTGTCAACTGCATGATGGTCACTGAATCGACACCATATTTCTCGAACGGCGTATCCTCATGCATCCGCTGAATGGGCAGCTTAATTACCGTCGATACAAGCGATTTTAAGTACGCTATGGTTCTCTGCTCCAGCTCATCCTGCGGAAAGGCCGGAATGCCGTCAGCCTTTATAGGCTGCTGCATAACAACTGCCGGTCGAGCTTGAGCCTGCGGCGGAGACTGACTCCCGGCCGTCAAGGCAGCCCGTATGCGGGAAGGATCTCCCGCTATCGTCAGGACATGATCCGCTGCTGATGCTGCTGCGGCATATAAAGCGTGCAACCCGCCGTTGGTTTCGAGCACAGACATCCCGGTCAGCCTGTTCATCATGGAGAGCGTTTCCTCATCGATCTGCATGCCGCCCTTCTCCCAGAGCGGCCAGGCGATCGAGCAGGCTTTGCCCTTGCGATGTCCTGAAGCCGTAAGATCGTTCCGATGCGCTGCGAACGCGTCCATAAACCCATTGGCGGCTGCGTAGTCGGCTTGACCGAAATTGCCAAGCGTTCCGGCAAGAGAGGAATAAAGCAGCATAAAGTCGAGCTCCATATGCCTCGTTGAACGGTCCAGATGAATAAGACCGGTCACTTTAGCTGCGAATACCCGATCGATGTCCATTTCCGTTTTTTTCAAGATGAAGCTGTCCGCCCGAGTGCCTGCGCAATGAATGATGCCGGACAAACCGCCATAGCGAGCTTCTATCTGTTCGATTATTTCTTGGATGGCGGAAGCGTCGCTGATGTCCAAGCTGCGGTACTCTGCATGGGCTCCCACCGCTTTCAACTCGTCAAGATGCTTCTGTATTCCTTCATCATGAGCGGAGCGCCCCGTTAGGATCAGGTTCGCACCCCTAGTTCGCGCGGCAGCATCTCGCGCAGCGATCATCCCAAGCTTGCCGCAGCCGCCTGTGATCAGATACGTGCCGTTATGTTTCCAAGGTACCGGAACCCCGTTTTTATGTCCCATTTCCACAAGCCTTTGAACATAACGATTACCGGCTTCATGACGAATGACGTCGTCCTCCGGTTCAGACCCATTCTCGTCGATAATCCTGGCAATGACAGGACCTACCGAGTCCTTACCCAGTAAAATCGTCTGCCCGACGACACCGGGATGTTCAAGAGTAGCGGTCTTCAGCATTCCACTTAATCCAACCAAGACACGCTGATTGTCGCTACTCGGGAGTACCAATTGAATCAGCGTCCTGCCTTCCGTACCATGAAGTGCGGATTGAAGCTGTTTCAGCATCCGTTTGGCATAAATCGTATAACACGACGCCAACGTCATATTTTCCAGGCCGTCGCCCAATAGATGAACCTCTGCCCCGTCCCCCTGTTGTATGAGTTGATCCGCAAGCGAGCTATCCGATCCGCCCAACAAGACGATCCGCCTGGTATAAGTCACCGTGTTCTTCTCCGTATGGCAAGGCTTCCGTTCCCACATCGGCTGGAAAAAAAGCGTTTCTGTAGGGGTCGCAACAGGTTGATCACGAACCTCTTCTCGGTCAATCCGTCTGGACGTCAATCCTCTCATCCGTACACGAACGATTCCGCTGCTGTCGATAAGCTCGATATCCAGCTTGCGAATCGGGCTCTCCGGTAGAAGATCGCTACTGAACCGGATCCACGCCCACATCTCTCCTGAACATGGGCCAAGGATGTCCAATTCCTCCAGCGCAAAAGGAACGATTGGGCTCACGGATTGCGGCTGCCCCTCCATTGCTTCCAGAACTTGACGGGGAAACAAGCCGATCGTTGCCTGGAAGACGGAATCAATCAAACTCGGATGAAGCACATAATCATGCGGCGTGCTAGCTACTTCCGCCGGAACAAACACGTTCGCCAATGCTTGAGCGTTGCCGGTATAGATACTTCTGATCCCTCTATTGCCGGGTCCATACAAAAGTCCGGCTGATTCGAATGCCCGATAGCACTGTTCGCCTGACAGCTTCGGCCCGCTGCATTGTGCTCTTATGACTTCAATATCCATAATCGGGCTCTCTTCGGGCTCCTGAAGCGATACCGTTGCCGTACAATACAAGGTCTCATTCTCGTCTTCGCCCTGATTGGTAAAGACCTCGCATGCCAACCCTTCGTCTTCCTTACGGAGCCGAATATGCACCTCGGAGGATGCATTGTTCATGACAAGCGGTTTTCTCCATACGATCTGATGAAGACGAGTGCCTGCCGAACTTAACAGCTTACCGGCTGCAGCCTCAGCGGCTGCGCGAATCATTTCGAGGTAAGCGGCGCCCGGCATAACCTTATTCCCATCAACAACATGATCGCTTAGGAAATGCTCCTTACCGGTAAACAGCGAACTGAAACGCAGCTGCGACACTTCCGATGTATTCCGGTGCAGCAACGGATGAAGAGGCTTTCCGCCCTCTCCTTCCCGAGCAAATAGGATGTCGGTTTCCGGTATCCAGTACCTCTCCTCCGCAAACGGATACGTTGGCAGACTCATCCGGCGTGGAACCGTATCTTCGTAAAGCAGGCGCCAATCGATGTTCAGCCCTTTCACCCACAGACCGAGGATCTTCCCGAATTTCCCTTTTCTCATCCATGCCTTAAACGTCTCCGATAAATCCTCGTCTGTCCGCCACATTTGCATCAGTTCATTGGTTTGGATGTGACCGCGGAAAACGTTGTTCCGCTCTTCGTGATCCGCTACATAAGCAAGCAGCTTATTCTCCAGCTCCTCGACCGAACCGACGAGCATCGCCAGCCGTTCCTCCATCGCTTCCCGGCCCACTTGGAGGGTGTAGGCAAGATTCTCCAGGTTTATTTGTTCACAGCCTTGATCGCGTATGAAGGACAAGAGACGCTGCGCAACGAGCTGTAGACGATCTTCGTCGCGCGCTGAAAGTACAATGATAGCCGGATGATCCCTATGGTAAGTCTGCTTTTCGCCTGTCACATGTTCTTCTGAAATATATTCTTCGATAACGAGATGCCCGTTGGAGCCTCCCGCGCCAAAGGAAGAGAGTCCAGCAATTCTCGGAAGTTCCCTTGTGGTCCCGTCTATGGTCAGAGCAGGTCGGTTCCAGGCCTCCAACGTCCGCTGTACCACAAAAGGTGATTGCTCGAAATCGATGTTCGGATTGAGCTTCTCCGCATGCAGTGACGGCGCCAGTTGACCGTATTTCATCTGAAGCAATACCTTCGTCAAACCGGCAATGCCTGCTGCGCTTTCGCAATGGCCGATGTTCGATTTGGCCGAGCCGATCGCACAAAAGCGAACGTCGGCCGTATGGGCGCGGAAGGATTGGCTCAAGCCCGCGATTTCAATCGGATCGCCAAGCGAAGTGCCCGTGCCGTGCGCTTCGATATAGCTAATGGTTCGCGGATCAATACCGGCATCCTTGATTGCCTCGCCAATGACATCGGCCTGCGCAGCTGGACTGGGTACCGAATAGCCGTTTGTTTTGCCGCCGTGGTTGATAGCCGTTCCCTTGATAATGCCATAAATGAGATCGCCGTCCGCAATTGCATCTTCGAGCGGTTTCAACACAGCTGCACCTACCCCTTCGCCGGGTACGTAACCGTCGCCGTCTTTCCCGAAGCTTTCACAGCGGCCTTTGCTGGAAGCGAATTTACCTTGGGAAAGGAAAATGTATTTATTCGGGTGGACGGATACGTTGACTCCGCCGGCCACGGCAACACGACTTTCCCCTTGCCGCAAGCTTTGGCAAGCCAGATGAATGGCTGTCAGCGACGAGGAACACATCGTGTCCACCGCCATGCTTGGTCCTTTGAAATCGCAGAAGTAAGAGACCCGGTTTGCGACAGACGAGGGATTACCAGATAGTGCAATTGGCTTCCCTCGAGCAGTCAACTCCGCGCCATATAGCTGATATTCCTCGTTCATGACGCCAACGAATACGCCAACCCGCTTCGTCTTCCCTTGACCCTCGGAAGCGAGCGATTCCCGTGTATATCCGGCGTCTTCGATCGCTTCATAGACGCATTGCAGAAACAATCTTTCCTGCGGATCCATGATCTCGGCTTCACGCGGCGATATATGAAAGAACAACGGATCGAAGCGGTCGACGCCCTCCACAAATCCGCCCCACTTCGTATACACTTTCCCCGGCTTACTCTTATCCGGGTCATAGTAGACGCTGTGATCCCAGCGGTCGGGCGGAATTTCGCTGATGCAGTCCTGACCGTCACGAAGCTTTTCCCAAAATTGTTCAACATTTTTAGCACCTGGATAACGGCCGGCTATGCCGATGATCGCAATATCGTGTACACGACTTCCGTTCCGTGCTTCTGTCGGCCGCTTGGATATCGGACGTGCAGCTTTGCGGCGTGCTTCCTTTAGCTTCGGTAAAACGGTAATAGGACTCATGGAATCTTCCGCCGCCATTTTAGCGCCAACTAACTCGGCCAAACGGAACCGATGATGTTCGATGAAAAAAGCCGCCAGTCGACCGATGTTTGGGTATTCGAAAAACAATGTTTTCGACAGCGAGCCAAAGGCTGCTTCCAGCCGGCTAGTGATTTGCATCACCATGACGGAATCGAGGCCGTACGTTTCCATCGGAGCTTCAGGGTCCATCCGGCTAGCAGGCGTGCCGGCCACGGAGGATATCAAATTCGTCAAGTACGCGACCGCTTTCTCCTGAAGCGCATCGCTTTGATCCCAAGCGGACGGCTCTTTTATGCCGCTTTCGAAAGCCTGCGCCTTCCCTTCGTTCTGTGCCATCCTCATAAAGGAACGTAACGTTTCTTTCTCACCGTCGATAACGGTGATTTGCGATTTTCCAGCAGCCAAAGCCATGTAAAACGCTTGAATGCCCGTGCTGCTTGCCATTGCCCGCATGCCGCTCTTTTGCTTCAACAGCTTCGCCGTCTCGGCATGAACCTGCATGCCGCCTTCTTGCCACAGCGGCCAACAAATCGACAATGTGCGGCCATGCCGTTGTCCGGCTTCCGCTAACTCGTTACGGTAGGCAGCAAAACGATTCAGAAAGGCGTTGGCGGCCGCATAATCAGCCTGAGCGGGATTACCTATTACACCTGCTAAAGCCGAGAAAAGCAGGAAGAAATCCAACGGAATATGGCGAGTCGCATCATCCAGATGGACCGTTCCGGATACTTTTGGCCGAAGGACCTTCTGAAGTTCAGCAGCGGACTTCTTCCTCAAATACGCATCTTGAATAACACCGGCGCCGTGCAGGATCCCGTTCAATGTACCGTATTTGCGGCAAATCTCTTGAATCAGCGTTTCAACCGCCCCCAGGCTACCGACATCCGTTTGCCTGTATTCCACCGTCAGCCCTCGATTGGTTAATTGCGCCATCTGTTCACGCTTGCTTTGGTCCAGTGCTGATCGTCCCGTAAGGATCACGGCAGCGCCGCGGGTCCTTCGCGCAATTTCTTCCGCAAACAGCACGCCAAGCCCGCCTGTTCCCCCGGTTATGAGGTAAACGCCGCCATCCTTCCAAGGAACGACTGTAGACGGCTCGGGAACCGTACGCATCTCGCGCCAGCGCAGAGTGCTCTGCTGCTCCCTATTCAATCGGATGTGCTGCAATTCTGGGTGCTTTGCGTACGCCGCTAGTAATTGGGCGAAGTGCAGCTCACTCGACTGAGTTTCAAGCTCGATCAGCTGGCCGGCTATTCTCGGCTCTTCCATGGCCGCTGTTTTGAGCATTCCCGACAACCCCGCAGCCAATTGCTGTTGATCGGTATGGCCGATAAGCAGCTGTATAATAGTTGGGCGCTTATCCTGCAGCACTTCCTGTACGATACCGAGCAGCTTTTCTGCATAGGCCTGGTAACGCAGGTCGATCTTATCCTGATGTTCGGTCTGCAGCGCGATGCACCGGACGTCATCCTCCTGTCCTTCGATTTCCTTCAGAGCGAAGGCACAGTCTTCAGCAGCGACGACAATTCGGCGCTCATATCGGTGCACAGCTTCGTTTGAACCTATAGAGTCCTCCGCCGTTTCCCATATCGGCTCGAACAACAACACTCCCTCATCGGAGTGTGCGTTTGCTTGTACCGGGCGGGCAGCATACCCTTTGATCCGTACGCATAAACGGCCCTGAGCGTCAACCAAATCGATGTCAATCTTCTTAATGCCGCCACGCATCCCCGAGTCGTGACTGAATCGCAAATACGCCCACATCTCGGCATCCATGGCATGTACGATATCGAGCGTTTCAATAGCGAAGGGCAGAAGCGGGCTTAAACGAAGACTGCCATCCAATGGGCTTACGTCATTTTCTCCGAGTACAAGACCAGCCATCGATTGAAGTGCGGCATCCAGCAGACCGGGATGCATCGTAAAAGGCTCCACGCTCCCTCGATTAGCAGGCATCGACAGCTTTGCCAGCGCAGCCTGTTCTCCAATATGAAGCTGCTCGATGCCTTTGTGGGTGATGCCGTAATGAAAGCCGATTTGTGCAAACGCCTCGTAGCATGCTTCCGACGAAACCGTATGGCGGCATGCCGCTTGCGCCTCCCGCACATTCAGTCGCTCCTCCGGCGTGGCGGCTATCCACCTTCCCGAACCTTGAAAATGAACAACCGCTGCTTCCCTATCTTTATCCCCCGACAAGCTGTATACCTCGAACGTAATTTCCTCATTCTCTCCGGAAGCGAGAGCGATGTGAAGAGCAACCGGTTCATCCCGCGCAATGAGGGGTTGTACCCATCCAACATGCTTCAGCTGCAGGATTTGTCCGTCGTCAGCAGCCGATTCAGTAGCAAGCCGTACAGCTGCATGAGCCATTTCCAAGTAAGCAGAGCCGGGAAAAATCTTCTGGCCGTTTAGCACATGGTCCGTGAAGAAGGGCTCATCTCCCGTGAAAACGGAGCTGTACCGCTGCTCCGTAAGCGTCGACGTATTGCGGTGCACCAGCGGATGAAGAACTCCCGATTGCTGCTGTTCATCCCGCTTCACCGACTCACTTCCTCCGCTAAGCGGCACCCAAAATCTCTCCCGTGAAAACGGATACACCGGCAATGAAATCCGTCTGTATTGACTTGCTGTAAACAGCTCGTCATACGCCAGCTCATAGCCTTGCTGATACAAGCGGGCAATCCTTTCTAACATCTCCGGCTTATCGCGCTCCGAATTACGCCATTCCATGATGTACGCCAGACCCTCGTTCTTCTTGATCGCATCCTCCTGCCGTTCCCATTCGTGCACCACCGACGCAAAGAGACCCGGCGCGCTTCCCTCAAGGAGCCAGCGGTTCAGCACAGCGACAAGGGCAGTCACATCCTCAATGATACAGGCCAACCGATGCGGCAAATGCTTACGTCCGATCAGCAGCGTATAGCTCATATCCCCAATATCCGCTTCGGGATGCTTGCCGCAGTAAGCGATTAGTTGCTCCGCCTGCTGACGCAGCTGTGCGTCGGACTGCGCCGACAGTACCAGCAGATGACTGCGCGTTGACCTTGGCTGACGATCGATCGACGGCGCTTCCTGAAGGACCATGTGCACATTCGTCCCGCTGAAGCCGAATGAACTGATCGCCGCGAGCCGGCTTTCACCCGGCTCAGCAGGCCATTCCTTGAGGTGGGTATTAACGTAGAAGGGACTTCCTTCCATTCGGATATTCGCATTGCCCTGCTGATAATGAAGGGATGGCGGAAGCTTTTTATATTTCAATGACAACATCAACTTGATCAACCCCGCGATGCCCGCTGCAGCGATCGTATGACCGATCGTTGTCTTGATAGAGCCGATCGCACAGTATTCCGTTTTGGTTGTGTAATGTCTAAATGCGCGCGTTAACGCCTCATGCTCGATGGGGTCGCCAAGCTTAGTACCGGTGCCGTGTGCTTCTACCAGTTGAATGCGCCCCGGATCGATGCCGAATTGTTCATACACTTCGCGCTCGAGCTCTTCCTGTGCAGCACCGCTCGGAGCCGTAATCCCGTTGGTCGTGCCGTCCTGGTTCATGCCCGATCCGGCAATGACACCGTAGATATGGTCGCCATCAGCAACTGCATCGCTTAACCGTTTGAGAACAACCGCACCGACACCCTCGCCTGGCACAAAACCATCCGCCCGTTCATCAAACGTGTAACAGCGCCCGGAAGCAGACAGCATGCCTGCTCGTTGTGCACTGTCGTGGAAAGCCGGGGTAGACTGAATGAACACACCCCCGGCCAAGCTCATATCTGTCTCCCGCGCCCACAGTCCCTGACATGCAAGATGAACAGATACGAGTGAGCTGGAGCAGGCGGTATCAACTGCTATCGCCGGGCCTTTCAGGTTCAAATAATACGAAATTCGAGCAGCTACGATAGAACCGGCATTTCCCCACATCGCCTGCGCTGGAGGATTATCGCCGATCAGCTGCATATAATCGCCGATATTGTACCCCACATAAACGCCGCACCGGCGGCCTTCCATTGCCGATCCGGCATAGCCGGCGTCCTCCAGCGCTTTCCAGGACTCCTCCAGAAACAACCGCTGCTGAGGGTCCATGTAAACCGCTTCCGTTCCCGAAATATGAAAAAAGTACGGGTCGAACTGGTCATAATCGTCAAGTAAGCTACCAAAGCGAACGATATTGGAATCCGACTGTTTCCATCGCGTGATTTCCCCGACCAAATCCGTTCCACTGGCCAAATGCTCCCATAATTCTTCAAAATGACGGGATTTGGCAAACCTTCCACTCATGCCGATGATGGCAATCGGCTCCTTATGAGCCGGACCTCGGGCTGGTGCATCCGCTTTCTGGAACGCAGCGGGCGTTTCCACTTCGTTCGTTTCGAAGTCTGCCTCCCGTAAGCTTTCGCCTGCAGAGCTCGACCTAGCATCTGCCTGCGGCGCTATGCGGTCCGCAGCTCCGAAGACCCTGGAAACGGCTTCGCCATGCTCAGCCAGCAAATAGCCTGTAAACTGATTAATCGAGCTGTATGTAAACAGAACGGTTGTCGGCAGCTCCAGTCCAAGCTCCCCATTAACCAATTGGATTAAGTGAACGCCCGTAATGGAGTCCAGCCCGTAATCGGCAAAAGCATGGTTCGGAGCGATCTGATCGCGGTCAACCTTAAGCGCTGTCGAGATGTGCTTTCTAAGCATGAGCTTGACAGCTTGCATGTATCTGTCATTGTCCTGAGGAGTCCAATCCGCTTTCGGTTCCACTTTTCCGGTATCATCTGCCGTTGTGGAGATAATCATCGCCGCAGCGGTATCCATAGTCGACCCGGTTTGTTTTGCTGATGATGTACCGGATTTTCGGACAACGCCATCGCTCTGGCAAGCGATAATCTGCTGTCCCAAGCTCCGAGCTGCCTGCGCCGGGAAATAAACCGACTGGAACCCCTCCTGCTCCAAAACTTTCGTCCAGTTCTCCGAAGATAAGGCGGGCGAACCCGGGATGCGCAGCCAGTCGTCCTCATAGAGCCACCAGCCATCCAGAAGACCGAATGTCAGGTGAGCGAAGAGTGTGTTGTGGCTCATCTCATTTAGCAGCAATAAACCATTTTTTTTCAGTGCAGATTTAACGTTGCGTAGCGTAAGCCGAATATTTTTTGTCGCATGCAGCACGTTTGACGCGATGACCATATCGAATGTGCCGGGCGAAATCCCCTGTTCCGCCAAGGGCTCTTCAACGTTGACGATCCGGCAGCTTAAATAGGGAACTGCCGGTCCGTATTGTTCTTGTGCATGGATAAGAAATGCTTTTGATAAGTCGCTGTAAACGTACTCCGCGATCTGTTCCCGATAAGGGTCCAGCTTGCGGAAGAGCATCTCGCTCGTACCGCCCGTTCCCGCTCCCAGCTCAAGAATTCGCATCCGTTGCCCTTGATCCAGACTTTTTACATATGCGGCCGCTGTATTGGCCAACACCTCGTTAAAATAATCCGATACCGGATTATGTTTATAGATGCCTTCGACAAGCTTCATCGAGCCGTTTGGAAACAGAACGTCAGTGGCGGCGGTCCGGCCGGTCAATATCGCCGGAAGCGCCCGAAGCGCCGTTTCCAACAGGTTGACTTGGGCATGTAAATTGGGATTGCCCAGCCATTCCTTCTTGGCGGCGGCCCACTCTTCCCACACCTCGTTCAGACGAACAGGAGGAGATGCTTTCGCAAGACCCTGTCCTTGTGGTTGCCTGATATACCCCTGTTCGGTTAGCTGTGTCAGACTCTCTTCAAGCCAGCTTCCGTAGCGCGAATGCACCTTGGCCTTCAGAGCGTCCAGGTCAAACGAATGCTGTGTAAACTGTCCGAGTTCCCACAGCTGCCCCCACAGCAATTTATAGGTTAACGCGTTTAATTGATCCAAGACGAACAGGCCCCTTTCTTATGACGTGATTTCCGATCGTCCGACAAAACGGGACACAGCTTGTGCCATCTGGTTCAACGTCGTCCAATCTGTAAAAGCCTGCATTTCCGCTTCCACCATGAAGCGTCTGTTAAGCTTGCTTAAAAGCTCGGCCAGCTGGACCGTATCCAATCCGTATTCCGAAAACTCAGCGTTCGGGTCGATTTCTTCGGGATGGACTTCCAGCAAACGGGACGCTTCCCCGATCAATTCATGCAAAATCAGGTCGGCTTGACCGGACGGCCCAACCGGTTGGCCTCGTTCTATGTTCATACCAGCAATGAGATCAGGAAGTGCAGGCAGCTCCACCATTGACCTGTAATCGCCACTGAAGCCCGGAGTGTCGAACATGACGTCTACTAGCCTCTCCGAAGCAAAGCCTGCTTCCAGGACACTCTTCGAGGCTTTAATAAATGCCATCTGCTCGATCGGACTTGCAAGCAGCGTCTCCAACGCCTCCATCGCATCGGAAGGCGTTATCGAACCGATGCCGTCATGCGCCATCCGTGCCTGGTATTCGTCTGAAGCGACAATGCCCGCACTTCCCCAGTAGCCCCAATTCATTATCTTCACCGCACACGGCCAGTCACAGGCCAAACGGATCGCGAAGGCATCCTTAAACGTGCAGCCTGCTGCATAAT
Source organism: Brevibacillus sp. HB2.2 (assembly GCF_013284275.1). Lineage (NCBI taxonomy): Bacteria > Bacillati > Bacillota > Bacilli > Caryophanales > Paenibacillaceae > Brevibacillus > Brevibacillus sp. HB2.2. The sequence continues at coordinate 120,654 of NZ_JABSUV010000006.1, forward strand.
TGCTTTGACCGGCCCTTCTAGCAAAGGACATCATGCCTGAGAAAAACAAAACAAAATCAAGCGGCTCTCTGCGGAATATTTGCGCGAGCCGTACACTGACGTCAATCTTGGCTCCAAGCCCTGCCCGGAAGTCGTCCTCCTGCATATTAACGAGACTTTGGTCACGCAGGACGATTGCAGCATGAACGACACCATGAATGGCGCCGAAACGTGCTTTGATGACCTGATAAGCATGATCCAGTGCTTGGGCATCCGCTGCGTCCGCCTCTATATAGAATGGCTTTGGCCCCGTAGTGGACACCCGTTCGATTGATGCGCTGATCGACTCATCCTGCCTGCGGCGTCCAAGCCAGACGATCTGTGCCTGATAGCGGCGAATCATGTACGCCGTCCAGACTTCACCAATACCCCCGGCCCCGCCAATAACGACATAGACGCCGCCTTTCCGGTAACCGTTGTGCTGTATGCCAGAGGCGATATTCACGGGAGCCAGCCTTTGACATAGCCATTCCCGTCCCCTTAAGCACCACGTGTTTCCTTCCGCATCGGGAGGAAGTGTCAACAGCGTTTCAATTGAAGTCTCCCAGCCGGGCTCCAAATCCAGTACACGAATCTGCCAATTGGGATATTCTTTTGCAAGCGCACCTATCAGTCCATGCACACTCGCATGAACAGGATTAATCCTGTCTCCCGTGTATGCCCGCTGGGTTTGGAAGGTGAGGACATCGACACTCAGCCTTTTCCCGCCATATCCGGCGTGTAGCAGCGCCTTGATCAAGCGGAATAGCAAAAGGACACCAACCTCTTGCTTAGCAAGGAGTGAATCGTCATGAAGCAAAAATTCGGAAGGCGGCGCAAGCCAAAATAAATGATCGATGGCGCCGAATCGTGCCAGCACCATAGCGATTTGCTCGATATCATCCTCTTCGCCTACGTTGACTGTAAAGGCGTTTGGATAATGAACCAAGAGAGCCTCCCGGCTTTCAGCCGTTCCTCCGATGATCACAACGCTTCGGCTGTTCGCTCCGGGGTACGCAGGCCCGGATTCAACAGGCATAGGCTCCCAAACAGGTGTAAGTAAAACATGTTCAAACGCTTCCGGACGGTTCTCCGGATCGCGGATAAAGCGCTGCTTCTCAGCTGCCAAGTCTGGACTAGCTTCAGCTTCCTTACGCTTGCCGCTGCCCGGTAGCCAGTACGTTTTGCGTTCAAAAGGATAACCCGGCAAACTCACTCGCCTAGCTGGCTTGTTCTCATACATCCGGCTCCAGTCTACCTTCAGACCCTTCACCCATAGTGATCCAAGCCTGTCAACATTCCGGAGCTCTATCCACCGGTTTACACGGCTTGCAAGATCGTCATCCGCTCCGATCGAGGCCAACTGATCCTTATCTGATTTCGCATGACCGCGGTATATCGATCCGTCATCCGACGTCTTATTCAAAAAACTTCGTAAGCGAAGGGCTAACTCTTCCATCGATGCCGCTGTAAAAGCAAGCCTTTCATCCATCGCCTCGCGGCCGATCTGAAGCGTATAAGCGATCTCCGCCAATTCCGCATCCGCCAATGATCCGCTGTCCAAAGCCGAAAGCAATCTCTCCGCCTGAATACGCAGCCGCTGCTCGTTCGGGGCCGACAGCAGAATAAGCACCTCTTCACAAGCGGATGTTTCTTTTTGGGCTTCACTCACAGCCGGAATATACTCCTCGAGCACAATATGCGCATTGGCGCCGCCTGCGCCAAAGGAAGAAATGCCCGCAATTCTCGAATACTCTTCCTCTCTGCCGTTCAGACGAACGACGGGTCTATCCCAATCCGTCAGCTCCTGCTGGACCATAAAAGGCGTGTTTTTCATCGGAATATTCGGGTTTAGCGTACGCGCATGCAAGCTCGGTACGAGCTTCCGATGCTTCATTTGCAGCACGATTTTCGTTACGCCGGCCACACCCGCCGCCGCCTCAAGATGACCGATATTCGATTTGACCGAACCGATCGCGCAATATTGGTTATCCTGCGTATCTTGGCGGAACGCTTGCGTCAGCCCGGTAATTTCGATCGGATCGCCCAGCTTGGTGCCCGTACCGTGCGCTTCGATATAGCTTACCGTTCTGCTGTGAATGCCAGCTTTGTCGAGCGCTTGCCGGATCAGCTGTCCCTGGGCATTCGGATTTGGAACAGTGTAGCCATTTGTTTTGCCGCCATGATTCACGCTGGTGGCTCTGATCACGGCATGAATCCGGTCACCGTCGGCAATGGCTTGCGACAGCCGTTTCAGCAGCAAAACACCTACTCCTTCTCCCGGAACGAAGCCGCTACCGCCGCTGCCGAAGCTTCTGCATTTGCCGTCGGTGGACAGCATCCCATGGGCGCTAAGCTCGATATAATTAGACGGATGAAGATATAGGTTGACGCCTCCGGCGATTGCCAATTCGCATTCCCCGCGCAAAATATGCTCGCAAGCTTCATGAATAGCGGTTAACGAAGAGGAACACATCGTATCGATCGGCATGCTCGGACCATTGAAGTCAAACAAGTACGAAACTCGATTGGCCACGGAGCTAAAAGACGTAAAGGGAAGCATGCGCTCTCCCTGTTTTTTGAACGCAGGCCCGTACAGGTTAAACCCTGTCTTCGTTATTCCGGCGAAAACGCCGACTCGGCCGCCGTACTGCGAAGCCAGATGCTCTCTCGTGCAGCCCGCATCCTCAAGCGCATGCCAGCAGCTTTCGAGAAAGAGCCGTTCCTGAGGGTCCATGCAGGACGCCTCCAGCGGCGATATTTTAAAGAAGAGCGGATCAAAGCATGTTGCATGCTCCAGAAATCCGCCCCACTTGCTATAGCTTTTCCCCTCGGCGACCGCAATCTCCGAATTGGGCTCATAGAAACCTTCGACCGGCCAACGATCCCCGGGAATTTCGGTTATGCAGTCCATACCTGCGGCAAGATTTCGCCAGAACGCGTCCAAATCTTCGGCCTGCGGATATCTGCCGCTCATCCCGATAATCGCGATCGGCTCCTTCTCTGCCGGCTGACCACTCTTGCTGGCAATGTCGGCCGATCTGGTGACCTTTTGATCACTTTCACCGATCGGTGACAAACGGGGCGTCACACCCGAGGACGAGGCTGCTGCCACGTTATTTTTCTCCTGTGTATCTTTCTCGGCCAGGCCAATCCAATTGAGACATTGATGCGGATACGTTGCGCTCAAATAATCGGCTACGCCTCTTAGTGTCCTGAATTCGTAAAAGAGCGTTTTGGAAAGCTCACCGAATTCATTCGCGAGATTGCGGTTCAACTCGGTAATCATAATCGAATCGATGCCATACGTTTCCAACGGTTCATCTGGATCAACGCTGTCCGGATTGAGCCTCGTATAGCCCGAGAACAAATGAATCAGTCGTTTCAGGGTCCGCTTGTCCAAGTTTGGATCCAGCTTGACGCCTTCGACAATCTCGGTCGAAGAGCGGCTTCGGTCATTTTCTACAAAACGGGTTAGCTTATCACCAGCACCGTAGAGTACCATGACCCGGCTCCCTCCGCTTGCAAGCGAAGCGTAGAATGCACGGATGCCGATCGTTCCTGGCATCGCCGCCATCCCGGTCTCACGTTCCAATGCTTCCTCGGCTCCGGATTCGAGCTGCATCCCGTTCGATCTCCAGAGCGGCCAGTTGATTGCGATCATTCCTGACCTGTTGGGATCCGTCTGTTTTCTCCATATGGTATAAGCATCCATAAAGCCATTCGCCGCCGCATAGTCTGCTTGGCCGACATTGCCATATACACCCGCTACGGATGAGAAGACGGCAAACACATCCAGCTTGATATCCTTGCTAGATCGGTCCAAATAGACGAGTCCCTTCACCTTCGGACTGAGCACCTCGATAACCTGATCACGCGTTTTGCGGTACAAATATTCATCACGGATGATACCTGCCGCATGTAAAATCCCATTCAAGCCGCCATATTGATGTTGAATTGCATCGATCAATGCAGCAACTTGACGTTCTTCGCTTAGATCAACCTGCCTATATTCAACCTTAGCGCCAAGAGCCGCTATCCGTTCGATTCGGCCGGATGCTTCGTCATTCAGCGTTGCCGATCTTCCGATTAGTATAAGAACAGGCAGGCTCACCTGCCTTGCGATTTCCTCAGCAAATAACAGGCCGAGTGCGCCCGCTCCGCCTGTTATTAAATAGATGCCGCGGTCTATCCATGGCATTCGCCCCTGCTTCTGCAGGATCGTCTCCTTCTTCCACGCGGAACGGTAGCAGCGACCGTGCCGGGATTGGACAGCACTTGTGCTGCCGCCCCCCCAAGCACCTGCCTCGAGCGCACCGGCAATATCTCCCTTACCATTTTCCGACCATTCGAGACATTCTACCGTGAGCTTCGGATTTTCTGCACGTGCGGTTAACAGTAAGCTGTATAATCCGACAAGCCATGGCGACTCCTCTTTATCTGCGATGAAAAGCTGCACAAGCGTTTCCCGGCCGGTGTGATTATGCAGAAGGCGCTGGAGGCGGTCGACGATTTGGAGTGTATAAGCCTCATACCTCTGCTCGATCCGCTGCTCTGAGAATTCAAGAACAAGCCATTCGGCTTTGCCTGTCATGCATTTTAATTTATCTGCGCGGACCTCGATCGACTCGCCAAATATGATCAATCGGTCTTGATTGACCCCAGGGGAGTCCGCTGGAAACTTTGCAATTTCCTCTTCGGACGGCCGAAAAAGCAGCACGCCGTAATCATCATTTGCTTCGGATGGGGCGCTCTGCTTATACTTGTTCAACATTCGAAGGGCCTCTGGCTTGGACAGACGGCCCTCTTTGACTCCACTCAACACTTCTTGCAAGAAATCTCTCATATTGACCTCCCGGTTAGAAGCCTGCTAAGACAAAGATGATAGGATTCGTTCCGCTTTCTGGACGGCGGTCTCCAACGTTATGGTTTCGTCGAGAACCTGATCTAGTAGATCACTGAAGCCGTCTTCATCCGTCTTTGCCTCTTCCCGTTGCTCCGCTTTCTTTACCCAATGGCTTTCATTGGCAAAGGGGTATGTCGGCAATGGAATCCGCTGCAGCTCCCCTTCCAGGAACAGCTTGCGTAAGTCCAGCGGATAACCGTGAACAAACAGCTCGGCACAAGCCAGCAGATGCTCTCGTGCCAGGCCGTCGACATTATCTCGGTATGCCTGGATGCTCTGATTAACTTCGTCGATTCGCCGCTCTTCTTCATCCCGCACCCCGACAGGCTGCAGCTCTGCTTGGACAACGTCTTGCGCATGGCCATTATCCAACCATTCGCCAAGCCGTTCGAGTAGCTCATGCCTGGAGGCGGCGACGCATGCAAGTCGGTGCTTCAATTGCTTACGTCCTGCCAGCAGCGTAAAGCTGACCGCGGCGCAGTCCAACTGCGAGGAGTGTCTGCAGTGCGCAGCAAGCCTTTCAACCTGTTGGCGCAGCTGTACCGCGGTCCTTCCCGACAGCACGAACAAGTATGCGGATCTCGCCTCCCGTCTGCGAACCGACTGAGGAGCTTCCTCAAGAACAAGATGCGCATTCGTTCCACTGAATCCGAATGAGCTAATAGCTGCCATTCGTTTCGTTCCCTCGCCAAGTGTCCAATCCCTAAGCTCCGTATTGATGTAAAAGGGACTATTTTCGAAAGCAATGCTTGTGTTGCCCTTTTCAAAATGGAGTGAAGGTGGCAGTTTTTTGTGACGCAATGACAGAATAACTTTCAAAAAGCCCGCAATGCCTGCGGCAGCAGCCGGATGGCCGAGATTCGATTTAATCGAACCGACCGCGCAATAGCGGTTATCGTCCGTATAATGTCTGAATGCCCGGGTCAGGGCCTGAAACTCGATCGGATCTCCCAGTTTCGTTCCCGTTCCATGCGCCTCCACCAACTGAATATGGCGCGGATTGATGCCGAAGCTATCATACACATGCCTCAACAGGCGCTCCTGTGAATTCGCACTTGGTGCCGTAATGCCGTTTGTCGTGCCGTCTTGATTGATGCCGCTGCCGCGGATCACTCCATAAATATGATCGCCGTCGGCAAGCGCATCCTTCAAACGTTTGAGAACAACCGCGCCGGCGCCTTCTCCCGGCACGAAGCCGTCGGCCCTTTCGTCAAAAGCATGGCATCGGCCGGTAGGAGAAAGCATACCGGCACGATTGGAGACGGTATAAAATTCAGGCGTTGATTGGATGAATACGCCGCCCGCAAGCGCCATGTCCGTTTCCCTTGTCCACAGGCTTTGACAGGCCAGATGAATCGCAACCAGCGAACTGGAGCACGCTGTATCCACTGTTACCGCAGGCCCCTGCAGGTTCAGGTAATAAGCGATCCGTGCAGGGATGACGGATCCTGCATTACCCCAGAACGCCTGAGCCGGCGCTTCGTCTCCAAACAATCTCGCGTAATCGCTGCCGCAGCTTCCGACATAGACGCCGCATCGTCGCGTATGCTCTCCCGGTCCCGCATATCCAGCATCCTCCAGCGCTTTCCACGATTCCTCGAGAAAAATGCGCTGTTGAGGATCCATGTAATCGGCTTCCACGCCAGTGATGTTAAAGAAAAGCGGATCGAAGCAATCAATTGAGCTTAGAAAGCTTCCGTGGCGGCAGCTTTTGACCCCTTTCGGATCCGAGCCGCTCCTACGGAGTTCCCAGCGCGTCACTTCTTCTACCAGATCGGTCCCTGCCTCAAGATGTGACCATAGCTCCTTCACTGAATCCGAACGAGCAAAACGGCCGCTTATCCCGACAATGGCCACCGGTTCTAAACGCGTTGGAACCTGTGGCATGCTTGCATTCTCTATAGCAGAAGAACTGACTTCGGGTTCGGACAGGTAATCGCCACCGGGTATACGCACCACAATCTTGCCGATATTTTTCCGGTTCTCCAACTGACGATAGGCTTCTTTAAAATCAGAGAGACCATAAACGCCGCCGATTGTCGGCCGTATGACCCCTTGCCTAATCAGAGCTGTCAACTCATCCCAATAAGCTTGTATCGCAGCCGGTTGTTCGGCTGACAACGCTCTTAAGTCAACGGAATGGAACGCCCTGTTCTCGTTCAACAGCGACAAGTCGATGCTCCGCGCGGACTTCAGCGCGGTTAAGGCGAGCTCAATATACCGGCCTCCCGGCGCCAAACACCGGAATCCTTTCGACATCGCGTCCCCGGACAGTGTGTTCACAACGATCTGTACCCCTTGTCCGTCCGTAAGCCTCTTGAGCTCCTGCTCAAAATCGTCTTCTCTGTAATTGATGAGCTTTGAAACACCGATACCCGCAAGATAGTCCAATTTTTCCTTGGAGCCTGCGGTAGCGTAAATTTCCGCGCCGTAATGGCGGGCTAGCTGTACGGCCATCAAACCGATTCCTCCCGCCGCCGTCTGAACAAGCACTTTGTCGCCGGGTTTGACTGCCGTTTTGCGAAAGGCGTCCATCATCGTAAGACCGACTGCCGGCAGCGAACAAGCTTCTTCGAAGGACAGAAAGTCAGGCTTTGGAAGAAGCGACTGCTCCGAGCATACGATGTAGGTCGATTGCGCGCCTATATTCTCCCCTCCGATCACAACCACTTGATCACCACGCCGGACGGAGGTCACCGCTTTCCCTGTATCGATGACAACACCACTTGCCTCAAAGCCAGGCGTAAAAGGAAAAGGCGGCATCACTGGATACAGACCTTTGGCGCAAAGCAGATCGCCGAAGTTCAATGAAAAGGCGCGTACCTCAACCAGCACATCATGCTCCGTCAGCGACGGCACTGCCGATTGTTTCAATTGAAGCTCGTCGATACCGCCGGGGCGTTCAACGACTACATGATGGCGTACCCGCGGCGTCTGACTCTTTTCCGCCAGCTCGAAGGCAGCTGCATCTTCTGTGACTCGATACCCGTTCTCCGATGCCTCCGGCGCCAGGACCCGTTCTTCAGCCATAACCTGCGGCGGGGATTGGACTGCGTTTTTATCCAACTGCCGGTACTTGCTCAGCAGTTCCTGCCGATGCTCGCGAAGCAGCCAATCGGATAGCCGCTCGACGCTGTTATAGTCAAAAATGATCGTCGTCTGCAGTTGCGTCCCACAGTGCTCATTCATGATGTTAATGAGGTTGACCGCAATGATGGAATCGACGCCGTAATCCGAGAAGCTCCGATCGTCCTGGATTCGGCCTGCATCGATTTGCAGAGCATCCGCCACCGCTGTTCGAATAACCGTTTGGATAAACGAACCAAGTGCCCGGTCCGAAACGTCACCGGCACCGTCTGTGCCGTTTGTTCCGCTTGTGGACGGGCTGATCGGGAGCGGCTCCTGCTCCTGGAAATCCGACGGGACGCTCTCATTACCGCTCAAGTACTGTCGGTATACGCCGTCGCTCTCCGCTGCAATGACAGCGGCACCGAGAAAATGACCTTTCCGTGCCGGATAGAAGATGCTCCGGAAACCTTCCTCCGCTAAAAGCCGCTGCCACATTTCCGTAGTTAGCACCGGACTGCCGGGAATGCGTGCTTCGGCATCCTCATGCAGCCACCAGCCTTCCAATAACCCGAAAGTCACGTGCATGAACAGGCGGTTTGCATGGATCTCGTTAATCAGCAATAACCCTCCAGGGCGAAGGGCTGCCTTTGCATGACGCAACGTACGGCTTATCCGTGCAGTGGCATGGAGCACATTCGTTGCTATGACAAGATCGAAGCTTCCTTCTTCAATCCCTTGCTCGGCAAGCGGACGTTCAATATCGACCATTTTGCAGGATAAGTAAGGAGCCTGAGCCCCATACGTCTGCTTTCCGTGAATAAGAAACGCCTTGGATAAATCCGTGTAAAGGTAGTCGGCCATGTGGGATTGATACGGTTCTAGCCGCTTGAGTACAACCGCACTCGTCCCTCCCGTACCTGCTCCGATCTCCAGGATCCGTATCTTGGACGACTTGTCCAGCGCCATACGTTCCTGCACATAAGCCGCCGCCGTATCCGCAAGCGCTTCATTGAAAAAATCAGCCATCAGATTGTTTTTGTAAACAGACTCCACCAATCCGAAGGAACCGTTCGGGAAAATAACATCCGTTGCCGGTAATTCCCCGACCAAAATGCGCTGGAGGGCGTGCAACGTTTTTTCTGCCAACTCAGCTTGTGTATTCATATTACCGTTGCTCTTCCATTGGCTTCTCGTCTGGTACCATTGACGCCACTCTCCATCCAGGTCCAGAGGGCGTGTGTCCAATATGCGCACCGTGCCGTCCTCGCGCCGAACATAACCAGCCCGTTCAAAGGCGGCTATGGTTTCTTGATGCCATCTGTAGTAGGCCGGCTGCATCCCGGACGCACCATCTTCCACACTGCTAAGCCAGCCGCGTTCTCTGTAGATCGCCCACATCAATTTGCAAATGGCAGCGTCCAGCAACGCCATGGGGTGCCCCATATCGGATTGTATACGCCCAAGCCGCGAATCATCTGCTTCCTGCAATCGGTTTCGAATTCCTGGAAGCAGTGAGCTGCGGTCAGCCCGCATGACCAGACGTTCATCATGCAGCAATCCTGCAAGCGGCACCGGCTTTGTCATCTTCAGCATCACCAGTTGGTCCAATGGTCCTCCAAGCAGCAATTCCAACGCTGCCATTGCCTCGTCCGGTTCAATGGAAGCGACGCCAAGCGAGGCCATTTTCTTCCGGTACTCCTCCGAGGCAACGACGCCTACGCTTCCCCAATAGCCCCAATTCATCACCTTGACCGGGAAGGACAGCTCCTTGCCAAGCCGATGGGCAAAAGCATCCTTGAAGGTGCAGCCGGAAGCATAATTACTTTGACCGGCCGGTTTGGTATACGAATTGATGGAAGAAAAGAACAGCATAAAATCAAGCTGCTCAGTCGCGAATACTTGTGCCATCCGAGCGCTGATATCCACTTTCGCCGACAGCGCCGCGCGAAAGCGTGCTTCATCCATGTTTGCTAAGCTTTGATCCAGTAGGACGATAGCGGAATGGATGACGCCATGGATTGCGCCATGGCGTGACTTCACTTCGTCGACAGACCGCTGCAAAGACTGTTTGTCTTTGGCATCGGCCGAAATATACCACGGCTCTATCCCATAAGCCGCACCCAGTCGATTAATCTTATGCTGAATGGTTTCATCCAGCGGTTTTCGACCAATCCAAACAACTCGTCCTCTATATTGGCGGATTATATATTCAGTCCACGCCTCGCCGATCCCGCCGGCACCGCCGATGACGACATAAACGCCGCCTTGACGGTACAGGCTTTGTTTCGGTACGGCTGCGGTCACCGGAAGTATTCGTTGACGATACCATCGGTTATCCCGACAGGCCCATACGTGACCTTCCGGGTCGGCTGGCAGACGAAACAATTGATCAAACGAAAGGCTGCCCCCATCTTCCAAATCGACAACCCGTATCGCCCATAGCGGATATTCCTTGGCGATCGCGCCGGCCAATCCGTGTACGCTGGCAGCAGAAGAACGCACGGCGTCATCGCGTTGGACCGAAACGGCTTGCTGGGTGATGAAGCTCAAGTCAATACGCTTGCTCCCATAGCCCAGCGCCAATAAGGCCTTTACGAGTCGAAACACATGAAGGACGCCCTTTTCCTGTTCTTCGATGGGAGCATCCGAAGCGGCAACTCCGACCGGTTCCCGTGCCGCAATCCACAACAGATGCTCGAATTCGCCGCACGCCCTTAGTTTGTGGGCCATCTCCTCGATCGTATCTGAAGCCTTCAGGATGATGCTCGGCGTTGCCGGCCACTCATGCTGATTTTCACGAACGGCCGCGCTTTCGTCCTCCGCAATGATTACGGTCCGGTTCGGCGGCTGGACGCCACTTGTTTCTACTTCCGCCTCGTCCCAGACGTAAGTCAGCAAATCCGACAAGTTCTGGTCAGACTTCCCGGAAGCATAAGCCGTGTTCGACGAAATCGCGTTATCCGTCGCGTTCCGATCCGTCAAACGGGACGAAAATCCCTTTATTGCCACGCATACGGTCCCTTGTTCATCACACAGATCGATATCAAGCTTATGAATGTGACCGTCTGCAGCCTCGCCGCTTGTTGGCCGCAGCCAAGCCCACATAACCGTTGCGCAGCGGTCAAACAGCTCAAGCTCATCGATTGCAAACGGGAGCTTCATCTTGTTCTCTTCCGTCCTGTCCATAAAGACAACTGCCGCTTGCAGGGCGGAGTCCATCATGCTTGGGTGCATCGTGTAGCGATCCTTCGTGCTTTGGACGCTCGCGGGGAGCAAGAGCTTGGCGAGTACGCCCTCCGGCCCTGTGTAAACCTCGTCCAATCCACTTTGGCCGGAACCGTATTGAATACCCATTCGTTCAAATGCCTCGTAGCAGCTCTGAACGGACCGCTTCTGCGTCAGCGTAGTTTTCAACGCTTCCAGCAACACCACAGGTCGTTCCCGCATCTCGAAAAATTGTCCTGCCCCTTGACAATGAAGAACGCTCTCTTCCTCGATTTGGCTCGTAACCCGGTAGCTGACGTCTCCGTTTTGTTCCTGCTTCACCCCAATCCGAACGTCAAGAGGCTTGGCAGCCACAATCATAGGCCGTGCCCAAACGACTCGTTTCAGACGGATCCCGAAACTGCTCTCCCGCTCGCCACCCGCCATCATCCGAATCGCGGCTTGAGCCATCTCCAAATAGGCGACACCGGGCATAACCGGTTCGCCGTTCACGACGTGATCCCTGATGAAGAATTCCTCACCTGTAAAGGTCGAGCTGTATTTCATGCCCTGGAAATCTGATGTATTTCTTTGTACCAATGGGTGGAGTACGGCTTGCTTTGTCGCATCACTTTCCGTCTGCGCATCCGCATGCGGTTTGACTTCCGGCACCCAATACCGTTCATCGGCAAAAGGATAGGTAGGCAGCGGAATTTTGAAATTCCTTCCCTTCGCGAATAGCTCGTGATAATCAAGCTCATAACCTTGTACGTAAAGCTCGGCTATCGATGACAAACGTTCCATATAGTCTGCTGCGCCGTCCGCATGCTGCAGCTCGCGAATGCACTGGTTTCCATACCGTTTCAAAGCAAGCTGCTGCCGCACTCCATTGGCGTCTAGCTCGGACTGGAATATCCGCGGCGTGGCCTCACTGCCGATCCACGAAGACAGCAAGGACGCTAATTCACGGGTATCACGGACGACAAGCGCCAGTCTGTGATGGAAGTGTTTCCGCCCTGTAAGCAGCGTAAAGCTTATGCTGCCGCAATCTGCACCAGTATTGGTTAAACTGTAATCCAGAAGCTGTTCCGCTTGTCGGCGAAGCTGATCCTGCGTACAAGCCGACAAGACGATCAGGTAGCCCTGTCGTTTTACGGACTTACGCTCGATTGCAGGGGCTTCTTCAACAACAAGATGCGCGTTCGTCCCGCTGAACCCGAACGAGCTGACGGCTGCGCGGCGCCTGCTTTCTGCCTCTGCCTCCCAGCTCCTCAGCTCGGTATTGACATAAAACGGACTTTCTTTAAAGTCAATGCCGGGGTTGCCGTTTCTGAAATGCAAGGACGGTGGCAGCTGCTTATATTTGAGCGCCAGCAGTACCTTGAGCAAGCCGGCAATACCCGCAGCGGCTGCGGCATGGCCCATATTGGTCTTGACGGAGCCGATGGCGCAGTACTCCCGCCGCTCCGTATAATGGCGAAACGCATTCGTCAGTGCTTGATATTCGATCGGATCGCCCAATCTCGTGCCGGTTCCGTGTGCTTCGACCAGCTGTATACTTTCTGGATCAATGTCGAATGAATCGTAAACATCCCGTTCGAGACGCTCCTGGGATAACGCACTTGGAGCCGTAAGCCCGTTCGTTGTACCATCCTGGTTTATGCCTGAGCCTATGATGACGCCGTAGATGTTATCACCGTCGGCCTGGGCGTCACGGAGCCGCTTCAGAACGACAGTTCCCACACCTTCACCGGGTACAAAGCCATCTGCCCGTTCATCGAAAGTGTGGCACCGTCCCGTCGCGGACAGCATACCCGCTTGATTAGTGCTCTCATAAAAGCTTGGTGTCGACTGAATAAAAACACCGCCGGCCAGCGCCAATTCCGTTTCCCCGGACCTTAAGCTCTGGCAGGCCATGTGGACAGCAACAAGCGAGCTGGAGCACGCGGTGTCGATGGTTACCGCTGGTCCGTGCAAGTTAAGATAATAGGCGATTCGTGCAGGAATGACCGAACTGGCATTGCCCCAAAACGCAGGTGCCGGCGCCTCCTTACCCATCAGTCGGGCATAGTCGCTTCCGCAGCTGCCGACAAACACGCCGCATTTTCGCCCATCCATTCCCGCTCCTGCATAACCGGCATCTTCAAGCGCTTTCCACGCTTCCTCTAGAAATAAACGCTGTTGAGGATCCATATAATTCGCTTCGTAACCCGAAATGTTAAAGAAAACTGGGTCGAAACGGTCGATCGCATCGACATAGCTACCTTTTGAACAGAAACTACTTTTCCCTGCCTTGTATGGGCTAAGATCCCAGCGGCTTGCCTCCTCGATCAAATCGATCCCGTTTGCCAGATTGGCCCAAAATTCCTCCAGCGTTTCCGACTTGGCAAACCTGCCGCTCATCCCGATCACGGCAATGGGCTCCGGATCCCGGCCTTTTTCCCCGCTGTGCGGCGCTCTTGGCAGTTCCGCATTGTCCAACTGCTTGACTAAAGTCGCCGTTTCTTGATATCGATAAGGCTCTGTAACCGTAACGACGAGCTTTCCGATGGCCGCCCGATCTTCAATTGACCGGTAAGCATCCGCCACCCGCTCAAACGGGATAACCCTATCAATGACAGGGCTTATCGTTCCTGCTTCGACAAGCGCAAGCATCTCTTCGACATAACCGCGCAGCTCGGCTGGATTCTCGTTAGCAAGCTTTCTTGAATTGATGCTATAAAAGGTCTGATTCTCATCCAGCGCTGATAAATCGATCGTCTTCGCGGTTTTGAGTGCCGTCATCGCGAGCTCGATATAACGGCCACCTGGCGCCAGACAGTTGATTCCTTTCTGAATGGCGTCCCCGGGAAGCGTATTGATAATGACATCGATTCCATTACCGCCGGTCAGCCTGTCGATCTCTTTCTCGAAATCGGTCTCCCTGTAATTGATCCTATAGTTCACACCGAACGTTTCCAAAAATTCAAGCTTACGGTTGGATCCAGCTGTAACATATATTTCCGCACCATAATGACGCGCAAGCTGTACCGCGATAAGTCCTGTTCCGCTTGCCGCGGTATGGATGAGAATTTTCTCGCCTTTCTTGAGATCCGCTTTACGGAAAGCATTGATCATCGTCATGGCGGCAGCCGGAATGGTGCAAGCCTGCTCAAACGTGAGGTAATCCGGCTTCTTGAACAGCTGGTCTTCCCGGCAGGTGATCATGGTGGAATGTCCGCCGAAAGAAGCACCGAGCGCCACAATTACTTCATCGCCCGTGCGAACGGTCGAAACGTCGGCACCGGAGGCTACAACAACCCCACTTGCCTCAAAGCCCGGTGTGAACGGGTATGCTGGCATGGTTGGGTATAGACCCTTCAAGCAGAGAAGATCGCCGAAATTCAGTGCAAAGGCACGGACGGCGATGCGAACCTCATCGGATCTCATCTCCGGAACGCCGGATTGTGCAATCCGCAGCGAATCAATTCCCCCGGGGCGCTCGATCACGACATGGTGATACGTCGGCTCTTCCGCAGAAAGGGGAGCACTCTGACGCTCACTGACTGCAGGCGCCGGCGATCCTGCCGGTTGCGATAGAAAGCGATTGCTCAACGCAGGCATGCTAAGGCTGCTTTGAACGGGCTGCTTTGCCGATGCCTGCAGGGCTCGTGCGCTCTCTTCCTCTCTGTCGGCAGCTGGTTCGCTCCGCTTGAGAAGAACGGTTATTTGATCCGTATGCTCCTTGATCAAAAACGCACATAACCGCTTCACGTTATTGTAATCAAACAGCACCGTTGTCTTGAGAATAAGGCCGAAGTGATGATTCAGGCTGTTCACGAGACTGACTGCCACGATGGAATCTACGCCGTATTCGGAGAAGCTTTTCTCATCCTGAATACGCTTCTCGTCCATTTTCAAGGCTTGCGCGACATATTCCCGTATCGTCTTCTTGACATAATCTTCAATCCACTGTTCTTCCATCCACTGTTCTTCCATATGTTCACCGCTTCGGTCCGTATTGGTTAGGTCATGAAGCCGCTCGTGCCGTTCTCCGGTCGCAAGCCGCTCTGGTTGATCTAATATGCCGTCGCTCAACGCGGCGATAATATGCTGGTCCCATGAAAGTCGACCATCAGAAGGAATCATGATCCCGTGAAAGCCTGTCTGGGCAAGCAGGGACTGCCAAACCGGCACATGCAGGCCCGGACATCCCGGAATTCGAAGCTCCGGATCTTCATAACGCCACCAGCCCTCCAGCAGACCGAATGTCACATGATTGAACACCGTGTTGCCGGTAAGCTCGTTTAACAGAAGCAGTCCGTTTGCGCGCAGTGCGGATTTGACATGATACAGCGTCTTTTTCATATTGCGGGTCGCATGAAGCACATTGGCCGCAATCACGATATCGAAGCTGCCCTTCGCAATTCCCTGCCCTTCCAACGCTTGTTCGACATCGAATAAATGGAAGGAAAGGTACGGATATTCTTTGCCATACTTCTGTTCCGCATGGAGCAAGAATGATTTGGATACATCCGTGTAGCTAAAATCGATGATATGCGCTTCATAAGGCTTCAACCTCCGAAGCACCGCCTCGCTCGTTCCGCCGCTTCCGGCGCCAATTTCCAAAATCCGTATTTTCGCATTCGGATCAAGCGCAATCCGTTCACGCACGTAATTCGCCGCCGTATCCGCGAGCAGGTCGTTATAAAAGTCGGCTACGCGGTTATTTTTATAAATGCCCTCCACCAGCGCCGCGGACGAACCCGGGAACATGACATCCGTCGGCCTAACGCCATCGGAGAGAATCTCGGAAAGCGCGCGCATCGTCGCCTGCACAAGGGAAGCTTGTGCAAAGACATCGTCATGATCCAGCCATTTGTTCTTGTTCGCTTCCCATTCCGCCCAGGCTTGCCCGAGAGTTACTGGCTCTTGAGCCGGGGCGTAAACGCCGCCTGCCTCCGGCATTAAATAGCCGCTGCGGACCAGCATTGCGACGCTTTCTTGAAACCATCTCCGATAGGAGCTCAGCAATTCCGTGTCCGGGGGTATGTAACCTCCGAAGGCTGATAAAGAGGCCACCCATCCTGCTTCGCAAAAATAAGCCCAAAGCATCCGACACAGCGTGTGGTTCATATCGTTTATTCGATCGATTGCTTCCGACACGTTGGCTTTATCCTGCGCCGTCTCTTCATCGCCACCCAAAATTCGCGATACTCCTCCGGATCCGCTAAGATACTCCGCTATTGTATTGATTGTCATCGTCTTAAACGCGGGCAATTCGTATGGCCGTAATTCAAGCTGACAAGCTTCGAACAGCTGATGAGCCCATTCATTCAGCTTGATCGGGTCCATACCGTATTCCTCCATCTCGGCGTCCGGATCAATCTCGTCTTCTTTCACGCCTAAAATGGAGGCCGCAGCTCTTATCAAAACTGGCCGCAGCTGAACGGTCGTACGGCTTTCAGCGGAACATGCTTGAAGCGCAAGTTCTCGTTTTGCGATCAACGCCCGAGTTACAAGACCTGTTATCCGAATACAGATGCGGCCTTGGTCATCACATAAGTCGATATCGAATGTGAGATCCCGGACCTTACCATTGCCTTCCTCCGTGACGCTCCGGATATAAGCCCACATCGATGGCGTGCATCCTCGGAACACCTCAAGTGACGTCAACGCAAACGGCATCGCAAGCGGTGCTTGCCCGTATTCTACTGCAGCCAAACCGATGCAAGCTTGCAAGGCTCCATCCATCATGCTAGGGTGCAGCAAAAAGTCATCCCTTGTTTCCACAATCAATGAAGGCATCGACAACTGCGCAAGCAGCTGCCCGTCGCCGATATAAATCACGGATACCGAGCGATGCGAGGGACCGTAATGAATGCCCATTCCCTCGAACGCTTCGTAGCATTGCCCACTCGATAACTGGCGTCGCGAGCATTGCTTCCGAATCTCATGGTAATCTAAAACGGGCGGCTCAGCTGCTTCTACAACCAGCACGGTTCCTTGACTGTGCACGTTCTCCCCAGCTTGTTCCTCCGGTGCCCCGGTATAAATCCGATAATCAATTGTCCCGTTGTCGCTTGGCTTCAAGGTGATGTGCGCATGTACAGGTTCATCGCCTACATGGATCGGCTGCGCCCATACTACCTGTTGCAATCGGACGGATACCTCCGGCAGCGACTTACCGATGGATAGGACAACCGCTGCTCGGGCCATCTCCAAATAAGCGACTCCCGGAAGAATACGCCTACCTTCAACCCGGTGGTCTTCCAAATAAAATTCAGTTCCTTCAAACCGCGAGCTGAAGCGCTGTACGGTGAAATCCGACGTATTGCGGTGCAGCAGTGGATGAAGCGGATCAGCACCTGCTGCCGTTTGGGTGCTTCTCATATCTGGGATCCAGTATCTCTCCTTGGCGAACGGATACGTCGGGAGCGTGATCGGACGAGGCTTTAGCGCATCGTATCTGCGATTCCAATCATAGACACCGCCCTGAACCCACCGTTCAAGTACCTTCGATACTTCCTCGTGCTCGAGTATTTCGAGCTTGCTTCCCCTGCTACCGGACCCAACACTTCCCTTGTACAGCAGTGGAATTCCTTCGCGGCCATCCAAATATGCGGAGAGCTTATAGTGAAGCTCCTCCACCGATTCAACGGCAACGGCCAACCGTTCTTCATGCTCTTCCCTGCCGGTCTGCAGCGTATAAGCAATCTGCGCCAATTCCGCTTCGCTATTTTTCGATTTGCTCATCCACTCGACGAACTGGCGAACCTGCTCACGCAGCCGTTCTTCATTTTTGGCCGACCATATCAGCACATAAGGAGTTCCTATTTCCAGAGCGGCTGATGCTTCTTCCACATATTCTTCGATGACGACATGGGCATAGGAGCCCGAAAAGCCGAAGGAGCTGACACCCGCCCGTCTCGGAAGTCCGTCCCTTGTGTCCCAGTATTGATTCTCCCGGTTTATATAAAGCGCCGAGTCTTCTAGTTGAATGTAAGAGTTTATTTGATTAAGCTTTGGCATTGCCGGTATTTGCCGATGCCTCATCTGTTGGATGACTTTGATGACGCCAGCGATTCCCGCAGCACCTTCCGTGTGGCCGATATTCGACTTCACGGAACCGACCGCGCAGAACTGCTTCTTGTCGGTGAAACGCTCAAACGCTTTCTTCAAGCTGCTTATTTCGATCGGGTCCCCGAGTGCCGTACCGGTGCCATGCGCTTCGATATAACCGATCGATTCCGGCTCAATCCCCGCCTCCTCCCAAGCTTTCGCAATGACATGTTCCTCGCCCTCGATACTTGGTGCCGTGAGGGACGGCGTATGTCCTCCATGCAGCGCAGCTGAACCTTTTATGACGCCGTAGATACGGTTGCCGTCTTTCTTCGCTTGCGACAGCGGTTTAAGCAGCATGCTGGCGATCGCCTCTCCTGGTACATACCCGTCGGCGGCTGCGTCGAACGTATGGCAGCGGCCGGTGGGAGATAAGGCGCCGATACTACTGAAATACCGGTAGTGCCAGGACGACAACAGCAGATTGACGCCGCCGACAAAGGCCATCTTACACTCCCCATTTTGCAAGGAACGGCAAGCCGTATGTAAAGCGAATAAAGACGAGGAGCAAGCTGTATCTATTGCCATGCTCGGGCCTTTCAAATCAAAGATGAACGATACCCGATTAGCGACGACGGTCTGCGCATTGCCTGTCCCCATATGAGGATCGACGGGGAGATTTAATTCCGCGATTCGGTCCGCGTAATCATGAACACACACCCCGACAAATACTCCCGTGCTGCTTCCCGCTAATTGCTTCACAACGCCTGCATCCTCCGCGGTTGCGTAGACGCTTTGCAGCAGCAGACGGATTTGTGGATCCATCCATTCGGCTTCTCTTGGCGATATGTTAAAAAATTCCGCATCGAACTTATCGACGTCATCGATAAAGCTGCCCCATTTGCAATACGTCTTATCCTTGGCCCGGCGGTCTTCGTCGAACCAAGGCCGGAAATCCCAATGGTCGGGCGGAATCTCTTTGATCAAATCCTTCCGGGATACGATATTTTCCCAAAACGTTTCGATATCGGACGATTCTGCAAATAATGCGTCCATCCCAATGATTGCGATATCTTCATAGTCGACGTCGTTTCCTGCGATCTGGCCGGAGGTCGACGAATGAGTCTTCGGCTTTGCTTCCGCAATCGGTGCAGATGTCGTTCCCAGCAGCTTCTGGAAGGCCTCCCTATGCTCCTTGCCAAAATAGGACGCAAGCTCCTCAATGCTTGGGTACTCGAAGAACAAGGTCGGATAGAGCTCGGAGCCGATTTCCTGTCCAATAACGCCGGTAAGTGCAATAAGCTGGGCGGAGTTTAGACCAAGCTCCATTAAATTCGCCGTAATGCTGCAAGACTTTAACCGGCCATCGGTGACCGTCTCCACCTGACGCACTAAATAGCCGATGATGCACTCTTCCAGAGCCTCGATTCCGCCTTCAGCGGAATCATGCGTCGCAATCTCTTCACGTGGGATTGCTGACAGACGGAGGCGCTTGATCGAGCATTCCGTCAGCTCCGCCGCCACTATGCCGGAGTTTTCAATCAGCTCTGCATCGAAGACGATCATTTCGTCTGATTCTTTTAAATGATGGATATGGATCCAGCATTGGTGCAATCGTTCGGTTTTATGGAAGAGCACATCCTTGACTGCAAACGGCAAATAACCGTCCCAACCGGTCGCCTTATTCAAAAGGGGGACGACCGAGAGAAACGCACTGTTCAAAAGCAGAGGATGAATACTCGATTCAGATTCCTCGGAAGCCGATTCATCGGTCAGTTCAGCCCGGACAAGAATATAGTCCTGTCCTTTGTATACACGCTGAATGGTTTTGAAGCTTGGCCCTAATTCAACGGTTCGATTGATCTCATAGATCCGATCCAACTGCTCGTACAGTTCGGCTGATGCCTGTAGCTCGGCCAGATCCAAAACCCGGTTGCTTACCGGCCCTACAACAAGCTCGCCTTTAGCGGTAAGCTGTCTGTCCTCGGAGGAGAGGTTCCCATACACGGTCTCGAAGCCCGCGGCTTCATAGCTGTCCTTCCCGAGCTTCATCTCGACGATCACCGGCTGCGCAGGATCGACTTTTATAGGGCTGATGAAGGAAAGATTCCGTATTCGGCCGCAGCGTTCCCTCTCATAGAGGGCAAAATAAGCCTCCATGGCCATTGAAGCATGAGCGACGCCTATGATAACCGGTTGGCCGCCGACTTTGTGGTCACGTAGAAGCGTCTCATCGTAATGATAGGTTCTCGTCCACCGGCGGTTGGCCACTTCGAAAGCAGGCCGTTGCGGAATCTGGCTCGCAAGCCGCTGGGCTTCCCGGACTTCCTGAAGCGCCTGCTCGACCTCCAGATTGCCGTTTTGTACCCGTTCAAGAAGACGTTCCAATTCTTCCTTTTTCATGTCCATCCTTACACCTCGATATCGAAAAAGTACTGCATAGCCTCGCTCTTGGACATTTCGCCGCGCGAAACTCTCTCCAATATAACGCGCAGCTGGGTTTCCCCGCTTCCATGGACGGAGGCTTCGCCATCATCCGTTCCATAATCGAATGCGTAATGGGGAAGATTCACTGTTCCCGCTGCTGGGTGATGCGTTAGGCTTTCCAAATCCACGGATCGTCCTTGAACCCAGTGAAGAGCAATCCGGTACAGCTGTCCAGCATGGTCCTGCCGTTTCGTGTTTACCGCATGTACAGATTTACCCGGCCTGCAATTTGGCGAGATGAATATATCCGGGTCACGCACTTCTTCCCCTGCTCTCAGCGCTTCCAGCTTCAGTCGAAGATCGTCAACTGAACGATAAATGATAGCCAAACGGTATTCCAAATCGTGGTTAATCCGAATCAGCGAGTCCGAAAGCGCTTCTGCCGAGAGATTGCGTTCCTTTCTTAGCAGTCGTAGCATACGATCCGTATAGCTTCGTAAGCTATATTCGGTTTTGGCCGACCAAACGGCCAGATACTCTGACGGCGGGTCAATAGCCGCATCCGCCCCAATTTCTGTCCGGATGTGCGGACCGATATACTCTTCAACGATAAGCACGGCATATGAACCGCCAGCACCGAACGAATTGATCATACTCCTGCGTGGGAGCAGGTTCCCATTTGACGGGTCAACCTTCTGCTTCCAGGGCTCGAATTTCTCCTGCAAGTAAAAAGGCGTGCCTTCCAATTTAAGATTCGGATTGCGCACGTCAGCATGAATCGATGGAACGAGCATGCGGTATTTCAATTGCAACAGCACTTTACTGAGCTGCGAGATGCCGGAAGCCGCTTCAAGATGCCCGATGTTAGATTTGACTGAGCCGATGGCACAATATTGCTGCTTACTGGTAAATCGCGAGAAAGCGCTGCGTAAAGCCGCGACCTCGATGGAATCGCCCAGCGGCGAACCGTTAGCCGCGCACTCTACGTAGGTAATCGATTCGGGATCAACCCCCGAACGCTTGATTGCCGATTCCATAAGCTGTGCCTGCTGCTTCGGATCGGGGACGCTATATTTTTGCCGTCCGCCGCCATGATTAACGCCACTATACGTGATGACCCCGAGGATCTGGTCTCCGTCACGTTCAGCCAGCGAAAGCGGTTTGAGTAGCACTGCCCCGACGCCTTCTCCGGGAACATAACCGTCACCGTCGCCGAACGATTTACTTTTGCCGCCAGTCGCGAGAAAATTGACCTGCTCCAGCGCCTCGTATTTGGACACGTCAAGCGTCAGGTTAACTCCGCCGGCAACAGCCATGGAACACCCGTTTTGCCTTAGGCTTTCGCAAGCGAGATGTATCGCGGTAAGCGAACTACTGCAGGCGGTATTCACTGTTAAGCTAGGACCTGTCAGGTTGAAGAAATGCGATGTCCGGTTTGCGATTTGCCAATCGGTCCGATTCGAGTGAAGCGCCGCCTGCTCCAACGACGGCATCTGCCAGCCATATTGGCTATACATCGTTCCAGCAAACACGCCGATACCAGCCTGATCCCGGTTCTGCCAATGCTGTATCGCCGATTTGGAATAACCTGCGCTCTCGAACGTTTCCCAGACCGTCTCGAGGAAGAGCCGTGCTTCCGGAGGAAGATCCCGGGCTTCTTCGGCATCCATTTCAAACAACCGATGGTCGAAGCGATCGACTGCATCCAAAAACCCGCCGTAATACGGGGACTTCTGTTCGGTTTCTTTGACCGACGACCCCCGAAGTAACGTTTTGAACCATCGGTCAGCAGGCGCTTCCGTGATGCAGTTCTCTCCCGACCTGAGCCGCTCCCACAGCTCCTCCAATTGATTGGCTTTCGGGTATCTACCCGCTACCCCGATTATGGCGATACCATCCTGCTTCAAGGCACTCGAATTCACATCCTGCTGTTGCGTTTCGACAAACGCTTCACGGACAGAAACCGGGCCTAAAGGTGGCGTTACGGAAATATGCGGGGCTGGAGGCTGCTCCATAACATTCACCTGCCATGATTTTCGAATCTGTTCCGCATAATGATCGGCCAAATAAGCAGCTGCCTCACGAACAGTGTTATGTTCAAAAAGGAGCGTTTTGGGCAACTCTCCGGTCAGTTTCTCCAGCTCGCGGATCAGATCCAACTGCATGATGGAATCCATGCCGTATTTATCGAATGCCGTATCGGAGTGAATATCGTCTGCAGATATTCCGATAATACCGGCCAGCTGCTGTTTAACCCATACCGTTAATTCGTCCTGGGGCACCGCTCCATGATGATGAGCTTTCGGTTTCTTTGGACGGGCAGGACGGTTCACCAAACGGATGTAGGCCCTTAACCGTTCCGGATCGCCATGCATGAAAAGCAGTTGATCCTGGTCGGTGCCAAATGCCCGGTACAAAGCCTGCATACCGTCCATTGCCTTCATGGGAGCCATACCGATCCTGTCTCTTAGGCTCTGCTCGGTTTCCCGGGTAACTCGCATCCCGCCATCCTGCCATAATGGCCAGTTAATGGAGAGCATTCTGCCTTTACGGCCGCCAGCGGATGATTGTCCGTTTCGATATGCTGCGTAGGCATCCATAAAGCCGTTCGCCGCAGCGTAATCGGCTTGTCCGTAATTGCCGAGCACAGCCGCTGCAGCGGAGAATACAAGCACCCAGTCGACTTCCAGCTCCCGGGTTGCGTCATCCAAATGGACAACTCCCTTTACCTTTGCACCCATGACATCAGCAACCTGAGTCTTGGTTTTATGAATTAGAAGACTGTCTCTCAGCAAGCCTGCGGCATGAATGATTCCATTCAGCCGACCGTACTTGGACCTGACGGCTTGGATGACGGCAACGGTCTGCTCCTTATCGGATACATCCATCTGCATGTATACTGCTTGTGCGCCTAACCTTCCTAACGCAGCAAGCTTCTCGTGGATCGCTGCACTGGCCGGCGTTCTCCCGGCAAGCACAAGCGTCGGAGATGCGACTTTCCCTGCGATCTCCTGGGCAAGTGCATAGCCCAGACCGCCGGCACCGCCTGTAATGAAATAAACGCCCTCATGCTTCCACGGAATGTCAGCCGCCGAAGGGATCTCCTCTCGTTCAACCCAATGCTGAACCTGTCGAACACCCTTGCGATAACGAATCATAAAGTCTTCCGGGCAGCTCTTGTTCTCGAGAAGCTTCCGAATTAAGTCCTCTGCTCGAACATTTTGTTCCAGCTCGATGTACTGCCCGATGAAACCGGAATACTCCAGACATGCCGTCCGAAGCAATCCGGTCAGACCCCGGAACAGCCAATCGCTTTCCGAACTGAACGAAGCAATCTGGATCAGCGTCTCCCCGTGAACGCCTTCCGAATGGATATATTTGAGTTCTTCCATCATTTGAACGGCGTAGGTCTCGTAACGCTCCGTTATTTCCGCTACACGACCTGCGCTAAGCGTCACATATCGGGTCATGCGGCCAGCTTCCGATTGTACGAAGTTGACGACCGATTCATTCGGTTCGCATAGGAAGACGATATGCCGCCGTGTCGTTTCGGAGTCGTCTTCACGGACGGCCTCCTTTTCTACCCATACCGGCTCCCACAAGAGTGTTTCATTTTCTTGTTCGGCTGCTACGTCTTCCAATTTGGGCTCCCGGAATGCTAGACCAATAAGCCGTGCACAAACGTTCCCTTGTTCATCGCACAAATCAATGTCGGTCTGCCGGGTCCGTTCATCGAACGGCGCATTCGCGCTCCGTCTTATATGGGCCCACATGTCCGATGTACAGCTCTTATAAACACGAAGCTCCTTAAGGGCAAAAGGAATGACCGATTTAATCCGGTCAAGAACGCGGCTTCTGTCCGCGAGGTCCGCCGTAGCTACGACACCCGCCGCTTGAAGCGCTGCATCCAGCATGCCGGGATGAAGCCCGTATTGACTGACCGTTTCCTGGGCGGCAACCGGCAGCCGAAGCTTGGCCAGCGATTGTTCCTCGCCGATATATAGACGTTCGATGCATTGGAAGGTCGGACCGTAATGCATGCCGATCTGCCTGAAAGCCGTATAACACTGCTGTGCATCCAGCATCGCCAAGCCGCACTTCTGCCGGATTGCGTCCAGGGTTACATTCTCCACGCGAGAAAACGGTACGACCGCGGCTTTGCCTTGGTGGCAACGTACCGCTTCGTCCTTGTCAGCTGCTGTGGCGTATATCCCATACTCAATGGTACCGTTATCTCCGGTTTCCATATGAATTTCAAGCTCCGTATGCGGACCGTCCACACTATAGGGCCGGGTCCAGAACAGATCCTTCAGCCTGATTTCATAGTCTCCGCCGCTTGATCCAAATGCCATCCCGACAGCGGCTCTGGCCATCTCCAGAAAGGCTACACCCGGTAATAACGATCGTCCCATAATGACGTGATCCGCCAGAAAAAACTCGTGGCCAGTGAACGTGGAGCGAAATCCTGTTCCTTCAAACACCGGTATTTTACGGTGAAGCAGCGGATGCAGATCGGCGCCCTCCGGTGGTTTTGTCCGGACAGCTGGCCTTGCGGTGGATTCAGGCACCCAATAACGTTCCCGCGCAAACGGATAAACAGGAAGCGCCAGCCTGATATAACGGCCATCCGCGAATAAACGGTCGAATGACATCTCATAGCCTTGCGTATACAGCTCCAAAATCGACGCAATCCGTTCCAAATAGTTCATTCGCTCGGTTTCCCGCGCACACGCATCCATACAGGCATAGCCGTAATGATCGCTCGGGAGCTCCTCTAGAGGCAGCTGTGCTCCGGGATCGGATTGAAACAGGTCTTCGGCTTGCCCGTTCTCCAGCCATGCGGTCAACCGCTCCGCCAATTGTCCGGCGTTCTGCACGAGGCAGGCGAGCCTGTGCGGAAAGTGCTTTCGGCCCAGAAGAAGCGTAAAGCTTACATGTCCAAGATCGACATTCGGTTCGCCTTTGACGTAGGCTATCATTTGTTCCGCTTGCCTGCGCAGTTGTCCGGCTGTCCGCGCCGACAGTGCGATGAGGTAGGCGGGCTTGTGCGTACGCGGCGGCGCCATATCCGGAGCTTCCTCGATTACCATATGGGCGTTCGTTCCGCTAAATCCGAATGCGCTGATGGCCGCTCGCCGTTTCCCCCCTGCCTCAACCTCCCAATTCTTCAGCGATGTATTGATGTAAAATGGACTATCAGATGCCTCGATGTTTCCATTTATCGATTGAAAATGCAGCGAAGGAGGCAGCTTCCGATGCTTCATGGCCAGCAAAATTTTCAGCAAGCCCGCAATTCCTGCTGCCGCTGTCGTATGTCCGATATTCGTTTTGATCGAACCTAATGCGCAATATCCGGTTTTGCTCGTATGCTGACGGAATGCCCGGCTGAGCGCTTGGTACTCGATCGGATCGCCCAACCGGGTTCCGGTCCCATGCGCCTCGACCAATTGAATGTCCGCCGGGTTAAGACCGAATGAATCATACACCTGACGCAGCAGCATTTCCTGAGACCTCGCGCTTGGTGCCGTTATCCCATTTGTTGTCCCGTCTTGATTCGTGGCGCTACCGCGAATGACGCCATAGATAGAATCGCCGTCTTTCAGCGCATCCTGCAGCCGTTTCAACACAACGACACCTACACCCTCACCCGGAACAAATCCGTTGGCACGGTCGTCGAATGTATAGCATCGTCCATCTGCGGAGAGCATTCCAGCCCGGGTTGCGCTAATATAGAAGCCTGGCGTAGGCTGAAGAAACACCCCTCCGGCAATGGCGGCCTCGGTCTCCCTGCTCCACAAGCTCTGACAAGCCAGATGAATAGCCACAAGCGAGCTGGAGCACGCGGTATCTACCGTTACTGCAGGCCCCTGCAGATTGAGATAGTACGATAGACGTGCGGGAATGACGGACCCTGCGTTCCCCCACATCGCTTGCGCTGGAGGCCGGCCCTCGATCAGCTCGGCGTAATAATTCATATTAAATCCGGCATAAATCCCGCAAGCTCGTCCATCCATTCCCTTTCCGGCATAACCGGCATGCTCCATCGCCTTCCAGGCCTCTTCCAGAAAAAGCCTTTGCTGCGGGTCCATATAGGCAGCTTCCGTTGGGGAGATGTTAAAAAATAACGGGTCAAAAAGATCGACGCCTTCGATGAAGCTGCCGAAATTGCAGAAAGAATCGTTCTCCATATAAGAAGACAAGTCCCAACGTGTTACCTTCTCCACGAGGTCGTCGCCATTTTCCAAGTGCTTCCACAATTCTTCGAGTGTATCCGATTTGGCAAATTTACCACTCATGCCGATGATGGCGATCGGCTCTTTATAAAAGACCTCTCCCAACGGGTCCGTCCCATCGGAGGAAACGGTTTTCTTCTCTTGCTGCACGGGCGGCTTTCGTTGGCCTGCCTCCTTATCAGAGGGCACGGAAGGTACGTTGCCATCTATTTCTGCCCATTGAGTCGTAATAACCGGACCGAACGCACTCCACAAATAATCGGTCAATTTCCGGATCGAGCTGTAATCGAACAAAATCGTCGTGGATAAGGCGGTCCCCAAGACTTTGTTGATCTGCTTAACGAATTGAACCCCTGTAATGGAATCCAAACCGTAATCGGAGAACGATTCATCCATATCGATGCGCTGTTTGTCGAGCTTTAGCGATACGGACAAGTTTTCCATTAATATACTCCGGATACGGCGTTTAACTTGTCCTTCATCCATTACTTCATGTACCGAGACAGAGTCTTTCTCCGTCTTCTTCACCGTAGTGGAAGCAGAACTGGTCGCTACCTCCATCCATGCAGCATTAGCTTCGCTGATTCGCGCTTGGCGAACGATACCGTCGCTTTGGGCAATAATGATCTGCTGCCCCAGCGCATGAGCTTCCTTAACGGGGAACATCACGTGCTGAAAACCTTCTCGACTCAGAACCCTTCTCCAGGTGTCCGGGTAGAGACCTGGACAGCCCGGGATCCGAAGCATATGATCCTCATATAGCCACCAGCCTTGCAGCAGCCCGAATGTCAGATGGGCAAACAGCGAATTGCCGCTGATCTCATTGATGAGCAGCAGACCGTTTTTTTTCAGCAGCGTCTTGGCGTTTCTGAGGGTTGACCGAATATTAGCCGTCGCGTGAAGCACATTTGACGCAAGCACAAGATCGTAGACGCCTGTTTGAATTTGCTGCTCGGCGCAAGGCTTCTCGACATGATAGAGCTGGCAGGTCAAGTATGGCGCCTTCGTTCCAAAGACGGCTTCGGCATGCCGAAGAAATCCCTGCGAAATGTCCGTATACTTATATTCCGTTATCAGGTCCTGATAGGGCGTAAGTTTACGGATCACCATGGCGCTCGTCCCGCCTGTGCCCGCACCGATTTCCAGCAATCGAAACCGCGCATGCGGATTTTGTTTCAAACTTGCTTCGATATAGGCAACAACCGCATTAGCCATTCCCTCATTAAAGTAATCCGCAATCTCATTGTCTTTATAAATACCTTCAACCAATTCCATGGAGGAGTTAGGAAAAAGGACATCTGTAGCCGGCAGCTTGCCTGTTAAGATGTCCGGGAGCCGCTGAAGCACCGCATCAAGCAAGGTGACCCGCGCGCGCAAGCTCGAATCTTCCAGCCAGGCCTGTTTGCGGTTATTCCACTCGCTCCATGCGGTTTCCAGCCCGGTGCTTCGATCGTTAGCAAAATAAGCCGTATCCTTCATCCTCAGCCACCCGTATTCTGTCAGAACGGCCAGGGTATGCTCAAACCAGCGCTCATATTTACCGTCTATTCCTGCTGCTGCCATTGATGCGGACGTAATAGAACCGGCTTCCGCAAATTCCCCCATGGTTCGAAGCTGCTGCCATAGCAGCCGGCTTAGCAGTTCTTCCATTTCCCTCATACAGAAGCCTCCATCTCCGATTTTTTCCGAATCTATTTGTTTATCCGATCTGCTCCGCAAGGAAGGCCTCCAACTGTCCAAGCGTTGCCTGTTGAAGGAGCGTATCGCTTGTCATAGCAAGCTTATAGTGATCGGATATCCACCGGGAAAATTCGGCCAGCTTAACAGGGTCGAATCCATACTCATAGAATGGGATGTCCGCTTCGATTTCTTCCGCTTGCACATTCAATATGCTCGCTGCCGCCCGTAGCAGGGAATTTCCAAGCCGGTCCACAGACTCTCCCGCTCTAAGCAAGTCCGAAGCTTCAGCCTTCGGAACCGCGGGCAAACGAAGATGATTGACGATATCCTCGAAAGACAGGCTGTCCTCTTCCAGATAAGCTTCCAGCTCATCGGTGATCGGCTGGCCAAACATTTCATTACCTGCCGCCGTTTTCATCAGGGCAAGCTGATCGAAAGGTCCGGCAAGCAACGATTCCAGCGCGTCCATCGCCTCGCCCGGTTCAATAGAGACAATGCCTGCTTGCGCCATTCTCCGGCGGTACTGTTCTGACGACACAGCCCCCGTGCTGCCCCAATAGCCCCAGTTTATGATCTTCACGGCGCATGGCCACTCCGTCGCCAGACGCTGCGCGAACGCATCCTTGAACGTGCAGCCTGCCGCATAGTTGCTCTGCCCCTCTTGCTTTAGAAACGCGTTCATTGATGAAAAGAACAGGACAAAGTCCAGCTTTTCATGACCGAATATTTGTGCCATTCGTACGCTCACATCTGTCTTCGGACGCAATCCCGCAACGAACCGCTCCTCTTCCATGTTCGCCAGGCTTTGATCCAGCAGTACGATGGCCGAGTGGACCAGTCCGTGGATGCGTCCGTATCGGTTTCTTATTTCCTCATACGCCCGCTCCATCGCCTTCCCGTCAGTCGCATCCGCTTGGATATAGCGTGGAGCCGGTCCAAGCTCCGCCAGCCGATCGATCTTGGTCTGTATGCCGGTATCCTTCCCCCGTCGCCCGATCCAAACGATGTTCGCCTGATAACGCCGAATCATATATTCGCTCCACACTTCTCCGATGCCGCCCGTACCGCCGATGACTACATAGACGCCACCCTTCTTGTATACGGTAGCTGTAGTCTTGGTCATGCGCACTGGCATCAGTCTCTGCCGGTACCATTCCCCGGACCGATACGCCCATCCATCGCCCCGCGCATCCGGCGGGAGTGCGAACAGTTCCTCGAGCGGCCAGCTGTTATCCGTCTCCATGTCCACAAGACAAACGGACCAGTTCGGATATTCCTTGGCCATTGAGCCGATTAGCCCGTGGAGGCTTGCATGGGCAGGCTTAATCGCTTCGCCGCGGTAAACCTGGACGGTTCGAACCGTGATGATGCTCCACCGTAACGGTTTCATGCCATATCCAAGGGCCAACAAGGCTTTTATGGTCCGAAACAGGAACAGCACCCCTTCACGCTGCGCCTCCAACATGTCCTCCGATTGTGTTATTTCTATCGAATCATCCGGAGCAATCCAGATCAAATGCCCGATTGGACCGGACAGTTCCAGCTTCCGTGCCAATTCCGCCGTGTTCTCTCCCGCATAAACCTGCACATCCGATGCATCCTCCACATGCCGCCTGATCTGGGCGACCTTTGCGGCCGTACCGCCAATAATAACTGTGCGGCCATACGGTTTCCGATCAGCCACATTTCTTACTGGCGATGGTGCAGGGTCCCACACAGGCACGAGCAATCCGTTATGTGCAAGCGGAGATCTAAATTCCTCAGCAGAAATAACCTTTGCCTTCTCATCAGGCTCAAGAGCGGGCTCGGAAGTAGGTCGTTCTAAAGAGTGGAACTCCCCTGGTTCATCCGTAGACGATACCGACGGCAGCCAGTAACGCTCCTGTGCGAACGGATAGGTGGGCAGACTGACCCTCTCCGGCTTATCTCCTTCTTCATAGAGACTGCTCCAGTCGATATCCAGCCCTTTTACCCATAGATCCAGGAACTTCGCGTATTTACCTTTGGTCATCCAGGTCCCGACTGCTTTCATCATATCTTCGTCCGCCGCAATAAGCGCAACAGTTTCCCTGTTCTGTTTTACCGATCCTCTGTACAAATCCGGAATTCCTAGCTGCCCATCCACATATTGGATAAGCTTTGCCCGCAGCTCCTCGATTGTTCTTACGACGATGGCCATACGCTCTTCCATCGCCTCTCGGCCTACCTGGAGTGTGTAAGACATGTTAATCAGGAAAGAATCGTCATTTTCAAGGTCTTTATTAACTGCCTGCAGCAGACGACGAGCCCGTTCTTTTAATTGGTCTTCACTTCTGGCGGAGAGCACGATCATGCATTCTCGCTGAGCTTTTGGCGCATGCACGGCACCCTTACGATCCGGAATATACTCGGCAACGATGAGATGAGCGTTCGCACCGCCTGCTCCAAATGAGGAAAGGCCGGCCATTCTCGGCTGCTCCGCGATTTTCCCATCAAGCACCATCACCGGACGCTCCCACTCCCCTAGCTCCCGCTGAACCTGAAATGGCGTAGTAGGAAAATCGATAAATGGGTTGGACGTGTCGGCATGCAGCGACGGTACCAGCTTCTGGTGCTTGAGCTGCAGCAGCACCTTGGTCAGGCCCGCTATGCCTGCGGCACTTTCACAGTGACCGATATTCGATTTGACGGAACCGATTGCACAATATTGCTTGTCCTCGGTATAAGCTTCAAACGCTTTAGAAAGCCCGGCAATTTCAATCGGATCGCCAAGAGATGTGCCTGTACCATGGGCCTCTACATAGCTGATTGACCTTGCGTTAATACCGGACTCCTTCAACGCGCGCGCAATTGCGGAAGCCTGCGCATTCGGATTCGGAACATAATAACCGTTCGTTCTCCCGCCGTGATTAATAGATGTCCCCTTAATGACGCCATAAATCTGGTCACCGTCGGCGATGGCCTTCGCAAGCGGCTTCAACAGGACGGCTCCAACGCCTTCCCCTGGGACATAGCCGTCTCCGTCGGCTCCAAAGCTTTCGCACCGGCCTTTGGTGGACAGGAAATTGCCTTGGCCAAGCAACAGATATTTGTTCGGATGCAGCGAGACGTTTACGCCACCGGCAATGGCTGCATCGCACTCTCCCCTTTGCAGGCTGTGACATGCAAAATGGATGGCCGTCAGCGAGGACGAGCACATCGTATCAACAGCAACGCTCGGACCGTGAAAATTACAAACATAAGATACCCGATTTGCAATCGACGCCGGGCTTCCGCTCAGCGCGACCGGATTACCGTTCATCGTCTCCTGAACTCCGTAAAGCTGGTACTCCTCGTACATGACGCCTGCGAATACCCCTACACTGGAACTGGAACCGGCACCGTCCCCTTTTCTTCCGACAAGACTGTCCCGAGTGTAGCCAGCATCCTCGATTGTTTCATAGACACACTGCAAAAAAAGCCGCTCCTGAGGATCCATAAGCTCCGCTTCACGCGGCGAAATATTAAAAAACAACGGGTCAAACTGATCGACGCCCTCCAGAAACCCGCCCCACTTGCCATTTGTTTTGCCGGACGTTCCTTTGGCAGGATGGAAATAAGGGGTATGATCCCATCGTTCCTTCGGAATTTCTGTCACGCAATCGACGCCCTCTTGCAGCAGCTCCCAAAACTCATCCATATTTCTCGCACCCGGATATCTGCCGGCAACACCAATTATCGCGATATCAAGGGGAGCGCTGCCGGGAAGACTACGCTGCTTAGGAGCGGCATCCTCGCTTTCCTTCTCTTGTAAAAGTACCGTTTGCCTCGTGGCAGAATGCTCCGGCATACGCGCATCTTCCTCCAGCACCTTCAGCTGAGGACGATCGCCGAATAATTGCGCACACCGTGATTCGTGCCGCTGTATGAAAAACTTCGCCAAGTCACGCAGATTTTGATATTCAAAAAACAGCGTTTTCGGCAAGGAACCGAATAGACGCTCGAGCTGTCCCGTCAATTGCATGACGATAATGGAATCCAGCCCGAACGTCATCATGTGCGCATCCGCTTCCACCCGATGCAGAGGCAGCCGGATGACGGAGGAAACGATCTCCCTCACTTTTAGGAGGACACGTTCTTCCACTTCGGTCGAAAGGGTGTCCGTTGCCGATTCGTACTGCTGCACGTCATCCGACGATACTCGGATATCCCCTGTCAGGGCTTGCTCCAATCGATTAGCGCTTCCGGCCGCGACGATCACGTTCGGCGAACCGATTGACATCGCCTGATCGAAGGCACGGATTCCGGCTTCGGTGGACATCGGTATCAATCCGATCGCCTTGGCGAGCTCACGCTCCGCATGCTCGCCTGCCCGCATGCCGCCTTCTTGCCATAACGGCCAGTTAATGGAACAAGTATGGCCTTTTCTTTGGCCCTCCGCGACAAGCCTGCTGCGGAAAGCGGCATACGCGTCCATAAACGCGTTCGCCGTGCTATAGTCCGCCTGCCCGGAATTACCGAGCCAAGCAACCACAGATGAAAACATGACGAATACATCCAAAGGGATATGCTTCGTTACTTCATCCAGGTGGACGAGCCCCGAAACCTTAGGAGCCAATACCGTATTCCATTCGTCCTTGCTTTTGCGAAGTAAATAATTATCCGCATGCACGCCCGCGCTGTGAAAGACCCCGTTCAAACCGCCGTATTCCGTCTCAATAGCGTGAACCAGCCGCTTTACCTCTTCCATCCGTGTCATATCGGCTTGCTTGTATACAATGTCGGCGTTTCCCGAAACTGAATTTTTGATCTCGTATAGCTTATATGGATCGCACTGTGCTCGGCCGGTCAGAATGATCGTCGCTCTGCGTACGGCTCGGGCGATTTCCTTCGCAAAAATGATACCCAGTCCGCCTGCTCCGCCCGTAATGAGATAAACGCCATCGTCCTTCCAGAACCGGGAGTTCGTTCCCTCTCCGGGAGCCCGCCTTTTGAGTGTCATCACCATACGGCGGGAACCTTGATAGCCGATATGCGTATCCTCCGGATGATCGAGATTATCGCGAAGCTTTTGCACGATTGCGTACGCTGTTTCGTCTTGCGAAATTTCCATCAAATGTCCAGACATATGCGGGTTTTCCAGACGCATCGTTTTTAGCAGCCCGCGCAGTCCCGCTAACAGCTCGCGACCGCTACCGGGGGTATAAACGATCTGTATGACGCCTCTTCCTGTTACTTGGCGCAGTAAGCGCTGGGTCTCTTCGAAGATCCTCTGCGCGAAGCGGCTGAATCTCTGCTCCATGGCGGCCTCTTCAGCCGTCAGCACCAAGCAACGGACACCGGGAAACGCGCTTTCCACCGATGCTTGCAGCATGGGAGAGGGTTCGCACAGGATCACGGTATGCTCGGTTACCGGCGAATTCGCAATTCCAGGCTGCGGAGCTTTGTCCCTCCATTCCGGAACCATAAAGAGGACATCCTCTTGCCTAGCACCCGCCTCCATCGCTCTGGCGCAATAGCCCTTCATTCGTACGCAAATATTCCCCTGCTCGTCCAGCAGATCGATGTCAAGGCTTGGAAGCTGATTGTGTCGACCGCTGCCGCTGCTGAAGCGGGCATAAGCCCACATAACAGGCAAGCATTCATTCAGCAGCTCCATCTCCTGTAGCGCAAAAGGAAGCGGCGGAGAGATACCTGGTTGGTAGCCGACTTCCGTATCGAGTCCGAGCAGCAGGCATGAAGCTGCCTGCAGCGCGCCGTCCAGCAAGCTCGGGTGCAGCGCAAAACTTTGCACAGACGCAGCTAAGGATTCGGGAAGCACCAGCTTCGCAAGCGCCTTGCCCTGTCCGGTGAGCAGAATGTCCATGACCTGATGAGAAGGACCATAATTGACACCGATCCTATTAAATGTCTCGTAGCATTCCGTCCGACTGATCGAACGTGTAGCACATTCCTTCAGCAGCCGTTCGATCGGAATGCGCGGCTGCTCACCTGGCTCCTCCAGGCATACGGAGCCCTCACTGCATAAGACGGTTTTGGTTTCGGCTTCTGCCGGACCGTATACCCGAAAAGCAATATCGCCGTCGGTTGACGGTGTCAGCGTAATTTCGGCCGAAACGGCTGCAGCCCCTGCCATAATGGGCTTAGCCCATATCACATTTTTAAGCCGGATCTTCTTCCCGCTGTATTCCCCATCACTTACGGCAGACTGAACGGCCGCCCTTGCCATCTCTAAATAGGTAACTCCCGGCAGCACTCGCTGCCCGTGCACCACATGGTCTTCCAAGAAAAACTCTTTGCCAGTAAAGATCGACGTAAACCGTTGTTCGGCAAACGTAGAGACATTCCGATGCAGCAACGGATGGAAAGCCTCCGAGGATTGCAAAGCTTCCTGTGCTCCTGCACGTGGACTGCTCTCGCCCTCGTTTACCCAATACCGCTCATCGGCAAAGGGGTAGGTCGGAAGAGACACTCTGTTATAACTGCACCCATCGAACAATTGTTCATAGTTCAAGGAATAGCCTTGGCTGTATAAGTCTGCCACGGCAGTCAGACTCTCGATAAACTTGGCATCTTGGTCGGCCGCTGCGCAAATGTTTATACATTCATTGCCATACTCTTTCAGATCTGGCTTCTCCCGTTGCTCTTTCGTAAGGGCATCAGATCCATAGATACCCGGACCTTCTCCATTCATCAGCCAAGTTTCAAGACGGAGAAAAAGCTCCTCCGTATCCCTGGCCAGGAAGGCGAGACGGTCGGCAAAATGTCTCCGTCCGAGAAGAAGCGTTAAGCTCATATCCCCGATGAATACACTGCCGTTCTCCCGCCTGCAAAATGCAGCGAGCCGTTCCGCTTGCCTGCGTAGCTGCTCACCAGTCCGGGCCGACAGTACAATCAAGTAGAGAGAGCGCTGCCGCTTACTGCGTCCGATATGCGGTGGTGCCTCCTCAATGACCACATGGGCGTTCGTTCCACTGAAGCCAAACGAGCTGACAGCAGCGCGGCGCGGCGTGCCGGGCTCCGTCTCCCAAGCCCGAATGGACTTGTTGATGAAAAACGGACTGCCTTCCAGGCGGATATTCGAATTGATGCGCTCTGCGTGCAGCGACGGCGGCAGCTGCTTATGCTTCAAAGCAAGCAATATTTTCATAACGCCAGCTACTCCGGCAGCGCCGACTGAATGGCCGATATTCGTTTTGATCGAACCAAGAGCGCAATAATGCTCCTTATCCGTATAATGCCGGAACGCACGCGTTAAGGCCTGAAACTCGATCGGATCGCCCAGTCTTGTTCCCGTTCCATGCGCCTCCATCAATTGGATCCCCTGCGGATCGAGCTGGAAGCGGTCATACACTTGACGCTCCAGTCGTTCCTGGGATTTGGCGCTTGGCGCTGTAATCCCGTTGGTCGTCCCATCCTGATTAATTCCGGAGCCCCGGATGACACCATAAATATGGTCACCGTCTGCCAATGCGTCCTTCAGCCGCTTCAGCATCACGACACCAACCCCTTCGCCGGGTACAAAGCCGTCCGCCCGTTCATCGAACGTATAGCAGCGGCCACTCGGCGAGAGCATACCGGCTCGAATGGCGTTTTCATAAAATCGAGTCGTCGCTTGCACGAAAACACCGCCTGCCAATGCCATTTCGACCTCATTGGACCAAAGCGCTTGGCAAGCCAAATGAATAGCCGTCAGCGAGCTGGAACAAGCCGTGTCAATCGTAACCGCTGGCCCCTGCAAATTAAGAAAGTATGCGATACGGGATGGGATTACGGATATGGCGTTCCCCCAAAACGATTGAGCCGGGGGTTGATTACCGAATAATTCATGGTAATCGCTTCCACAGCATCCGACATAGACCCCGCATTGCCGGCTTGAAGCTGCCGATCCCGCGTAGCCCGCATCCTCAAGCGTTTTCCACGCTTCTTCGAGAAACAGCCTTTGCTGAGGGTCCATATAAGATGCTTCCAGTCCCGAAATATTAAAGAACATTGGATCAAACCGGTCGATCTGGTCCAAAAAGCTGCCGTCGCGGCAAGCATCCGAGCCGCTCCAGGCCAGGTGGGAAGAAAGATCCCAGCGGGTGATCGGGCCTACCAAATTATGGCCGTTTGCGATATGCTGCCACAGCTCGTCCGTCGTTTCTGAGCCGGCAAACCGTCCGCTCATCCCGATAATCGCAATGCCCTCCGCTGTCATCGGGTCACGAGCAATCTCCTTTTCTCGCTCCTCAGTTTCGATTACGACGCTGCCAGTTGCGACATTAGCTGCTCCTGCTTCTGTTTCTGCTTTTGGTTCAAGCACATTTTTATGTATAAAAACGTCCATATAAGTCGACTGGATGTGTGCAGTCAATTCGTCTACGGAGGAGTAGTCGAACAGACTCGTCGTTTCCAGCTCCACCTTTAGCGCCTCGTTCAGTATACGCACCAGATGAATGCCAAGGATGGAGTCGACGCCGTAATCGGCAAACGATTCATCGTCTTGGATAATATCGGCACTCACCTTCAACGATTCGGCCAGTTTCTCCCGAATAACCACTCGAATCATTTCCGATATCGCGTGTCGGTCGATGTCCTGAACGCTCGCCGCTTCTACCTTGGCAGGCTGTGCTGGGTAACCGTGCTGCGTTTCGATCCGATCCAAGCGTTCTGAAGACGAAGCCCGGGATCTCGTAGGCTCTGCAGCACCGGCAGAGGCCGGACGTTTTTCAAGCTGTCGAACGATGCCGTCGCTCTCTGCAATGACAATTTGCTGCCCCCATTCATGTCTGGCTTCAGCAGGGAAAAATACATGCCGAAAGCCCTCCGCCTCCAGCACCCGCTTCCATGTCTCGGGGTACAAGCCGGGACAGCCGGGTATTCGGAGCTCTGCATCCTCATACATCCACCAGCCTTCCAGAAATCCGAAGGTAAGATGGGAGAACAGGGAGTTGTCATTTAATTCATTGAGAAGAAGCAGTCCATTCTTTTTAAGCGCAGCTTTAGCATTGCGCAATGTTTGCCTGATCTGCTTTGTAGCATGGAGAACATTCGTCGCAATCACCAGCTCATAGGCTCCCGGCTCTATGCGCTGCTCCGCAAGTGGTTTCTCCAGATCGAATATTTGACAGGTCAAATACGGATTGTCAGGCCCGTATTCTTTCTCGGCGTGCATAAAAAAAGCGCGGGACAGATCTGTGTAGCAGTATTCCTCAACATTCGCCTGATACGGTTTCAGCTTGCGAAAGACCATCGCGCTCGTTCCGCCCGTACCGGCGCCGATCTCTAAAATCCGGATGCGCACCGATGCGTCCTGACGCTTTCGTTCTTGTACATAATCGACCACGAGGTCTGCGATCACTTCATTGAAGTAATCCGCGGCCAGATTGTTCTTGTAAATCCCCTCCGTCAGCGCCATGGAAGCTTGAGGGAATATAACGTCGGTTGCAGGAATTTTGCCCGTAATAATCTCCGGCAGCGCCTTAAGCACGGCTTCGGCCAAGACGACCTGCGCTTTAAGATTCGGGTCGGCGAGCCACTCCGTTTTTTGTCGGTCCCATTCTGCCCAGATGGTCTCGATTTGGACAAGCGATGTATCGTAAACATCGATATTGCCGCCGCTAACCTCGAGATAACCGTGCCGCGCAAGTACAGTGACACTTTCTTCCAGCCATCTATCATATATCCCGCGCAAGCCGGCAGCTGCTTTTAGCGCATCCATTGTCGTATTTCGTTCCCTAAACATGCCAATCGATTGCAGTTGACCCCAGAGTAGCCGGCAAAGAAGCGGATCGTTCCACTTCATTTGCAGACTTCCAACCTTAAATCCCGACATTAGCAGGCCATCCTTTCTTTTGTTATGCATCGCTCTTGTCAGCGCCGATTCTTATTCCCTCACGCACACATGAACTGATCTGACGCAGCGATGCTTGAGCAGACAGCTCGGCCGGCTGCAAATCGATATGATACTGCTGATTTACGGACAAGAGCATTTCGTTAAGAACGACCGCATCGACCCCGTATTCCTCCAACCGAGTATCCACATCCATTTCACCGAAATCCACTTGAAGCCATTCTGCGGCTAAACCGGATAAATACGTCAGCACAGGATCGGCTGTCTCATCGGCCGATACCGAAGAAGCTGCTACAGGATACTCCTGCTCCGAAGCACTGCGCCTCTTTCGCTCCGTTATCAGCCGTTGGATATTGGACGAGAGCTGTTCCGGATAGTTTGAAATCCATTCATCATGCTTCATATCAATGAGCGGATAAGACTTTGTTGTTTTGATTAGCATCATTTGGTCAAACGGCCCGGTAAGGAGCGTCTCCAGTGCGTCCATCGCTTCTTCCGGCTCGATGGAGTCAACCCCTGCTTGTGCCATGCGCTTTCGGTAATGTTCCGAGGAAACGATGCCTGTGCCTCCCCAGTAGCCCCAGTTTATGACCTTCACTTTGCATGGCCATTCCATCGCCAGACGCTGTGCGAATGCATCTTTGAAGGTGCACCCTGCCGCATAATTGCTCTGACCTCCGGGTTTTGCAAAAGAGTTCATGGAAGAGAAGAACAGGACGAAATCCAATGGTTCCCTTCCGAATACCTGTGCAATCCTTACGCTCACGTCCACCTTTGCCGTCAATCCCGCTGCGAACCGTTCCTCCGACATATTCGCCAAACTTTGATCCAAAAGCACAATTGCCGAGTGAATGACACCATGGATCCGTCCGTAGCTAGATTTTATACTCTCGTACGCCAGTTCCAGCGCCTTCCCGTCCTTTGCGTCTGCTTGGATGTAGCACGGAGACGGCCCCAGTTTTGACAGCCGATCGATCTTCTCCTGAATACCGGAATCAATCTCCCGTCGGCCAATCCAGACGATGTTCGCCTGATACTGGCGAATCATATATTCGCTCCATGCTTCTCCGATTCCGCCGGTTCCGCCGATTACCGCATAGACCCCTCCCTTCCGATAGGCTGTACCTTCGGGTTTGGGGATCTGCGCCGGGATCATTTTCTGCCGGTACCACTCCTTGGACCGGTATGCCCACACGTCGCCCCGCTCATCAGGCGGCAATGCGATCAACTCTTCAATCGGCCAAGCATCTTCCCGCTCCAAATCGGCAAAGCTAACTGACCAGTTCGGATATTCCTTGGCCATCGAGCCGATAAGCCCATGCAGGCTTGCATGAGCGGGCCGAATCGTTTCTTTCCGGAATACCTGCACCGTTTGAAATGTGATGACGCTCCACTTTAACGGCTTTGCGCCATATCCAAGCAGCAGAAGCACTTTGATGATCCGAAACAGGAATAGCACGCCTTCATGCTGCGCCGCAAGCATCGCATCCGATTCCGCTGACTCTATCGAATCGTCAGGCGCAATCCAAACAAAATGGCCGATCTCGCCGCATTTCTCCAGCTTTCGTGCCAATACTTCCAGGTCATCCTCCACCTGTAGCTGTACATCCTGCGCATTTGGAATAACCCGCCATATCTTGTCACGGCTCGCTGCCGAACCCCCGGCTATTACGGTTCGTATGTTCGGAACATCTGTTTTACGCGCTGCCGGTGTGATCGGGTCCCATAGCGGTACCATTAATCCTGCATACGCCTTTGACGCCTCTGGTTTTGCAGGATCTGAGACGCCGTCGGCGAACCCGCCCTCCAGCGGCCTTAGGACGAAGCCCTTGATACTCACACAGACGCTGCCGTCCTCATCGCATACATCAATACGGAGACGTTTCGTCATTTTGCTGTCTTCCGCTTCTTCCTCGCTTACAATCGCCCAAGTAGCAAAAGCGCACGGACGTATAATTTCGAGCTCCCGCAGCGTAAAAGGCAGCAAGGGATTGCCGCTTTCACCAACCGCCGTTTGTCTGGCATTTGAATAACCGTAAACCGCCGTCTGCAGAGCGGCGTCCATCAAGCTCGGATGAAGAATAAAGTGATTTCGCGTATCGGAAATGGGTTCCGGCAGCAACAGCTTAGCAGCAATAAAGCCGTCCATTTGATATAGTTGCTCAATTCCTTGATGAGCCGGACCATAATGAAGACCCATCCCCCCCATACGTTCATAACAGACGAGCGATGGGACGGGAGTTCGCCCGGAGTTTAAGAAATCTTGAATTTCCAGTTTCCTGAAAGCCGGATCAGCCGAACGAAACGAGACATGACCTTCGCAATGAAGAACACGATCCTGCTCTGATTCACCGGATACGCTGTACACTTGAAAGCTGCAGCTATCGTCATTTTGAACCGAAAGCGACACATGAACCTCAACAGAGCTATCCGTCACAATAACAGGCTTCGACCACACCACCCGATTTAGCACGATACGCTTACGTTCGCCTAACCATTTCCTGCCGGCCTGTTCAGCCGCCTCGCGGACCATTTCCAAGTAAACGACACCCGGCAATACACGCTTCCCGGCGACGACATGATGAGCGAGAAAAAATTCCTCTCCTGTGAAAACCGAACTGTAGCGAACCCCGGCAAAGTCCGATGTGTTCCGATGCAGTACAGGATGAAGCTCACCTACACCTCCGCTGCCTGACGTCGGCACAATGGCGGATTCTGAAGCATTGCCCGTAATCCAGTATCGTTCTTTGGTAAAAGCATAGGTAGGCAGTCGAAGTCTGTTCAGGTCCATTCCTTCAAAGAGTACCCATGCATCGAAGTCATAGCCCTTTACGTACAGCTCTGCCAAAGCCGATATTTTCTCCCGATACTTTTGCGTATCATTTACACATTCGCGGAGCTCCCGGATCAGTAGGCCTGCCAGCTCTTGAAAAAGCGCAGTTTTGGTCTTTTCTAATTTTGAAGCTTCCTGCTTCAAAAATTGCTGTGCTTCTTTCCGGTCGGACAACAGCTCCTTTAAACGTCCTTTAAGCTCCTCCACACTTTGAGCCGCGATAGCGGTACGAATGCCAAAATGCTGCTTGCGCAGTAGCAAGGCTGCACTAAGGTCCGCGGCTTCACACTCGCTTCCCTCGCTGTCCAACCATGCAACTAACGTCTCTAGCGATAGAAGGAGCGATTTTTCAGACTTCGCGGAAAAACAAAATAGATGGCACGGCAATCCATGCTGTACCATCTTGTGAGACGGCCTCTGCGGCGCTTCCTCGATCAGCACATGCCCGTTCGTACCACCGAAGCCAAACGAGCTTACGCCGGCTCTTCTCGGAAGTGGCTGTTGATTATGATCCAGAAGCGGCTCCCATTCCCGCGGCCGGTCCACCATATAGAAAGGAGTCTCGGTTAATTCAACCCGATGGTTCAACGTTTTGAAATTTTGTAATCCGGGGAGTGTTCGGTGCTTCATGGAAAGCAGCACTTTAATCACGCCCGCGATGCCTGCTGCGGATTCGGCATGCCCGATATTTGTTTTGGCTGAACCGATGCCGCAATAACGATGACTAAGCGGCTTATCCATCTCTGCTTCGAGTTTTTGAAACGCAAGCGTAAGACCCTGAAACTCAATCGGATCGCCTTTAGGCGTTCCTGTGCCGTGTGCCTCCATATAATTCACCTGATCCGGTGTTAGACCCGCTTTGTGGAACGCCTCCTCGATGACTTCAGCCTGCGCCTGTGCATTCGGATAAGTTAAGGTGTGTGTCTTACCGACATGATTCACAGCGCTCCCTTTAATGACGCCATGGATTAAATCGCCGTCTTTTTCCGCCAGTGCCAAGGGCTTAAGCAAAATAAGACCGGCGCCTTCACTGCGGACATAGCCATCCGCGTTATCATCAAACGTTTTACAGGAGCCCGTAGGTGACAGCATGCCTGTTCTGGAAAATGAAATATGGCGGGTCGGAGTCAGGATCAGACTGACGCCACCCGCCAAAGCCATGCTGCATTCACCTGTCTGTAACGATTGGGCCGCTAAATGAATCGCTTGCAGCGAACTTGAACATGAGGTGTCCACTGAAAGGCTGGGCCCTCTCAGATTCATAAAATGGGATATGCGATTCGCGATAACAGCTGCTGCGGTTCCCGTCGAATAATGAGCTTCAATAAGGCTAGAGGGCCTCTCCTGCAGTTCCTTGTAATCCAAGTTGAACACGCCGATATAGACCCCTGTCTTGCTGCCCGATAACGCTGACGGGACGATCCCGGCATCTTCAAGACACGACCAGGCAAGCTCAAGCATCATCCGCTGCTGCGGGTCCATCACCTCCGCCTCTCTGGCCGATATACCGAAGAACGCGGCATCAAAAGCGTCTACATCGTCAATAAAGCCGCCCCATTTGCTGTTGGTCTTCGCATATTCAACTTTCGGATCTCCCCAATAATCTCTCCAGTCCCAC
Organism: Brevibacillus sp. HB2.2; assembly: GCF_013284275.1. Lineage (NCBI taxonomy): Bacteria > Bacillati > Bacillota > Bacilli > Caryophanales > Paenibacillaceae > Brevibacillus > Brevibacillus sp. HB2.2. Next base: position 163,476 of record NZ_JABSUV010000006.1, read on the forward strand.
CGCTCCTTGGGAATTTCCCGGATGGATGAACGACCCTCGATCAGATTGGACCAGTATTCATGATAATTCCGCGCCCCAGGTAGTCTGCAGGACATCCCGATGATTGCTATATCAACCATAACGTTCTCCTTCTCAGTCAATTGCCAACCAATTCGGAAATTCGGTGGTTCAACAGGGCTGCCGTTTCATTCAGCAGCATCTCTCCAATCTGATCGATATGACGGTTTCTCCAATGCTCCAGCTCCGTGCCCAGCACCCATTGGTTGAATGCTCCGAGCGCAGGACCGCAATGAATTTGGTAATCTACCTTATGTTCCTTGCTGCCCGTCATCGCCAACCGCGTCGAATAGGAGAAATACCACTTGAATATAAGGGCCATTTTATGCTTCGGATTACGCTCCGCCTTCTCGATTTCGGCAGGAGATTTGTGTGCTATAACTTCCTGATAGATTTCTTCAAAGGAACGATGGAAAAACTTATCCTGAAGACGCTCCCTTGTCGGCTCGTCTATTTCTTCCAAGGCGTTGAAATGCCGGTACAGATCATACAATTTATTCGCTCTTGCGGGGAAAAACAGGCCCTTCTTTAAAACCTGTATCTTGGCGCCGATTTCAAACATATCGCCCGCCGGCGCATAATCGGTATCCTGCACATTCGCCTGCTGCAAAAGGTCTTTAGCAGCATCACTAGTCGCAGCCTCCACCGTGCATTGGTTAATGGAACCGGTCACAAGGAAATCCGCACCTAGCAATATCGCGGCAGCCGCAGCCTCAGGAGTTCCGATCCCTCCGGCAGCACCTACGGAAATCTCGTTCGTATAACCATGTTCGCGTACCATATCGTCACGCAGCCTGATCAATGTCGGCATGAGCACATACGCGCTGCCTTGATCGGTATGTCCGCCCGAATCCGCTTCGACGCACAGATCGTCGGCAACTGGTACCATTTGCAGCAAACGGCCTTCTTCCTGCGTGATTTTACCTTCTTGAACAAGCCTCTCAATGATCCGCTCCGGTGCTGGCCTTAGGAAGTTGGATGCGACCTCGGGTCTGGAAACCTTGGAGATAATTTTGTTTCGAATCTCCACCGTTCCGTCCGCTCTTCTAGTCAGTCCCTTCGCCCGATATTTAATGAGCGCGGGAGTCATCGTAATGAAGGAAGAAGCCTCTATTACGGTTATGCCGTACTTCAAGTAAAGATCAGCAACCGCTTCTTCGAGAGCTTGGTTATCCGGATGGTGAAGAAAATTCATTCCATAGGGCTCGCCGCCTCGTAATTGGCGCTGAATGTCCCGAATCGCTTCCTCAATTTGCGTAATCCTTAGTCCTCCGGAGCCAAAGAAACAGAGCATGCCGGCCTTTCCGGCTTTCACAACCATTTCAGCCGAGGAAATCCCCTTGTACATCGCGCCCAAAACATAGGCATATTTCAAACCATACCTTTCCTTGAACGCCGGGCTGCCAAGCGAAGCTGCAGTGATCGTCTTCCGGGCGCTGGGCATGGAGACCGATTCCCTGTCAACGAACGGCAGGTCGTCCACTTGTTCGTTTGTGCTCGTTTCTTCCTCTACGAATAACGGAGAGCTCGACTGCCGGATCTTCTCCGTCAGTTTTGTAAGCACATCCTTCGGCCCAACCTCCTCGAACAGATCTACCTCTTTTCCCATTAAATAGCGAATGGTGTCCGTCCAATTGACGGAGCTTGTAATTTGCTCAGTCAAGTTGCGTTTGATTTCGTTGAACCGATACGGACGGGCAGACACGTTTGCGATGACAGGGATAACAGGCTCCCTGAAGATAAAGTTATTTAGAAATTGCTCGAATTCTTTCTTCGCTTCATTCATATACCGGGAATGGAATGCGCCACTGACATTAAGCGGAATGTACATCCCTGCCCCTGCCTGTTCAAAAATGCGCTGCGCCTCCATTATATGGTCTTTACGCCCCGACAAGACGGTTTGCACGGGTGAATTATAATTGGCAACGTCGATTTCCAAGTGTCCATTCCGGCGAATCATGTCTTCAACCTCTTGCGCCTGCATGCCGATTACTGCCGCCATTCCACCGCCTGTAGCCAGGGCCATCAGCTCGCCCCGCTTCTTAACGAGACGCAGTCCGGTTTCGAAATCGAAAACCTCTGCTGCAAACAGGGCGTTATACTCGCCCAAGCTATGACCGGCTACAAAGTCGGGACGTCTGCCTGTTTCCTTTCTTTTCTTCATATACATTAGAGCATTGACGGTGTATAAAAGCGGTTGGGTAAAAGCGGTGTTGCTCAGCTGATGCTTCGGATCGTTCAGGCATAGCTCCTTTACCGAATAACCAAGAATGGCATCCGCCTTTGCAGTTATATCCGGAAATTCATCAAAAAGTCCCTCCCCCATGCCAACGTGCTGCGAGCCTTGTCCTGGAAAAAGATATGCGATCATGGTTTCGTCTTTCCCTCCCGTAATCGAGTCATTTGGTCGTGCGAGCGTTCGCTTGAGCTCATTCATTTTCTCAAAGTCAAAACCATATACCGTCAGAAGCCCGGCACTTTCAGAGCTTGAATCGTCCCTAAAGAGACGTTTCGTGAAATTTGCGAGCACCCCTGAAGGGCTCAAATCCAAATAAATGGCCGGCTGTTCCCTCTCCATAGCAGTTACTGCTTCCCGAAACCTCATCGGCTGCCTGACCACGTCCCAGAAGTATTCGTGCCTCAAGGCTTCAACCAATTCTCCAGTCATGCCGGACAAAAAAGGAACGGCCGGTTTCTGAAGCGATAAAGTACGAAGATGACTGATAAACGCGTTTTCGGCTGGATCAACTCCCCTAGAATGGAACGCGTAGGAGACAGGAAGCCGAACGGAAGCAATGCCCTTATCCCTCAAATGCGTATGAATGCCGTCCAAGACCACATTACCGCCTGCGATCACGAAATGCCCATCGTAGTTAACTCCTGCCAGCTCGGTGTTGTTATATAAGAGCGGGTTGTCCCGAAAGGTGCGGGGATCATCCAATACGGCCAGCATCCCCCCGCTTTCACAACTCATCTCAAAGATTTGAGCCTGTTTGATGACAGCAATGAGGGCCTGCTCCGGGTCTATAATATTGGAGACAGCGGCCGCGACAAATTCCCCGAGGCTGCTACCCAATACATAATCAGGAAAGATCCCGTGATGAAGCATCTCTTGTGCCAAGGCGTACTGCACCATAAAAAGAGCCGGATGAGTAAAAAGCGTTCTATCGAAAGGTTCTGCTTTCGAATGTAGAGGGTCATAGAGCAACTGCATGATGGATCGGCCAACTAACGGTTCGGCAATTTGATCTAGCCGGGTCATCCATTTTTCGAATACATCTCCCTCAGCCAGGAGCGTCTCACCCATGTGATAATATTGGGACCCTTGACCCGAGAACATAAACACGACTTTTTTCTCCATTTGTCCCCTCCGTTTTACTTTCGTCTCTCTCTCGCATCCGAGCGATAGCCTTGAGCATGACGCATTCGGAACGAAATGAATTGCGCGCGATTCACAAGGTGAAAATAGATGTTGTTCTCCAATAAATACCAAAGCGGATATCCAGGCTCTTTCCCGTATGAATGTCCAGGATAGACTCTGGCGTAGATCGGCACGGTGTCTCGTATTTTTTGCAAGCTATCGAACATATCATCCGGATTTCCGCCGGTTGTATCGCATCTGCCGCAGCCTTCAATAAATAGCGTATCTCCTGTTATCAAACAACCGGATAAAAGATAACAGGCGCTTCCGGCAGTATGGCCCGGCGTAAGCATACAGGTAATCGTGGTGTTTCCCAGCGAAATGGTATCTAGATCGTTAAACGTATGTAAATGGGGCGCAGAAAAGGCGTAATACCGCGCTTCCTTCGCTGATATGTACACATTGGGCGTATATCGTACACTTAGCAATTCCACAAGATTGACGTGATCAAAATGGGAATGCGTTAACAAAATGGCATGCAGCTTCACGTCCAGCCCCTCGATCACCGTCAAAATTCGATCGAGTTCCCAAGAAGGATCTACAAGAGCAGCCAGCTTTGTCGCTTTATCGACGATTAAATAATTGTAATTGGACAATTCATTGAGATAGCTAGTAGAAATGGTATGGATCTGATAGGATTCGCTCATTGCAGCTAACTCTCCCTTCAGGAGCAAAACACAAAACAAAAAGCCCCACTAAGTGGAGCTCATCCTTCCGAGGCATCATTTTTTCTATCAACACGGTTTTTATTTTATAGTTGCACTTTGTTTACGGCAGCCGCAATCGAATGCCAGAAAATGATTTTGCATTTCCAAGGGATCTAAATGCCACTCGCTTTTGCGAGGGGCTACGATTGACCAGACGTAACCGCAAGTCAGGTATGTTTTGGCGCTGTACTGTGGAAAATGCGTGAACGTACTCACATAAAACCCGTCGTTAGGTTGAATCGTTTCGATCTCTAGCAATTCGAACGGGATGGTAAGTCCCGTACGAAGCACCTTTGACAGCGCCTCTTTGCTGGACCACAACAATGTTAATAAGAATTCTTTGCTCCTAATAACAGTTGCGCCCCTCTCCATCTCCGCCACTGTCATTTGACTGGCCATTGTTTCGTTTCTTGACGGATTGATGGCTTCCACATCGATTCCCATTGGGCTCCCTTCTGGGAAAACAATAGCAGCTCCCATGCATTGGCAATGAGAAATGCTGACCGCTAATTTATCCGGGCTGCCGGTATGAAGAACTGGCTGTCCGAAGACTCCCCGGCTAATATTTATCTTTGTTAAATCAGACCGGCACATCATTGTCGAAGCCGCTCGTTTGGTAGCTATTCTACCTAACAAATAATTTCTTTTTCCGACATGAAATGCCAATTTTTGATATTCTTCCATTTCGTCGAGGTCGAATATAAGCGGATCTATCCCAGGTTCCTTATCCTCGCCAATATGAACGAAGCTTAGCCCAGCGTTCATGGTTAGATCGGGCCTATTCAACACGATGCATTTCTCGAACGAACGCCACTGCAAAAGATGACCACCACCCAAAAATGGACATGACGAGACATTTCGCGGCTATATAGCAGCAAAAAATGCATCCAATATTCTGAATCCAAAGCAAACTAACGTGCCGCAACAACGATTAGTTCGTGCCGTCTGGGACTATGTACAAAGGTAGTTTAGTGAATTATAATCTAATTGTACCACAAAAGTCGAATACTGTAAATTTTACTAGAATTATGTCGCACCATTGAGGAGGGAATTGATGAATTGGTATGCCCTTTATGTAGAGACCGGATACGAAGAACGAGTCGCCAAATTTCTTTCAGATAAATTCTCTTCTCGCCAATTAAGGGCCGTTGTACCGAAAAGAAGGCTTCCTGAACGAAAACAGGGTCTTATTACCCACCCTTTAAAAATTATGTTTCCGGGTTATCTACTCATCCAAACGAATATGGACACAAAGACATACTACGACCTTAAAGAAACCCCTAGAACTTTCAGATTACTCAATAATAATAAGCAGATAAGACAACGATCAGATGGTTTACTGCAAGTGTCCGAAATCGAAGAAGCAGAAATCCGTCCGATTTTAAAAATGCTGGACACAGACGGGGTACTCGGATATTCAACCTTACTGATTACCGACTCCAAAATTACCGTCAAGAAGGGTCCCCTTGCCGGAAAAGAAGGAATCATAAAGAAAGTGAATCGGCGAAAGAAAAGAGCCAAAATTGTAATTGACTTTCTAGGAGACGAGAGAATGATTGACGTTGGAATTGAAATATTGGAATAAATATTCATATAACGCAGAAAGGCTGCCGAATCAATTGCCTGGCCGCCTCGTGAATGCAAAAAAGAGACATGGATCAGTAGCTTCCATGCCTCTTTTTTATGTTAAGTTGTTTTCTTTGTTGTAGGTGTGTCTATCGGATGTTGTCTTTCACTTCGATAACAAATGCATGACCTGCATCGCCTTGCGTCCACTGACCGCGAACATCGAACAAATACCAGCCCGGCTGTTCGGGTGCCTTCCACTGATTGCCGTTTTCCACTGCTTGCTCAACTTCATTGATACCGTTCCACTGTGTTACCTTGAGCGTATTTGCAGTTGGCTGCTGGGCAAAAGTGACGGTTAGCGGTGCCCCGGGCTTTACTTGCAGGGGTGCAGGCTTATGCTCTGCGATGAGTTCCGGGGGTGCTGCCGTATCCTTGCAGACCGACTCGCTATTATAGCTCCAGCAGGAAGATGCGGGCACCGTCGCAGCTGTTTTTCCGCTCCATTCAATGACTGGCTGTGGTGGTTCCGCAAGCTGTGAAGTCCCTTGCGCCGACGATCCGTTCCCACACCCCGTCAGTAACAGTGTCGCTATTAGAATTAGTTGATCAAGTAATCCTACCTTTTTCATCCAATCACCTCAAACCTATGACGCGAGAAAAAGGGGATTCGTTTCACCGACTTGACTCAGTCAATCATTGGCCTATGATTGCCAAACACTCGTTGGAATTGAAAAAGAAGTAGAGACCTCTTTTAAATAATCATCGAGCTGTTCGGCAGGATTCTCAATCGGTTTACCATGGCATACTTCCAAATGGCGCGGGCGCAATTGGCGGATGATCAAACTGCTTTTAAGTGCTTGAGCCATATCCGCCGTAAACATCGGCATGGGACGATGCAATCTGCCTTGTTTGGAAGTAAACAAATCTCCAGCCAAAAGCACTCCATCCTGTTCGTGATAATACACCACATGCCCCGGAGAATGACCAGGTGTCAAATAAGGTTGCAGTCCACCAATCGGAGCTACATTCCCTTCAGCATCCTCTGGCAATGGCTGAGCCAAGCCAGGCTGAACGTTTACTTCCAGCTTTTTACGACGTGGATACAGCTCTTTCCCTTCCATATACGGAATCTCGATTCGATGGGCATAAACTGGTACGGATTCTGCTTCCGCGATTTTTTTTATGGCTCCAACATGATCCGAATGACCATGCGTCAGCAAAATTCGTTTGAGTGGTCCTGCATTCAGCTGCTTGATAAAGGCCATAATCCGCTTCGTCATAAATGGCATTCCCGCATCGATCAGCGTAACACCATCCTCCTCCCTAACAATCCAGACCCGCAAAGGAATCAACAACCACGCTTTGATACACCAAATGTTCGCTGAGATTTGCTCTACTCTAATCATTCTTTCGTCACTCCCTGTTCATTATTTTTTGACTTCCTGCGAGAAAAACATCTACGGATAGTGCGAATGTAGGGGCTAGCCTTTCCATCAAGCTGTCCAATGGTTCTTCGGAATGTGTATACGTACCGACGATGCCATGCAGCGTGTAGAAGTAAATCCGTGCATGGGCGAGCTCTTTTTCTTCCTCGATGTCACTTGGCAAGCATCGCCTTACAGCCTGCCTCAACAAACCAAACAATTGATTGCGTAGCGTTTGCAATTCTTTTTCTGGTTCCGTTACATCGATCCGAGTGGCTTTGATCATGAAGAACAAGGTATACATCGTTCGATTGCGCAAGCAAAAGTGGATGAACTGACTGCTGATTTCACGCAAATTCTCTTCTGGTGTTCTTCCCGGTTTGGACAGTGTTTCTTCCATTTGTAGAGTCAAGCCTTGCAAAGGTTCCTTGGACAGATGATGAAGCAGTGCTTCTTTGTCCTTGAAATAAATATAGAGGGTTGTATGAGAACAGCCGGCTGCTTTGGCGATTTCTCTGATGGATACTGTATCAAAGCCTCGGGTAGCGAAAAGGTCTGCTGCCGCCGTCAAAATCGCCCGTTTCGTTTCTTCTGAGCGTATTTCTTGTTTGCTTGCCATGCGTGATATTCAGCTCCTTACTTTTCGGAAAACTTTATAACCATTGGTTAGTAACCGTTGGTTATAATATAACCACTGGTTACTAAAACCGTCAAGATTAATTTTCCACTTGCTGCAAAAAAGAAAAAGCCCCCTTCTCGTCACTTGGACAAAAAGGGAGCTTCCTTATGAAAAATGCTTACTTCGCAGCTTGTGCAGCAGCAATCGCCGCTTCGTAGTTTGGATGCTCACCAGCAGCAGCCACATACTCAGCGTGTACAACCTTGTCGTTTGCATCGATTACAAATACAGCGCGAGACAAGAGACGGAATTCTTTGATCGCTACGCCATAAGCTGTACCGAAGCTCAGGTCTTTGTGGTCAGATACTGTTTTCACCTTGTCGATGCCAGCAGCACCGCACCAGCGGTTTTGCGCGAATGGCAGGTCAACGGAAACAGTCAGTACAGTAACGCCTTCCAATTTCGCAGCCTCTTCGTTGAAACGACGAGTTTGTGCATCGCACACGCCAGTGTCAATAGAAGGGATTACGGAGATGATGCGAACAGTGCCCTTGGAGTCTTCCAAAGTTACAGGGGACAGATCGCCACCTACTACAGTAAAGTTAGGAGCAGTATCTCCTACTTTGATTTCAGGACCGAGCAGTGTTACAGGACCACCTTTGAATACAAATGCGCCTTGACGCTCAACAGCAGTTGTCATGATTTCTTCCTCCTCACCAAATCTTTCAGTATGTACCTCAATTATCATACCCTATCATTCACTTTTTTTCACTATGCCAATAGTAGAAATTACAGATTCACTTGCACTTTTCCACTTCGCTTGGGTTGTACCACGGCGATTCGCTTCACTTCATGCTCATACTCCCAATCCGTTTTCGCATTTAGCTCATGACAGCGCATCAGCGCGTGATAGAGAGCAAAAGCGAAGGTAACCTGCTTCATTTCGTACCGTGTTCCATGTGCTTTCGGCAATGACGTATTGATAATCTCAATTTGATACGTGGCTTTTTCCCGCTTGTCCCTGACTGGCACGATATACCCCATACGCTTTAAGACATGACCGTAATCGAATTCCCCTTCATCGTCAAAATCAAAGGTGTCGTCCGATGTTGCCAAATACTCCAGCAAGGTCCCCATATCCAGCGTTTCGAAGCAAGCAGGCTGTGGCATGGACAAAACTGAGCCGTCATTGTTTACAAAATAAATATGGTCACGATAATGAAAGATCAGTTCATCTTCTGGAACTTCGTCGGGAAACATCCAGTAATTTTGTGGAATCAGGTAACGCCAGATTTGTGCAGGTTCACAATGGAGTAATTCCATGGCAGGGCCCCCTCCTTTTCCCTACCAGTTTTGGCAAAACTAGCACTAGCTATTCGTCAGCTCCTGCATGTAGCGTCGCCAATTCCCATGCGATATGTGCACCCCTGTTTGCTTGACCAGGTCTTGATCCAAATAACGATAAACATAGACGCTTACGACCTGATCTGTTCCTTCCATAGTCGCTGGCACGATGATCCGTTCGTATTCATTGCGCGAGTCACCCTCGCCATAGTACGTCTCCAGTTCGTCCAGTCCAGCTAGTGCTTGCTCGTACACGTCAGGGGCAAACATGACGATCTCCCCCACAACCTCCTGCTCTCCTTCCAGCAATCCCGGATAGCCTGCCGGCAAATGATAGATCTCACCCTGAATCGTCGCAGGTGTTGCCTCATGCTTATACGGTTTCACGTAAATCCGATGATTCCCAAAGCCCGCTAAAAGCGTGCCGTACACAAATACAGGCAGCTTATCGTTTACATTGTTCACCTTCATCCATCCTCCTGTGATCGAAAAAAGTGTGTCTTGTGTCGAGAAAATTTTGTATATTTGTTCTATATATAATTTTAAATACGTCTTTTTTCCGAGACGTTAGGGGGAGAGAATAATGAAAAAGAGAAAAATCAATCGCCTACTGGTAGCAAACCGCGGTGAGATCGCCATTCGGATCTTTCGTGCAGCAACGGAGCTCGGCATACGTACGGTAGCCATCTACTCCGAGCAGGACAACGTTTCTATCCATCGCTTCAAGGCTGACGAGTCTTACTTGGTCGGAGCGGGAAAAGGGCCTATTGAGGCTTACCTCGATATCGAAAGTATCATCGAAATTGCCAAGCGCAACGATATCGATGCCATTCACCCGGGCTACGGATTTCTTGCTGAAAATGCTGATTTTGCAAAGCGCTGCCAAGAGGAAGGCATTATTTTCATTGGACCATCCCCTGAGCTGATCGACAAATTCGGGGACAAGGTAGAAGCCCGTCGTCTTGCGATTGAAGCGGGAATCCCAGTCATTCCAGGCACTCCGGAGCCAATCGAAACACTCCAAGAGGCGCTTCTCTTTGCCAAAGAATACGGCTACCCCATCATTATTAAAGGCGTATCTGGTGGCGGAGGCCGTGGCATGCGTATCGTCCGCAGTCAGGAGGAATTACAAGATTCGTTAGATCGTGCCCGTTCCGAGGCCCGCTCTTCCTTCGGCAATGCCAAGGTGTATTTGGAGCGATACTTGGAACAGCCCAAACACATCGAGGTCCAAATTCTCGGTGACAACCACGGAAACATCGTTCATCTGTACGAGCGCGATTGCTCTGTTCAACGGCGCCATCAAAAAGTCGTCGAAGTAGCACCTAGCCTATCGTTGGATGACAAGCTGCGTGAAGATATTTGCCAGGCTGCTCTTACTCTCATGAAAAAAGCCGGTTATTCGAACGCAGGTACTGTCGAGTTTTTGTTAACGCCGGACAAGCGTTTTTATTTTATAGAAGTCAACCCACGCATACAGGTAGAGCATACCATCACGGAGCTCATCACTGGCATCGACATTGTTCAGTCGCAGATTCGCGTAGCCGAGGGCCATCCCCTCTCCGATGAGGAGATTGGCATCCGATCCCAGAGTGATATCCAGATGAGTGGTTTTGCCATCCAATGCCGCGTCACGACAGAAGACGCTGAAAATAACTTCCTGCCAGATGCCGGTCGCTTGTCCGCTTGGCGTTCCGGTGGAGGCTTCGGCGTAAGGCTGGATGGAGGCAATGGTTATCCAGGCGCGATCATTACACCGTTCTATGACTCGCTACTGGTCAAAATCTCCACGTATGGCACGAGCTTCGATCAAGCGGCTCGCAAAATGCTGCGAACGTTGCGTGAGTTCCGGATTCGTGGCGTGAAAACGAACCTGCCGTTTTTGGAAAATGTCGTGACACATCCTGATTTTTTGAGTGGCAACTACGATACGTCGTTTATTGACACCAAACCAGAACTATTCATCTTCCCTGGCCGTCAAGACCGGGGTACCAAATTACTATCTTATATCGGAGATACGATTGTCAACGGATATCCTGGTCTCCAGAAATCGGAGAAAAAGCCGCACTTCGACTCGCCTCGCATCCCGCGAACACCATTTACCCAGCCATATCCGGACGGCACGAAGCAAATTCTGGACAACGAGGGTGCCGACGGTCTGGTACGCTGGATTCAGGCGCAGAAACAGGTGCTCGTCACAGACACGACATTCCGCGATGCCCACCAGTCTTTGTTTGCTACGCGTGTGCGCACTTACGATCTCGCCTCCATTGCAGAGGCGACAGGCAAGCTCGGTTCTGGCCTTTTCTCGCTGGAGATGTGGGGCGGTGCCACTTTTGACACGACCATGCGCTTTTTGCAGGAATCTCCCTGGGAGCGGCTACAAATTCTCCGCCAGCGCATACCGAATGTCCTGTTCCAAATGCTCTTGCGCGGAGCAAATGGCGTAGGCTACACCAACTACCCGGATAATGTGATTCACTCCTTCGTCAAAGCATCTGCCGAAAATGGCATTGATGTCTTCCGGATCTTTGACAGCCTGAACTGGCTTTCTGGAATGCAAACAGCCATTGAAGCCGTTCGTGAATCTGGCAAGGTAGCCGAAGCAGCGATTTGCTACACCGGAGATATTCTCGACCCGACCAAGACCAAGTACAGCTTGGCCTACTATGTCAATCTGGCAAAAGAATTGGAAAAAGCAGGTGCCCATATTCTCGCGATCAAGGATATGGCCGGTCTTTTGAAGCCGTATGCTGCTTATTCGCTCGTCTCTGCCTTAAAACAAGAAATCAGCATTCCGATCCATCTGCACACTCACGATACGTCTGGAAACGCTGGAGCCATGCTTCTGAAAGCGATCGAAGCAGGCGTGGATATCGTCGATGCTTGCGTCAGCTCCATGTCTGGACTCACTTCCCAGCCAAGCTTAAACGGGTTGATCGCAACCCTTGCCCATACGGAGCGTGAGACGGGCTTATCTCTTGAATCGTTCAACAAGCTGTCTGATTACTGGGAAGATGTACGTCCGTACTACCAAGGCTTTGAAAGCGGCATGAAGGCGAGCAACACGGAGGTATACGTTCACGAAATGCCAGGCGGACAATACACCAATCTGGAGCAGCAAGCCAAAGCCGTTGGTCTGGAAGGCCGTTGGGACGAAGTGAAGCAGATGTATGCTGTGGTCAATCAAATGTGTGGTGACATTGTAAAAGTGACCCCTTCTTCCAAGGTCGTCGGGGATATGGCGCTGTTCATGGTCCAAAACAACTTGAATGAGGAAAACATTTGGGAGAAAGGAACACGCCTCGACTTTCCGGATTCCGTCATTCAATTTTTCCAAGGGTATCTTGGCCAACCGCCAGGCGGATTCCCGAAGGAGCTACAGGAACTCGTGCTAAAAGGCCGCGATGCCTTTACTACACGTCCTGGCGAATTGCTCGCACCCATTGACTTTACGCAAGTTGCTACTGAGCTGGAAGCAAAAATCGGACGTGAGCCCAGTCATTTAGACATCCTGTCCTATATCATGTATCCGCAGGTTTATTTGCAATTTGAACAACGCCTGAAGGAATACGGCGACCTGTCCGTTTTGGATACAGGAACGTTTTTCTACGGATTGCGTCCAGGTGAAGAAACTGCCATTACGATCGAGCGCGGTAAAACACTGATTATCAAGCTGGTCGCAGTCGGAGAGCTTCATCCAGATGGCCGTCGCATCATCTATTTTGAATTGAACGGACAGCCACGTGAAATCTTCATCCGTGACCAATCCGCAAAAGTCTCTGAACTGATCCGCCGAAAAGCAGAAGCGCAAAACCCTGCCCACCTCGGTGCCTCTATGCCAGGAAAAGTGCTCAAGGTGCTTGTAGCAGAAGGTGACAAGGTGCGTAAAGGCGAGCATCTTTTGGTGAGTGAAGCGATGAAAATGGAGACGACGATTCAGGCCCCACTCGACGGAAAAATTAAAGCCGTCTATGTGAAAGCAGGTGAAGCCATTCAAACTGGCGATCTGCTCATTGAAATGGAGTAGGCATCGTCTATAATAGGAGATAGTAAATTGTCCCTGGGGATTCATTCCATTTGCTTGTGAGGAGGTGACCGACATGAAAACGAATCGAGTCAGCCATGTTCCATTTACGCAGCGGGTAGGCCGCTATCATTCCCATATGCTTCAGGCAAAATTAAGCACGCCAGTGAATCCGATTCTCAGTTTTAATTTGCAGCCGTATTACACTCGCCAGCAGCAATGGACAACGGAGCTGTCTGATTCCTTATCGCGTCTGTACCGGTTTTCCTCAGATTTGGAGAAGAGTGCTCGCGAATTTATTATTGCGGGAAAAGATGACGAGGCTGGAACTGACATTGAGCGATTACAGGAGCGCACACACTCGCTAGTAAGTAAATACAATCGTCTGCAGCTGTTGCTTGCCGAAAAAGCAAATACGTTAACGACGCAAAAGCTGGATGCATTCGCTCAAGTCGCAAAAGACGAAGAGGAAAAACTCCAAACGTTTGGAATCAGGCTGTTACCAGATGGACAATTGGAAATGGACGATGAGAAATGGCTGGAGGCCGTACAGACCAGCGATGTGGACTATACAAATACAATGGAGCGTGTAGCCCAAGCATTCAGAGCAAGTACATTGGGATTGCAAAGCAAACCCCTTGGCTCCTTTTCACGTTACTACGAAGAAGCGATGGCCCTCCATCCTTATATTGCCTCATCCAGCTCTAGCCTTCATTATCAACATGCTGCGAAGACAGGCTTGTATGTAAACGAACGCTGGTAATGCCATACGCCTCTTATTGAAAAAACAGGTATGCCCTTATGGAGCATACCTGTTTTGTGTTTGTTTTACTTTCGATCCATAAGGTCTTCCAAATCTTGTTCTTCTGCTCCGGCAATAATCGTCGTATTGGAATAAACAGGAGTATCATCCGATCTGGTAAACATCCCCTGAACCTTATCCACGATTTGCGGAACAGAATCCAAAATCCGGTCGTAGAGATGAGTCGTATTTTCAAGCGGAATCGAACGAATTCCTTGTTTGCCAACGACCAAGAAAGCTACAGGTGTGATGGAAACACCGCCCCCACTACCCCCTCCAAATGGGTTAGCAGTATGTTCATGCTGTTGAGTGTGTTGGTGCCCATTATGATGGTGATCGTATTGGAACTCACTACCCCCGGCCGCGAAACCAAATCCTACCTTGGAGATCGGAAGAATGACACTACCATCAGGTGTCTCAACAGGATCACCAATGATTGTATTCACGTCCACCATTTGCTTGAGATTTTCCATCGCTGTTCTCATCAGGCCTTGAATCGGGTGGTCTGCCATATTTGTCGCTCCTCCTTCCTATCTGTTTCATGTTTTATCATTCCCCCAACAAATCCGGAGCATGTACCCTGTACAAAGGAATAAATATGTTTGGTACCACATTTATTTTTAGGCACGCGTCGGTGCAGCTTGCCATTTTCGCTGCTTACTTTTTCGAATCCGCAGAAAAACTTTCAACGCGTAGAAAACGAACTGCCCCAAATAAAAATGCAACACCGCTTGAACTTTCGTATGTAGAAGTGCTTGGTTCCAGACAGGCTGTACACTCATGGCCGGCATCGTCTGTAAGGAGATGGAGTGGGAGAGGATTCCTACAATCAGGCTTTTCACACCCCAGATCAGTCCTGTCAGTGCCCCTGTTTCAGCCGCCTGACCTGTGCCTAATAACGTATGCCATTCTAATTTCGTACAACGAACTTGTTTGAACAGGTCTTTTAGCAAAGGCAGCAAGTCACGAACTCTTTCCAGCACATCCCGATAATTCCGGTACCATTTTTTCACTTGCCTGCGCGTAAAATCCTTGACCTTTTCCCGAAGCTTGCTTCCATGCTGGATTGTTTCCACCTTTGCGACAAGCTCAGGCCCAGCTTCTGTCATTTTCAAAAGGAGAACGGGTATTTCGTATTTCCTGCGAATGATACCCCAAGCTGCTATCGTAATTTCCAATTGATCATCTTCGCCCTCGCGACTGTAAAAACACGTCAATTTTATTGGCGTGATCACTAGTAGGACAAATAAACCAAGCAATCCTAACAACACCCATACCATGAAAAAATCCCACCCCTTCCACGTTAGTATGAGTGGAAAGAGAAGGAAATATGTTCAGCATTTTTATTAATCAAGGACGTATACTTTGACGCCTTTTTGCAGGCCATGATTTTCAGCTTCGTTCAATGTCGGAAGATACAGATCCACATGGCGTTGCTTAACCGCACCACCGATATCAGCTGCCACTGCATAGCCGTAACCATCGATGTACAGGTGTTTACCAAGCGGAATGACATTTGGATCAACCGCTACAACACCTTCGCGTAGTGGATACTCTAAATACGACAGGATCTTGTCGTTCGTATAGCTGTAAGCAGTCGTCTGTACCGTTATTTCTTGGCGAAAAGGTGTTCCGTTGGCGAGGGCTTTTGTCGTTTTCGGCTTATCCGGAAGCAAGTCAAGGGCCGCGTATGTGGCTGCTTCGGCTCTCGTCATATACTTGTCCGGTTTTAATGTACCGTCCTCATAAGCACTCATTAACCCGTTTTGCATGGCATAAACGAGTGGGCGTTGCTCTTTCTCGTTTACATTGCTCCCATCCGCGTATTGGTTCAATGTCTGGATCGTCGTAGACCACTTCAAATTATTGACTACTCCGCTATCCCCCATCGTTCTTATCAGAATAGAGGCGAGCTCTGCTCTTTTTACGGGAGCATCTGGATGTAAGTACAGGTAATTCCCCTGCTTTTGCCCATGGACAATTCCCAATCGATAGGCCGTTTCGGCATAGGATGACAGCCAGCTGTTTGCCGGTACGTCCGCAAAGGATGATTGCTTGTTACCAAGAGGTTCAATTCCTTTGGCATTCACAAACATCGTAAGCAGTTCACCTAATGTCACGTTGTCATCAGGTCGAAAATATTCGTTTTGACCAATTACGTTGGCTATGTATAGTTGATTGATTTGTTGTTCTGCCCAATGGCCGCTAATGTCTACATAAGGTGTTTCGTTCATGTGAGTTGTTTCTGCCTCTACAACTGGTGTACCTATGAGCATAAAGGCTACCAGCGAGGCAAGGATCATCCGTTTCTTCATCATCAACCTCCATGGGGAAATATGCGAATCCTTTCGTATCATTTTATCGAACTATTTTGCAAAAACAATGAACAATAGTTTCCAATAAAAAGGAAAGCCCTCGAACAGCATCATGACAAAGACTGTTTCAAGGGCTGCATGAACAATGGTTACACGGCAAAAATGTGTTTGCCGATCTTCTTCACTTGTGTACGGGACCAAATCCAATCGGAGGTCGCTGTAACAGGGTTAAAGTAGTAAAGAGAATGGTTGCTTGGGTCCCATCCTCGCACGGCATCCCAAGCTGCCTGGTAAGCAGTCTTGTTAGGAGTCATCCAGAATTGTCCATCATCTACAGCGGTAAACGCTAATGGCTCAAAGATGACACCCGCAAGCGTATTGGGGAAGTTTTTGGACTGAACACGATTCAACGCGACCGCAGCTACTGCTACTTGGCCCTCATAAGGTTCTCCGCGTGCTTCCGAATAAACCAGCTGCGCCAGCATCTGCATTTCCGCTTTATTTACCGACACTTTCTTGAGAACGCGCCATGTATTTGGACCAGTGATACCGTCAATCTGTAATCCGTATGCTTTTTGAAACTGTCTGACGGCCTTTGTTGTATTCGCTCCGTAAATGCCATCCAATTTGTAATCGTAGTAACCCAGCATCTGCAAGCGATACTGCAAATCCCATACATCCCCGTTCACACTACCACGCTGAATCTGTGTAGCTGCCAGGGAGTCGGCCGGGAAAATAAACGCTACAGCCATAAAGGCAGCAAGCAAGGTTGTTACTACTTTCTTGCTCCACCACATAAATTGTACCCTCCTTTACCCAACCCATTCTACAAGTTGGCGAAAGTAGGTTCAATTCAATTATTTTGGCACAAGTGGAAACATATACCTGCCTTTATCCTTTAGGTCGGAACATGACTGCCATGATAAATCCGAAGACGATGGCTGCTGAAATACCCGCACTCGTCACTTCAAAAATGCCGGTAATGATGCCAATGACTCCATGCTTCTCCGCTTCCGCCATTGCCCCGTGCACGAGTGCATTTCCAAAGCTCGTGATAGGTACTGTTGCTCCTGCTCCAGCAAAATTAACCAGTGGCTCGTATAGACCGAATCCGTCTAGCACTGCCCCTGTGACAACAAGAGAGGACATCGTATGGGCAGGTGTTAGCTTGACGACATCCATGAGAAATTGACCGATTAAGCAAATCGTTCCTCCTACGAGAAACGCCCACAAAAACATCATGGTATCACTCTCCAAGTTGCTCCGACTCAACAGCCACGGCATGCGCGATGCAAGGAATGCTTTCTCCCTGCTGGAAGGTCAACGGAGATAAGAGGGCTCCCGTCGCAACCAGCAAGATCCGCTTCCACTCTCCTTGCTTCATCCGCCGTAGTAGATGCCCGTAGGTCACTGTAGCGATACAGCCACATCCGCTCCCCCCCGACCACACATTCGGATTTTCTCCATAAATGAGTTTCCCGCAATCGACATAACGCTCTAGTGGGATATGCATGTGATGCTTGGGCAGCAGCTCAGATAAAATGGCATGGCCCGTTCGTCCTAAATCGCCTGTTACGATCAAATCATAATGGTCGTGAGGGAGCTGAAAGTCACGGAAATGCGACTCAATCGTGGATAATGCGGCTGGTGCCATCGCTGCTCCCATATTGAATGGGTCTGTCAACCCCATATCGACTACATGCCCAATGGTAGCTCCCGCAATCCGCAGTCCCTTACCTTGACTGGCTACAACAGCAGCCCCTGCTCCCGTCACTGTCCATTGGGCTGTAGGGGGCTTCTGAGAGCCGTACTCTGTTGGATAACGATATTGCTTTTCCGCAGCTCCATTGTGACTGGAGGTAGCAGCCAAGACGTAATCAGCAGCTTGACTATTTACCATGAGAGCAGCCAGGGCCAAGCCTTCCATCGCTGTTGAGCACGCACCGAAAATACCCAGGAACGGTATCGAAAGCGTCCGGGCCGAAAAGCTCGCAGATATGATCTGGTTCATTAAATCCCCGGCAAGCATAAAGTTTATTTGCTCTTTTGTGAGACCCGCTTTCTCCACCGCTTTCGAGCACGCTTCTTCCAGCAGGACTTTCTCCGCTTTTTCCCAGCTGTCTTGTCCAATCATCAAGTCACCGTGCAGGATATCAAAGTCTTCGGCTAACGGTCCCTTAGCCTCAAAAGGCCCACCAATCGCAGCGTGCCCGAGAATGACAGGTTTTAAAGGAAAGACCCAAGACTGATGACCTTGGCGCATCCGTCATCCTCCCATCGTAAACAATGTTTTGATCAAGCCAATGACAAATGCCGCCGCCACTCCAAACACAATCACTGACCCCGCGAGCTTGAACATGTTACCGCCGACCCCCAGCACAAATCCTTCGCTGCGATGCTCAATGGCCGCAGATGCTATCGAGTTGGCAAAACCTGTAACTGGCACACTCGTACCTGCCCCAGCCCATTGGGCAATCCGGTCATATAGTCCTAGACCGGTCAAGAGAGCAGAAAGAAGGATCAAGACAGCTACTGTAGGATTCCCAGCGGTTTTCTCCGTAAAATCGAAGTAGTGAATGAACATTTCTTGTATCCCTTGCCCGATCATACAAATGCCGCCTCCCACTAAGAATGCCCGGGTAAAATTGCGTAATAGCGGTCGCGGAGGCTCGTGCGTCTTTGCCAATTGCTGATATTCTTGCTGGACGGGGGTCAGCTTTTTCTTTTTTTGGTCTGCCATGTCTCACTCACTCCTTTTTACCGTATCATGAACGGTTTTACTTGATCGATAATCTGTTGGAGCCGTTCTGAATCGGTTTGGTAGGTACGCTTCATTTGTTCATTTTTTGTATTGAGTGCATACAGCTCCAAATCCGCCTGACATTTTTTCAATGTAGCAAAAGCCAGCTTCATCGCTTGGGCCCCAGGAACCATCAGTTTATCGTCATAGAGGTCGAGATAGAGGTCTCCCCCTTTGTCTACTTGGCCGAGGAAAACATTTTCCAAAGCCACTCCCGCTTTTTGCAGCTCCGTGCGAACCCATCTGCGATTTAGACCTGCTGTTGCTAGCGGCTCGTCCATGATCATCCCATCCATAATGACCACTTGATTCTCTTCCGAAGGAGCCACTGTCAATTCAAGGTGTTTGGGAGTTACTGGCTGACTCTCTGATTTTAAGAGGACACTGACTTCCCCGCTTGTTTCCATCAATGCAAACTCCACATCGGCTACTCGGAACACGTTTTTGATTCGTAATTGTTCCATCAAGTCTTCCGCAGTCAAACGTTCCTTTTTCAGATTGTCTTCCAAAATCTTGCCTTCCTTGATGAGAACCGTTGATTTCCCTTCAAATAGATCGCGGAGAAACTTGCTCTTGAGGGAAAGCCACTCCATTAAATAAGGAAAAAGCGCAAATACCCCCATGCCAATTAAACTATGGTAGACCGGCCCATCCATTTCGGTTGCCATAAAGGCCGCAATCGAACCGATGCTGATACCGACGATATATTCGATATATGTAAGTTGCTTGATCTGCCTTTTTCCAATGATCTTTGTCAATAGAAATAAGTAAGCAACAGCGCCTATTGAGCGCAAAAGGATTATTGACCAATCAGGCATAAGCCACCTCCATCACCTGAGGTGATTTTTATAGAGAGTAAAACCAAGAGAGAGGAAGTCCCTCTCCCTTTCCCAAACTTCCTAGAATCCCTTAAACTGCGGTTCTTCCTTTTCCAGCTCCGTTACACGCTGCTGGAGGTTATCTACGATGGATTGCGTTTGCTCTGCTGCTTGCGAATACAGTTGCTTCGCCTTCTTGTTTTGCGTGCTAAGAGCAAACGTTTCAAAATCTGCTTGTGCGCCTTTCAAGCTTGCAAGCGTTTGTTTCACTTGTGCTCCTACTGTCATATCCACTCACCTCCTAACACATATAGAATCCGCCTCCACCCATTATTTATGCGGCGATCTGCTCCATCTTCATCTGTCAATAATTTCCCTCTTCTTGGAAAAATAAAAAGAGAGACACCATAGGTGCCTCCCTTCATCCAGCTTATGAGATTAGCCACGTCCAGCCAATTGTTGCTCAGCAAAGGAGACAAGACGTTTTGTAATCTCTCCTCCAACTGAACCGTTTTGACGGGAAGTGGTGTCTGCTCCGAGTTGAACGCCGAATTCGGATGCAATTTCGTATTTCAGTTGATCCAGAGCTTGGTTTGCTTGAGGAACCAGCAAGTTGTTACGAGATCCACTGTTGTTGTTAGCCATCTATATCACCTCCTCATCGTTGGTAAGTTTAATATGTGTGAAGTTTTGCTTGTTCATGCGTCCTATTTTTCTTCCAATTTTAGTCTGTCAATTGCAGAAGGGTGTGGGCAATTTGGTAAACCGCGTCTGGTCTCCCCAGCTTGTCCAAATTTACTGCAAAAGCATCTCTTTTTTCGGGCTGACGCCATGACCTGATGATTTCTTTGATTTCTACCGGTGTTTCAGCCAAGATCGCTGCTTGTTGCTTAAGTAAAAAGGAACAATTATGCTTTTCTTGTCCGGGCAATGGATGGAACAAAATCAGCGGTGTCTTAAGAGCAAGTGACTCCGCGCACGTAATGCCACCAGGCTTCGTTATATAGGCGTCAGCCGCTCCAATCCACTGCCACATTTGCGGCTCAAACCCTTTCAATAGAAAGCGATGTCCATTGCTCTTGGTACTAAGCAAGTTCTCCAGTCTTTTGTACAGGCTTGCATTCTTCCCTGTGACGACTACGATCTGCAAAGGTTGCTCTTCCAACATCAACTCTCGTACAACCTGTCCCACGCCACCATAACCGCCTTCTCCCCCACCAATCAGTACTGTGAATTGATCTGGCACAAGTCCAAGCTGTTTTTTCCAAGCCGCTTTGTCGGTATGGAGCGCTGTAGTAAAAGCTGGCCGAACTGGAATGCCATAAACATGGATTTTTTCAGGCGAAATCCCATAGCGATCGATTAAAATTTGCGCAATTTGCTCGTGTGCCACCATGTACGCATCAATTTCTGGATGAACCCAAAATCGATTAATATGGAAGTCCGTGGGTACACAAACGAGCTGGAAAGGCTGGGGCACCCTTCTCTTCGCTTCTGCCAATGCGGACAAACAGTACGCATGCGTAGCGATAACGACATCCGGCTTCTCTTCTAGCAACAGTTGATTCGTTAATCTAGCGGATAGCCACCATCCCAATGCTTTGGTCAATGCACTGCCCAGCCTTTCTTCCTGTTCATAGATGCGTTGCCACACAGGTTGACCGTAGCGCAACATACTGCGATAAAAAAAATGAGAGAGCACACGTAAGCCTGGACTGGCGGTTTTCAGTCCTCCCACCACTCGCGCCGATCGTGCCCCCTCCTTTTCCAGTAAAACTTCTTGCAGAGCCTCGGCAGCCATCCGGTGACCACTCCCTGCCCATTCCTCTGTCACTAACAGAAACCGCTTTGCCATTAGTAGGACTCTCCTAGAGGCTGCTTGCCCTCAGTATATCGATTGAGTAAAAATTCCTTGGACATATAAACACGCTTTAGGGGCATTTCATAATTCCATGATTGCAATCGCCGCTTTCCATTGGGATGCACGATTCTGAGCATGAGACGCAAGTACCATCGCTTGTATCGAAAAAACCAGGTCATAGGCACATCAGAAATCGAGAAGCCCAAAGGTGTTATCCCTTTATGCAGCATGGTCGTTCCCACTATCCCTTTTATTTGATCTTTATTTTCCATCGAATCCAGGAATGTGGCTAGCTTCGGCAATGATTGGAGGATATGTCTTCGCAAAAGAAGAGCCACGCGCAGCTCATCCTTCACTCCTTTGCACAGGGTAGCAAAGTAATAATTGTGTATATGTAGCTTTAAAATCAAATCCCCATCATGAATGATGCAATTATCGGTAGTAACGAGTGGTTCTCCCCGATAGCGTAAAACAACAACCCGAAATATATTGTTCCCTTTCTCAATATAAGTAAGTCTGGTGCAGCGCTGATAGATTTCATCCCAGTATCCCCATAGCATCAAGAGGCTTGTATTCATTTCGAAAAAGTTCCTTTCCCGCTATGTTTTCATTCAGCTGGATGTGACCACTTACATTCCGCAAAACGGTCATGACCTTTGTTGTAGTATGCCCATGAATGCACTATCCTTTTCACCTTTTACGTCCTTTTCATCCGCCCCCAAAACATGACCACTACGGCAGCAAATACGGGCAACCACATATGGTTGAGAAGCAAAGGATTCACCCACTTCCAGACATACGGATCCTCCAGACACATATCCACTGCTGTAAAGGTAAGAATTCCGCCGCCAATGATGACCATACTGGGAAAACGATTCATCATGCGAGCGATCCACACACTTCCCCACATTAATAACGGAATACTCATCGCTAACCCCAGCAAAACTAACCATAAATCGCCATGCGCTGCTCCACCAACTGCCAAAACATTGTCCAAACTCATGACAAAATCTGCTACTATGATGGTCCTGACTGCCTGACCAATTGTCTGATTATGCGATACGTCTGTGAGCTCTTCATTCTCACCCAGCATCAGCTTACACGCGATCCACAGCAATAAGATTCCCCCGATCGCCTTCACGAGAGGAATATCCAGCATCCAGGTAGTCATTCCCGTTAATACAATTCGCAGGAGGATTGCACCCAGTGTTCCATATAAAATTGCCCTTCTTCTCTCCTGTTGAGGGAGTCCGCGGCAGGCCATACCTATGACCACTGCATTGTCACTGCTTAATACCAGATCGATCATGAAGATGTGTACAAGACCCAGCCAAAAATACTCGCCCATCCCTGCCTCCCTGGTCCAATAAAGTTCGTCCATTCTACTTTATGCGACTGGAATCGGACTCATGATTGAATATTTTTCCGAAAAAAGGCGGTTTTCAGCGGATTTTGTAGATAAAAACTTCCGAAAAAAATGCATTTTATTGCGAAATCAGGCTAATTATACCTTGTCTAAATTAGGTATTTTCCCTTACGATTTTAGTGGGGTGGATAAGAGATGGTGGAGACCGTGACGCTAAACCTTTATGATGTTTCAAGGAAGATTTTAGACTTAACACCAAGCATCACCACAATATGGCTGCAAGAAATTGTTCGCAGCATGGAAATTCCCGTGACCATTCCTCGCGATTTTGCAGAAAAACGAACAGTGCTCTTAGCTCGCTATCTGGTTGAGGATGTAGATCATGACATGCAGACTTGGGCATTAGATATGGGAGAGTGGCTTCGTTCTCAGGAATTCCCCTTCTCCTCCATTTTGCGCACATATCAATTGTACCGGAATGTATTCTGGCGGGTTCTCCAACCGGAATTACAGAGATGGTCCCTCTCCTCACAAGAAATGCACTATTTGGAAAGCCAACTGGGCAAGGCCATGGATGAAAGTGTATTCTGGGCTGTTTATCACTTTGAACAAATGATAAATAAAGAGCTAGTCCAGAAGGAAGAAACGATCTCCTATTTGCATAACGACAAACTGACCATGCTCGGAAAAATTGCCGCTAATATGGCTCATGAGCTGCGCAATCCGTTGTGCGCCATTGAAGGGTTCTTGAAGCTGATCGGCGAGTCTACACAGGAACAGGCCCAGCTTCAGACGTATATCCAAGTCGTCATGCATGAGTTTGAGAATTTACATCGGCAACTGACCGGATTCCTCAGCTTTTCCAAAAAACCAATTCTCGATGAAATTTTTAAAACCGTTCAAGTAGAAGAACTGCTTGAAGAAGTAGAGATGCTGATTACCCCTCGCCTCG
The DNA here is from genome assembly GCF_013284275.1 of Brevibacillus sp. HB2.2. NCBI lineage: Bacteria > Bacillati > Bacillota > Bacilli > Caryophanales > Paenibacillaceae > Brevibacillus > Brevibacillus sp. HB2.2. The sequence continues at coordinate 187,558 of NZ_JABSUV010000006.1, forward strand.
TGGGAGAAAACATACGTTTTGAAAAACAAATCCACCCCTGCTTACTCGCATGTTATGAAGAAGGCTTGAAGCAAGTTGTCGTCAATCTATTAAACAATGCCATTGACGCCGTGCAAAATCGTACAGACAAGTATATTCATGTCATCTCCACTTCTTCAGATGGTTGGCTCTATTTGAGTGTGGAAAACAACGGCGAAAGGATTTCACCCGAGATCGTGGAAAATCTCTTCCAACCATTCTTTACGACTAAACAAAATGGGACGGGTATTGGCTTGTCCATCTGTAAAAATATTATCGAAAAGCATCAAGGCACGATCCATTGTGATTCCAATGAAAAACGCACACGCTTTATCGTTTCTCTGCCGATTGCAAATGCCCAGGAAGTTGGTCCGCGAATGGAAGCTCGATAGGTAGCTCTCTTTTGTATCACGCAAAAAAGCCCCCTGACAACGCAGGAGGCAAGGCAAGAGATCCGTTACCAATTATTTCATCGGTAAGCGACCTTAGTTTTACTGTACACGAAAACATATGTTGCTACCATAGAAAACGTCAGACAGCTTTCGACAAACATTTATACCTGTATTGAACAAAGGCTTATCTATTCAGCTATTGGATAAGCCTTCATACTTTTGTCTCAAGTAAAAATAGTTCTGCTTTCCTAAAAGCAAAAAAAACAGAGAACCTATTGGCTCTCTGCTTTATGA